>JACPDM010000074.1:0-3207 GCA_016184045.1 Micavibrio aeruginosavorus | reverse complement strand
CTCGAAAAGCTCGCGGAAGGGGAAGGCGATCAGCGAGAGTTCATTTTGCGGGGTGATGTCAACTTTTTCCGGTTCGCGCAGAATCGTGAAATGAACAAGATCGACGCCGGGGTCTGAGGTCAGGAGGTCGCGCCATGTGCGCTCTCCCGGGTAAGGCCGCCCGGAGACCAGAAGCACCTTGAGCCGGTCGCGCACCCCGTTGACCAGAAGCGGCATGCGGTTGTTGGCGGTGGTGATTTCATCATCGACGGGCGATGCTTCGATTTCAAAGACGTTCTGTCCGGCGTGGCGGATCGGCAGTGTCGCGGTCTGGTCGGTGTTGACGGGAACGACCGTCATCTCCGGTTTTTCGCCGCCGCGAATGATGACGGTGGCCATATCGTCCTGCCCCGGCGCGATGCCGTGGTCCTCGATGCGGTAGCGGACGGTGATGGTCTGATCGACGATGCCGTAGGACGGGGCCTCAAGCATTACGAGCTGCTGGTCGATTTCATGGCGCTCCCCCGTCAGAGAATAACGCCTGCCCGGCGCTGCGCCGGGATATCGGCAAGGGCGCGGTCCAGCGCCTCGAACAGGCGGGTTTCACGCTTTTCCCCGGCGCTGACGATCCGCAGGTCAATATCCGCCAGATCCTTGAACTCGGATTGCAGGGTCGCCATGATATTGTCGCTTGTGGCCGTCCTGTCGCCGAAGCTCTGGCTGGGCGAGCGGTCGAGAACGACGACGGCGGTATCCTTCACGGGCTCGCGCTGCTCTTCCATCAGCGACGGGTTGAGCAAGACCAGAAGAAAGGCTAATGCGACAAAGACGCGGCCAAGAAGGCCCCGCCTGAAGATGAAAAAAGAAATTGCCGTCAGCAGCAGAACGGATGCGACCATCGCCGCCGTCAGCGGGGCCGGCAGCAGCGGCGATAGGTGAATGGTGATCGCGGCGGTTTGCATCATGATCGCTACTGCCCGAGCCTTTCAAGGATATGCGGCACGTGAACCTGGTCGGTTTTGTAGTTTCCGGTCAGTGTGTACATCATCAGATTGACGCCGAAGCGAAAGGCCATTTCCTGCTGGTTCGTGCCGTCGGCTGGGCCGACCCCCGCCCAGGCGGAGGCCCAGTCATTGCCGCCGACAAGGACGGAAGACACGCCGTCGCGTCCGATCGCGCTTTGTTCCTCGACCCACAGGCTGGCGTTGTCGTAGCGCCCCGGAAAGGTTTTCATCAGGTAAAAGGATTTTGTCAGCACATGGTCCTTCGGCGCGATCACCAGCGGCGGAATGTCCAGCCCGCCGGTGAGGATGCGCAGATTCATCGCGCCGATGGTCGGCGCGGCATCGCCGATCTGGCTTCCGACGCCGTAATCGCGGGTGTCGAACAATATGGTGCCGCCGTGATCCAGATAAGACTGGATGTTGTGCAGCATGGCCTGCGAGGGCTGCGCCTGTTGCGGCGTCACCGGCCAGTAAAGCAGCGGGAAGAAAGAAAGATCGTCGGTTTCCGGGTTGATGCCGACGACGCCCGCCGGTTCGACAGAGGTCCGGTCGCGCAAGACCGCAGACAGGTTTTCAAGCCCCTTGCGCGATGTGTTGTCAATGGCCGGGGCGCCCGTTTCTACATAGGCAAGATGTATGGATGCCGCATATTTTATGGCCTCTGGCGAGGCCTCCTGCGCTTTTGCCGGATGCGAAGCGGAGAGGAGAAGCAGGCAGGCAAGGAGGCATACAGGCGCCCTGTGTCGCAAGGCAAGGCGAAGGCGGCCCGTGCCGAACCCCTGAAGGATCAGCATGATGGCCCAGTCGATCAGGAACAAAATCATGGCTGCGCTTAAAACCCACGGCATCAGATCGGTTTGCGGCTGGCGGTCAAATCCCGCGCGGGCCGCGCCTGCCGGGAGATCGGGCATGGGTTTGAGGCTTTTGATCCGGTCGCCGATATTCAAAGTTTTGCGTGCGAAACTGCGGCCATAAATCCCCGGCGGGTGCGAGGAGTCTATTTTCTGCTTCTCGAAATTCACAGCGTCGATGGACAGGGTGCTGCTGTCCGGGGTGCTGAGGGCTCCCATGCCGTCAAGGATGCTCAAAGGCTGCAGCGATCCGTCGGCCACCGCAAGAGGGTTGGACATCCCGCTTAAGGAGATGATCCGCTGGAGCATCTGCACATAGAGTCCGGAGAGGGCAAGGTTCGACCATTGCGGCGTCGCCGTCGTATGCACCAGCACCAGCAGGCCGCGATCCAGCGCCGTGGCGGTGATGAGGGGCGTTCCGTCTTCCAGCGCCGCCCATGTTTTTTTCTCCATATCGGCAACCGGCTCGGCGAGAATTTGCTGATGGACTGCGATGTCCGCCGGGGCGGCGAGACCGTAAAGCGGGCTGCTTTGCGGGAAGGGGGCGATTTTTTGCGGTTTTTCCCATGTCAGCCCGCCTTGCAGCGCCCTCTCCCCCTGGCGTAGCGGCGTCGGGGTCAGGAAATTTTCGGCATTGCTCATGTTCGGTCCGGCAAAGCGCAGCAGCAACCCGCCCTTGCGCACCCAGTTTTCCAACGCTTCAAGGGTCGCGGGCGGCAGGGCGCCGATATCGGGCAGGATGATGGCGGACAGCCCCTTGATCTTGAGGAGGGTTTCGACGTCGCCGTTATGCAGGTCGGCAAAAGGCTCCAGAGCCCGCTGGATGTAATACCCGGAATCGATCAGGGGCGTGCGGCTGCCTTCGGTGCTGGCGGCGGCAAGACCGACGCTTTTGCGGTTGAAAAGATCTTCCAGTAAAACAACCGCGCCGGGGCTGTCGCGCCCGGTGATGCGGAGTTGCCCAGCCTGCCCGCGCAGCGCGTCGGGGAGTTCGAACGTCACGTCCATCGGCAGAGAGTTGGCGTTCAGGGTCATCGTCTTCTGGTCCAGCACGCGCCCGTCAGCGCCAAGGGCGTCAATCGTCACCGGCATGGCGGCGGGAAATCCCGGCGCGGCCTGAAGCGCGACGCTCAGGCCTTTCGCGCTTGCGCCGCGGGGAATGAGGAGCAGCGGCCGGGCGGTGGCGTCCGGCTCCATATAGGTCAGGCCGCCTTGCTGTTGCAATGTATTGGCAAGTTCAATACCGCGGCCTGAATCAAGGCCCGTTCCGATCCAGAAGGAATGCAGTCCGCCGGTGGCGCGGTTTTTGTTCGGCATCAAGGCCGCCGCCGGGGCGTCCGCCGGCCATGCGCGCGGTTTTAATCCGCGCAGAA
>JACPDM010000078.1:8669-14710 GCA_016184045.1 Micavibrio aeruginosavorus | reverse complement strand
CAACAGGGCCTGATGGATGCGATCGCCAGCCACAATCTCACGCTTGCCATCGGTCCCGCCGGGACAGGAAAAACCTATCTCGCCATCTCCGCAGCGGTCGAGGCGCTGGAGGAAGAAAAGATCGAGCGCATCATCCTTTCCCGCCCGGCGATGGAAGCAGGCGAATCGATTGGATTCCTGCCCGGCGACATGCAGGAGAAAATGGCCCCGTATCTGCGGCCGCTTTACGATGCGCTGGGCGACCGCATGGGCGGAAAGCGCGTGCGCCAATATCTTGAGGACGGCACGATCGAGATCGCGCCTGTCGGCTTCATGCGCGGGCGTACGCTCAACAACGCCTTCGTCGTCATCGACGAAGCGCAGAACTGCACCTACGCGCAACTGAAAATGCTGCTCTCCCGGCTTGGCTGGAACTCGACCATGGTCATTACCGGCGACCCGGACCAGAGCGACCTTCTTGAGGGAATATCGGGACTTGCGCCGATCTCCCGCAAGCTGGAACAGGTGGAAGACATCGCCGTCATCCGCCTGGCCCAGACCGACATCGTTCGTCATCCGCTGGTGGCGAAGATGCTGGACGTTATCTAGGACTTTTCTCCTCCGTTCCTTGACAAACTTGAAGGCCCGGCATCCTCCTTGCCGGGCCTCTTTTCACGGCAGCGGCGGCATGCTAGGACAGGCCTCATGAAAACACGTTTTATGCGGCTTGCACTTGCCCTTGTCATCGGATTGGCCCTTAGCCTCGGCCTTGCCTGGACCGCCGTCCAGAAGGACCGCAAGCCGGGCCGCGACTCCCGCCCCGCGCCCGTCGCGGGAAGCGCCGTCGGCGGGCCGTTCACCTTGATCGACCATAACGGCGCCACCCGCACGGACAAGGATTTCGCCGGGCAATATCTCCTGATCTATTTCGGCTTTACTTTCTGTCCGGCCATCTGCCCGACGGAATTGCAGAAGATGAATGTCGCCCTGAGCAAGATCGGGCCGCTTGCGGACAGGGTGCAGCCGATTTTCATTACCATCGACCCCGAACGCGATACGCAGCCCGTCATGGCGGCGTATGTCAAACCGTTCCACCCGCGCCTGATCGGTCTCACCGGAGAGCCGGAGCACGTGCAGGCGGCCCTGAAAGCCTATCGCATCTATGCGCGGAAGGTGGAGGATCCGGCGATGAACGAATACACCATGGATCATACATCTTACATCTACCTGATGGCGCCGGACGGCACCCTGATCGACCTCTACGGCATGGACAGCACAGCCGCAGAGATTGCCGCAGGGCTTCAGAACGCGCTGGCGCGATAGCCTTCCGCCAGCTTCGCTTATTCACAAAATACCCCTGCATGTCCGGCGCACCCCTTTGGCTTGACCGGAGAATGCCGTACAATGTTCCCCAAAAGCATTCTTTCCGAACGGGAGAATTTATGATGCAGCGCGCGCTTTCTTTTGGCCTTGGTCTTTTTTCCGCCGCCGCCCTGATCGGCCTTGCGCCGGAGGTGCGGGCGGCGGGGTTTTACATTCAGGAAAGCTCCATCAGCGGTTTCGGCTACGCTTTCTCCGGTTCGACGACAAACGCTCTCGACGCCAGCACCGTCTTTTTCAACCCCGCCGGAATGACGCAGCTTGAAAAAGGGCAAATGACGTTCGGCGTTTCCCTTCTGGCCCCGGAATCGACCCTGACCAATACAGGATCGACCTTTGACGCCAACGGCCCCGGCGCAGGCGGCGTCGGCGCGGTCGGCGGCGATGACGGCGGAAACCCCTATGCGCCGACACCGGTCCCGACACTGTCCGTGGCCTATCCCCTTGACGACAGGGTCTGGGCAGGCCTCAGCGTCAATGCGCCGTTCGGCCTTGCCAACGACTATGGCGACGACTGGTTCGGGCGTTACGATTCCACCAAAACAGACCTGACCACGGTCAATATCGCTCCTGCGTTCGCCGTCAGGCTCTCGGACCAAATCGCCGTCGGCGCGGGCATTGATATCCAGTATGCCAAGGCCGAGCTGAAATCGGCGGCCAGCAATTTCGCGTCCTTCGGCGAAAGCGTGCTCAAAGGCAAGGACTGGTCTTGCGGCATGAACGCCGGGGTGCAGATCACGCCCGCCCCGGGAACGGTCATCGGCGCGCATTACCGCACCGCCATGCATCATACGCTGGATGGCCGCGTCATCCTGCAGGGCCTGAATGCCGGGAACATCGATGCCGCCGCCAAGGCCGATCTCGACCTGCCTGACATCGCGACCCTTGGCATCGCGCAGAACGTCGGCGGCCGCCTGAAACTTCTGGGACAGGCGACATGGTACGGCTGGAGCCAGTTTGAAACCATCGCCCCGGTGCGCGATGACGGCGTCGCCGTCACGGCAACGGAGCAGAATTACAACAACACGCTCGCCTTCTCCGTCGGGGCAGAATACAAGGCCAGCGATTCATGGACGCTGCGGACGGGATTCCAGTACGACCCGACGCCGACGGTGGATGAATTCCGCACCTCGCGCACGCCAGACGGCGACCGGATGTGGGTGACGGGCGGGGCCAGCTATGCGTGGTCGGATCGCCTGACGCTCGACATGGCGGCTGGCTATATCGACATTGCTGGCGAAACCATCAACGTCACTCGCAATTCCGGTTTTGCAACAGTTCGCGCGAACACAGAAGGCCATGTCGGCATCGCCGCGCTGGGCCTGACCTGGAAATTCTAGGGACTTTCTAGTCTTCAAGCATGGCGTTGAGCTTCATCGCCAGCCCCATCGATCCGTGGATCTTCAGCTTGCCCATCAGGAAAGCGACATTGGGGTCTTGCGTGCCGTCGAGGATCCCCTCGAACGTGTCGATCCCGCAAACCAGCGTGACATCGGCGTCGTTGTCGTCATGGCTGATCGCGGGCGGGTCCTCAGTCGCATCGACGAAAATGCGCCCGTCATCGCCGAAATCGAATTTGGCGCGTGCGCCAAACCCTGCGGCGCGGCCGAGTTTTCGGGTAATTCTTTCGGTAACGGATTCAAGCGACATAATGTTCTCCTTCTACTCGGAACGACAACGATACCACCCCGCAATGCTGCTTCTGGCGCGGCGCGGCGGCAGGACTTCATGCGGAATCTCTTCGCTCATAAAAACGGCCAGAAGTCCGGAAAGCGGCAGGATGCGCTGCAACTCGCGGTCATGCTCATCATACAGGACAAGATGCCCGCCATCCTCCTCCCGCCAGCCGGGGGTGAGGTAGGTAACCGTTGAAACGACGCGGTTGCGCTGCCCTTTGAGCGCATCGACATGTTTTTTATAAAACCCGCCTGCCTCGTAGAGAGCATAATGCGCCTCGAAATCGAACAGCCCCAGCGTCAAGACCCGGTTGAGATCGACGCGCAAGGCGTCCATCAGGCGCAGATATTCGTTCTGCGCCCCGCTCTCCCCGTCCAGCCACAAGGTAACGTCGTTACGGATATCGGGCTGCACGGAAAGTTGCGCGCCGCGGCCGATTCCCGCCTGCTTCATCTCTCCCGCCACCTGATGCGCCTCGAGATCGCGGCGCAGCTCCGCGATCAGGTCCGGGGGAAAGAAATCCGGCTGCACCGAAAATCCCCGCGCCGTCAGATCGTCGATAATCGCCGTGCTAGAAATTCGCCGCCTCCAGCGCCATCAGGGTCTTGCCGCCCGCCGTGATCGCCTTGAAGCGCGCATCGGCCTCGGGCAGGAGTTTTTCAAAGAAAAAGCGGGCGGTGTGGATTTTGCTCTCGTAAAACGCCGCGCGTCCATCCGCGCCCGCGGCCAGTTTTTCCTGCGCCGTCTTCGCCATCAGGCACCACATATAGCCAAGCGACACCAGCGCGAACATGCGCAGGTAATCGACCGATGCCGCCCCGGCCTCGTTCGGGTCTTTAAGGCCCTTTTGCGCGATGGTCGCGGTCGCCTGTTGCAGTTTGGAATAAGCCTTGGCCAGCGGCACGACGAATTCCTGCATCTGCGGATCGGCCATGCCGGATTCGATGAAATCGCCGACCGGGTGGAAGAAATGACGCAGGTAACGCCCCATATGCGCCGTCATCTTGCGCCCGACGAGATCGAGGGCCTGAATGCCGTTGGTCCCTTCATAGAGCATGGCGATGCGGGAATCGCGCACATATTGCTCGACGCCGTGCTCGCGGATATAGCCGTGGCCGCCGTAAATCTGCACCGTGAGGTTCGCGATCTCGAATCCCATATCGGTCTGATAGGCTTTCAGAACCGGGATCATCAGCGATACCAGTTCCTCCGCCGCTTCCCTTTCCGCCGGATCGGCGTGTTTTTCGGCGCGGTCGAGCGCCATGCCGACCCAGTAGGACAGCGCGCGGCAGCCTTCCGTCACGGCCTTCCCGGTCAGCAGCATCCGCCGCACATCGGGATGGACGATGATCGGGTCCGCCGGTTTGTCCGGAGCTTTCGGGCCGTCGAGGGCGCGCATCTGCAGGCGCTCCCGCGCATAGGCAAGGCCGTTCTGATAGGCGACTTCGGCGATGCCGAGCCCCTGCATCCCGACGCCAAGGCGAGCCGCGTTCATCATGGTGAACATGGCGCGCATCCCCTTGTGCTTCTCCCCGACCAGCCAGCCTTTGGCCTGATCGAGATTGATAACGCAGGTGGCCGAAGCACGGATGCCCATTTTATGTTCGATGGAGCCGCAGGAGACGCCGTTGCGCGCCCCCGGCTTGAAAGCGCCGCCTTCTTCCTTCGGCAGGAATTTCGGCACGACGAACAGGGAAATGCCCTTCACCCCTTCCGGCGCATCAGGCAGTTTCGCCAGCACCAGATGGATGATGTTGCCGGTGAGGTCATGCTCCCCGGCGGAAATGAAAATCTTGGTGCCGGTGATGCTGAAGGATCCGTCGTCGTTCGGCACCGCCTTTGTCTTGATGAGGCCAAGATCGGTGCCGCATTGCGGCTCGGTCAAGCACATGGTTCCCGACCATTCGCCGGAGACAAGATTGGGCAGATAGGTGTCCTTCTGTTCCTGCGTGCCGTGCAGGAACAGGGCGTTATAAGCCCCTTCCGACAGGCCCGGATACATGCCGAACGACATGTTGGCGGAGCAGATCATTTCCTGCAAAACGCAGTTGAGCGTCGCGGGCATTCCCATGCCGCCATATTGCGGATCGGCGGCCAGCCCGCACCAGCCGCCCCCGGCAAAGAGCGTGTAGGCGTCTTTAAATCCCTGCGGCGTGCGCACGACGCCGTTCTCGAAGGTGCAGCCTTCCGCGTCGCCCGTCTGGTTCAGGGGGAACAAGACCTCCTCGCAGATCTTCGCACCTTCTTCAAGAATCTGGTCGATCAGATCCTTGCTGACCTCCTCATATCCCGGCAGCGCGGAGAGCGTTTCGGCTTTCAGAACGTCATGCAGGACGAAGCGGATATTGTCGAGCGGAGCGGTATAGACGGGCATGGGAATCTCCTCGAAGCGGGGCGGAATCTCTTGCCCCGACTATAACGTAATCCGGTTAATAAAATCAGACAGAGGGGTGTTGCCATAACTCAGGCGCTTTGCAGCACCCCGTCCCGGATACGGTAAGCCGGAGCGGCAAAACTGGAAAAGCATTCCGCCGCCTGATCGTAGCGCATCGACACCGACGCCCCGGCGGCGGTGAAGAGGGTGACGGGAATATCGCGGCTGGCGACGAATTCATTAAGGCCCTGCAGGGACGGCAAAGAGAGCGGGTAAATCAGGTCCGCCTGATCCCCGGCGCGGCGGGAGCGGGAGAGCGTATAAATCTCCCGCACGCTGATCGCCCCGAAATGCGTCGTGGCGATGCCAAGGGCCGCCTGCATGGCGCTCAAACCCGTATAGGCGGCGTTCTCGACCTTGACGCCCGCGACATAAAATCCGTTCTCAAGCCCGATCACCGCGGCCTGCGCGACGCGGCTGGCGTAGTCAATCGATTCCAGCGTGCCGAGCCACGCGCCGATATCCTCGCGGGTCATCGGCTGGCGGCGGATGACCCGGTCCATGACGGTGGCTGCGTCTTCCGGCGCGAGCGCCCCGCGCATCGCCGCGCGCTCGCGGCTGGCATCCGGGT
>JACPDM010000078.1:7497-8630 GCA_016184045.1 Micavibrio aeruginosavorus | reverse complement strand
CGCGGGCTGTCCTGCCCGTTGAGCGCATGGCAATGAATGACCGCCCCGTCATCCACCGCAAGCCCCGCGATCTGCTGGCGGCAATTGCCGCAGGGGCGGCAGACGAGATCGGCGAGAGCATCGGCGCACGGGGCCGTCAGATGGCCCGGCGCGCCCATGACCCATCCCTCATGAATCGCCGCCTTTTTGCCGAGCGCCGTGACCATGAAGGCGATGGCGGATTCCTCGGAATGGACGCTCTGTCGGTGGTCGAGGCATTCGACATTGACGCCGCCAAAGCACAAAAGGCCGCTGGCCGTCCGCATCGCCAGGACATCCGCGACCTTGTAGCCGGAGCCGGGCGTATAGGCCTTGAGGCGCAGGCGGCGCAGCCAGTCCTGCATCTCCGCGGGATCCGCGCTTTTGAGAAAACGGCATTCCGGCGTCAAAACTTCCTGCTGCGGCCCCGCACCCATACGCTTTTCCTTGCATGATTTGCGCCAATCTTTAAGTATTAGCAGCGAGATATAAAAATGACAATCATCACCCCGCACCAGATCCGCGCCGCGCGCGCCCTGATCGACTGGAGCCAGAGCGATCTGGGACAGGAAAGCGGCCTGTCGCAGGCGGCGATCGCCAATATCGAAACCGGCAGGCACCGCCCCAATGACAGCACGATGGAGGGGATCCTTGCCGCCTTCGACCGCGCGGGGATCGAGTTCATCGACGGCGGCGTGCGCCAGCGCCCGGACGGGATGGAAATCATCGGCGGCGCGGATTTCGCCGCGCGCATGCCCGCCCTCTACCTGCAAACCATGCTGCATACCGGGGCGCAGGAAGTCCTCATCAACGGCGTCGATTTCGGCATCGTCGATGACGACACGCGCCGCGCCGTGCAGAAGAATATCGAGAGCCTTATCGCCGCCGGAAAGCGCCAGCGCATTCTGGTGCAGGAAGGAACAAAGCCCCGCGACGTCATCGGCCCCGCCGAATGGCACCGCAGCATCCCCGCGGATCTGTTCTCCGCCGCGACGCCGTCCTTCATCTATCACAACTGCTTTGCGATCATGCTGTTCGACAAGCAGCAAGTCATCATCATCCGCAACGCCAACCTCGCCGATTACGAACGCCGCCAGTTCGAACATCTCTGGGCC
>JACPDM010000078.1:0-7485 GCA_016184045.1 Micavibrio aeruginosavorus | reverse complement strand
AGCCGCTCTAGGCCCCGCGCCCCATACAAAATCACCCCCAGCTGCCATGTCCTGACCCGTCATTCCGGCGCAAGCCGGAATCCAGATCGCTTCAATCGAAGCTGCCACATTGAATGCCCAATATTATGCTTTGCGTACCCAAAGGGGACGAATCATGCTAGATAATGATTCTCATCATATCGAACTTTGGGAGGCTAATGTGGCTAGCTACCCCGCAACCGATTTCAGTCGGAATGCGATTGAACGAGCCGGACAAATAATCTCGGCAGACGATCTATTTTTTAGCGGCACCCCGCCACAGGAATTACAGGATGCCTTCTTGATTGCAAATAGTTGGCGGGATGCGCATGCTTTTCCCATGAAAAGCGTTCGCGGAGCAGTTAGCGCATATATGAGGGCAAATAATTTTGACGGCATTACAGCCGCCAGATTAAAAAGAATGCAGTCCATACGGGCAAAACTTCGACGACCAGAAATTGTATCCGGCCTAGATCAACTTCAAGACCTCGGCGGATGTAGGGCCATTTTATCCAATATTTCAGAAGTACGGTCTTTAATCGCCATTTTAAAAGATCGACTTCCCAACAGTGGGTTAAAAGAAGCGGCATATATTGATAACCCTAAAGAGGACGGTTATCGCTGCCACCACATGATCTTTCGCTACAAGGGGCGAAAAACTGATATACATGATGGCAAGAGGATAGAACTTCAAATTAGAACAAAACTCCAACATTCTTGGGCAACAGCTATAGAGGCAGTCGGACTATTTATAGGGGAAGAGCTAAAGAATAATCAGGGAGATCAAGACTGGTTAAGGCTTTTTAAGCTCATGTCTGCTGAATTTGCTTCGACTGAAGGCTGCCCAATACCGTCTGGCATTCCTGACCCCGCACAACGAAAAGCCGAAATAAGAAATCTTGTAAAATCACTGGACGCTGTAATGTTCTTAGAAAGCATTAACAATGGGGTTCGGGGGACAGACGCGCCCTTGTCGCCTGATTACACGCCAAAACACTATCTCATTCGCTATGATTATATTGAAAAGAAGGTCTATGTTGAACCGCACAGAGAGACTGCTACTGCAACATCCTCACTTGACCAGATTGAGGCCGAACTGAGAGATAAGGAAAAGGATGTCATAGTTTTGGTGGAGGTCGATAAAATAAAAAACCTAAAAAAAGCCTATCCAAACTACTTTGGAGATGTTTCTTTCTTTAGCGATCAATTAAAGGAAATTTCTTTGGGTGGTTCTGCTATCGAATTTTCTAGCGCACCAAAGGTGGCCGCGCCAAAAAAATTGCCAGAAGTCATATTAGACCCATCATGGCTATACGGAACAAGATTTAGAAAGCCAAGCCTGAAGCAAAAAAAATAATCAATGGGGTTAATCAATGGAGGCAGATTCAATTGAAACCTGCCTTTTTCATTTTAACCGCGGATGGACACGAAAGGCCGCACCCCCTTACCCTTGACAGATAAAGGAATATATGCCTATAATACCCTTGTAAAATGCGGCCTTCCCTGTCCGGCGATAAGAATTCAAGAGGCGGCTGCATGCCCATGCCGTTTAAAAAAACGACGAACGAACTGAAGGATCGGGGCAGGGAACAAAAAAATAGGAATTGTTTCACGTGAAACAATTCCTATTTTTTACGCGGCAGCCGCCTATTTGTCTTCGAGCAGGGATTTGAGGTGTTCCGCGACGCGGGCCTTGTCCATGTCGCGGATTTTGTCGCGGGCCTGTTTTCCGGCGGATTGTTCGCGCAAGGCTTCGGCGATTTTCTGGATGGTGTCGTCGCCAAGGCGTTCGCGCGCGGCGCGGGCATTGGCCATGGCTTCGGCGCGGATGCGGGCGCTTTTCTGCTCCGCCGTTTCCGCTGCGGGTACGGACGCGGGCGGCTTTTCCTTGCCTTCGTTCTTGTCCTTGCCGAACCAGCCCATCCTAGCGCCCGCCTTTCAGGCCGTTTTTGACACTGCGGATGACTTCGCGCACGACCGCGTTTCCGGCCTGGCGCAGCATCGATTTCATCAAGGTCTCGCCGTAACCCTGCCGCGTGGAGCCGCGTTTTTCAGGTTTCGCGGCGGCTTCCCCCGCGGGGCGGGCGGCCATGCGCTTTGAGAGGATTTCATGCGCGGATTCGCGGTCAATCGTCTGGCCGTAGAGCCGCCCGAACAGGCTTGCCGCCATGATCTGGCGCCGCGTGTCTTCGGAGGCGGGCCCGAGCAGGGACGCGGGCGGGCGGATCAGAACGCGCTGCGCCATGCCGGGGATGCCCTTGTCCTCAAGCAGGCTGACGATCGCCTCCCCGGTGGAAAGGGCGGTGATGGCGGCCTCGATATCAAGGTCCGGATTGGGGCGGAAGGTCTGCGCCGCCGCCTTGACGCTTTTTTGCGTCTGCGGGGTATAGGCGCGCAGATTGTGAATGATGCGGTTGCCGAGCTGGGCGCTCACCGAATCCGGCACGTCGCCGGGATCCTGCGTGATGAAATAAACCCCGACGCCCTTGGAGCGGATCAGGCGGACCACCTGCTCGATCTTTTCAAGGAGGGGTTTGGGTGCGTCGCCAAACAGCAAATGCGCTTCGTCGAAGAAGAATACCAGTTTCGGTTTTTCGGCATCGCCGCTTTCCGGCATGACCTCGAACAGCTCGGAGAGCATCCAGAACAAAAACGTCGCGTAGAGTTTTGGCGCCTGCATCAGGCGGTCGGCCGCAAGGATATTGATATTCCCGCGCCCGTCTGCGCTGCCGCGCATGAAGTCGTTTAAGTCGAGCGACGGTTCGCCGAAGAAATGCGCGCCACCCTGATCCTCGAGCGTCAGCAATTTGCGCTGGATTGCCCCGACGCTGGCGGCGGCGATATTGCCGTAGCGCGCGGAGAGTTCCCCGGCGCGCTCGCTGAGCATCGCCAGCAGGGATTGCATGTCCTTGAGATCGAGCAGCGGCAGCGCCTCCGCCGCCGCGACGCGGTAAGCGATCGTCACGACGCCTTCCTGCGTTTCGTTGAGGCCGAGCATACGGGAGAGGAGGAGCGGCCCCATCTGCGCCAGAGTCGTCCTTAAAGGATGGCCCTTTTCGCCGTAGAGGTCCCAGAACACCGCCGGGAAGGCCTGCGGCGCATAGCCTTCAAGGCCGATATCCTGCGCCCGCCTGACCAGAAAATCCTGCATCGCCCCGGGCTGCGCGAGGCCGGAGAGATCGCCCTTCACGTCGGCGAGAAACACCGGAACGCCCGCGGCGGAGAACCCCTCCGCCAGACCTTGCAGGGTCACGGTCTTGCCCGTGCCCGTCGCCCCGGCGATCAAGCCGTGGCGGTTGGCGTATTTGAGGAGCAGATCGATTTTCTGCTCCGTGTGTCCGGTGATGGCACCGATGGTGATGCGATCTGTTGCCATGGGTTGAATTCCGCAGCGGTTTTCCGGTTTCGAGCATATGCTCGATCCGCGCCATCGTGCCGGGGTTGCGCACCAGCTTCATGAATTCTTCAATCTCGAGTTTCAGAACGTCGTCCTCCGACTGCGGATTGGTCCAGTCGCCCTTCTGCCCGCCGGAGAGCACCCGCGCCAGAAGGTCGCAGACGACAACGTCATAGGGCGAGGCCTTCCCGGACTTGCGCAGATCGGCGACCGCCATGTCCAGAGCGTATTTGCCGGAAGGCCCCGGCAGGCGCAGATCCTTGACCTGCTCGCGTGCCTTGTAATTCTTTGCCAGTTCGATGGCCTTTTGCCTCGCGTCGAACAAAAGCCTGTCGCGGTTCATGGTGATGCCGTCACTGGCGCGGAAATAGCCGATTTCCCTGGCGTCCGCCGCCGACTTCGCCACCCTGGCCGTGCCGATGACTTCAAAGGCCTGCCGCGCCGCGCCCATCGGCGTGTTTTTGGTGGTCAGCCAGAGTTTCTGGCCGCCTGTGGCCTTGTCGTATTGTTCGCGCTCGCGCTCCTGAAAGCGCAGGATCATTTCCTTGCATCCGCCCCAGCCGGGAATGAGGCCGACGCCGACCTCGACGAGGCCGCAATAGGTTTCGGCATGGGCCTGCACATGATCGGCGTGAAGGAGAATTTCACACCCGCCGCCCAGCGCCATGCCGGAGGGGGCCGCAACCACCGGGAACGGCGCGAATTTCAAGGCGCGGTACGCGCGCTGACCGCCCGCGATCAGCTCTTCGATCTGCGGCCAGAGGGCGATGTTCATCGCGAAAATCGCAAGGCCAAGATTGGCCCCGGCGGAGAAAAGCGAGCCTTCGTTATAGATCACCATGGCCTTGTACTGGCCGCTGCCGTCGCCGATCAGCTTGATCGCATGGTGATAGACATCGAAGACCTGATCGTCGAGGGCGTTCATCTTGCCGGTGAATTCGACGCAGACGACGCCATCGCCGATATCCCAGAGCGCGGCGGAGGCGGTTTTATAGATCGGCTGCGAAGACAGTTTGAGATCGCGCAGCAGCAAGACGCCTTCAGGGCGAAGGACGGGGCGATATTTTCCGTCCGTGCCGAAATAATGCAGCTTGCCGCTTTCGACTTTATAGAACGTGCCCGCGCCGACCTGTTTCAGCAAGGCGGGAACGGGCTTTCCGGCTTCGGCCAGTTTTTGCGCGAACCATTGCGGGCCGAGCGCGTCGATCATCTCGAACGGGCCGTATTTCCAGTTATAGCCAAGGCGCATGGCTTCATCGACATCGGCGATGTTATCGGCGATCTCCGGCACCAGCGAGGCGGCATAGGAGAGCGTCTGGCTCAGGACGTTCCACGCATATTTTCCGCCGATATCGTCGGTGGTGACGACGGCCTTCAGCCCCGCCTTTCCGGCATCGGCGGAGGCGAGTTTGGGCTTGTCGGCGGCGGCGTAGCTCGCGCTTTCATCAAAGCGGTCTTTGTCGAGTTTGAGCGCCTGCTTGGCCTTCTTCGCGCCGCTGCCGTTCGGGTCGAGGCGGTAAAACCCGCCCTTGCCCTTGCGGCCCGTATATCCAGCGGCGATCATGCCGTGAATGAACGGATAGTCGGCATAGATACGGCGGTATTCGTCATCCTGCGGCAGGGTCGAGAGCAGCGATTCCGCCAGATGCGGCATCAGGTCGATGCCGACAAGGTCGATGAGGCCGAAGACGCCCGTCTTGGGAATGCCGACGGGCTTGGCCATGACGGTATCGGCAGCTTCGATGGAAATGCCGGTATTGAACGCCTCGTTGATCGCCGCCTGCAGCCAGAAAACGCCGAGACGGTTGGCGATGAAGCCCGGCGTGTCGTGGCATTTGACCACGCCCTTGCCAAGATTGATGTCACAAAAACGCGTGATCTCCGCCGCCGCATCGCCCCGCGTCTTCGGCCCCGTCACCAGTTCGAGAAGGCGCATATAGCGCGGCGGGTTGAAGAAGTGCGTAATCATGAAATCGCGCGCCAGCGCGTCGCCGAACGGCTCCGTCAGCAGATGCAAAGGTATGGTCGAGGTGTTGGAGGATACGACCGATCGGGGTTTGCGGTGCTTTTGAATTTTCTCGTAAGTGGCGTGCTTGATTTTCAAATCCTCGAGGACGACCTCGATGATCCAGTCGCAATCGGAGAGGAGGGAAAGATCGTCCTCCATATTCCCCGGCGTAATCAGTTTCGCATTGCGCGGGACCATCAGCGGCGCGGGATCGGCCTTCAGCATCTTGTCGATCGCGCCTTTGGCGAGCGCCGTGCGGTCTTTCGCGTCTTTCGGCACGATATCGAGCAGCACCACCGGAACCCCGGCATTGGCGATCTGCGCGGCGATGCCGGAGCCCATGACGCCGGAGCCGATGACCGCAACTTTATTGATCGTCATGATATTCTCCTTGTGAAATCATATCTCCGCCAACCCCTGCTTGAGCTGCTCCTCTCCGGTTTCGGTCAGGAGCTTGTCGAGTTCGTTCTGGTACTCAAGGCGCACGACACGGAATTCAGCGACGGTTTTGGCGGCGGCTTCCTGGATTTTCTTGATTTCCTCGAAATGCCCGCCCTGCATGAATTTGATCGGCCCTATCACTTCGGCTTCGTAAAGGCGGACATCCTCGAGCTTTTTCATCGGCCTTGCGAGCCCCGCCAGCAAACGCAGATAAAGTGTCATCAGCCCCTCGAGCGAGCCGATGACGAGGAGCTTGTCGCGCAAGAGTTCGAGGTTTTCGAGTTTGTATTCCATATAAGGCAAGTTGTATTTGACGATATAGGTGCGGATTTTCCGCTCTTCCGCGTTCAGGGAATCCTGCACGATCCGCAGTTCCGATGCGGTCATGAAAACCTTGCCGTCTTCGCTGCGCAGGTTGTCGGCGTTCTTTTCAAAGAATTTAACGATATTCTCCCCGGCGCGCGCGGTATCAGCCAGCGCCGCCTCCGCCGCCTTGCGATCAAGCGTGAATTTGGGCGAAGTTTTTTTTATTTCAGCCAGAATGCTGCGCGCACGCGCATAATTGCTGATACGCAGCCCCGCGCGGAAACCACTGGAAAATTTTTCGGCGTCCTCGCGACTGACGACCCCGGCAAGCTGCGATTCGAACCGCGCCAGATCCCCTTCCGCCTGCGCCAGAAGCGGCAGGCCTTCCGTGAATTTTTTATTGAGGAGGTCGATTTCCTGTTTGCGTTTCTTGTTGCGCCCGAGCATCAGCCCCGTATCGCCGGTCCATTTGATTTTTTTGTTTCCGCTATAGGAAATGCTTTTGGCGTCTGTCTTTTTGATTTCTTCGCGCACCAGCGTCATATAACGGTTGATATGCATGGCGACGACGGCGAAATCGACGATATTGCCTTGCAAGACCCGCAGCACGGATTTGGCTTCGGTCTTGAGTTTCGTCGCATCGGGGTGTCCAGCCTCCCTTCCGGAGCGGGCCATTTCGTTCTTCACCCACAAAAGCGTGAGATCGAAGAACGGCGGGAAGGAATCGCGCAGGGCCTTTTCCTCGGCACGAACCGCGTCATCGTCATAAACCTCTGCCGCCTTTTGCGTCAGGCTTTTCACGTGATCGAGAAACGTCCGCCCGATCTTGTCGAGATCGGCGCCGTCCGGCGTCTGGCCATAAGGATTGGGAAGGGATGAATCGCTCATGGGCCGGAATCAGGCTGCCTCCAGAATGAGGGCGGTGCCCTGCCCGCCGCCGATGCACATCGTGGCAAGGCCGCGTTTTTTCTTTTCCCGCTGCAGCAAGGGGGCAAGTTTTCCGGTAATGCGCGCACCCGACGCGCCGAGCGGATGGCCCAGCGCAATCGCGCCGCCGTCAAGATTGAGCTTTGCCTGATCGATCCCGAGCTCTTTCACGACCGAAAGCGCCTGCGCGGCGAAGGCTTCGTTGAGCTCGACAATATCAATATCCTTCATGGAAAGGCCGGCACGGGCCAGCGCCTTTTGCGAGGAGGGAACCGGGCCGATGCCCATGATTTCCGCGTTACATCCGGCAACGCCAATGGACACGATCCGCGCCATGACCGGCAGATTGTGTTTTTTCGCATAATCTTCGGACGCGACCAGCACCGCC
>JACPDM010000071.1 GCA_016184045.1 Micavibrio aeruginosavorus | reverse complement strand
CATAGATGCCGAAATATGCGCCGGGTTGCAGGACGCGGTGGATTTCGGCGTAGAGCCGGGCCTTGTCCTGAATGTTCATGGCCGTATGAATGGTATAGGCCCCGTCGAAGGTCAAATCCTCGAACGGCAGGGACAGGGCGCTGCCGTCATAATAAAGAATATAATCGCCAAGGCCCGTGAGCTCGGTCAGGGTTTTGGCGGTGCTGCAATATTCCGGTGTCAGGTCGATGGCGCTGATCCGCGCCTTGGTGCGGGAGGCCAGCAGCCGCGCTGCGCCGCCCAGCCCCGCGCCGACATCAAGGATATGGTGATGGGGCCGGAACTGGAGATAGGTGAGAAGATGCGCCGTCGCGGGCCGCCCGCCGACATGCATTTCATCGATGCCGCCAAGATCGTCCTGCGTCAGCGCCGCCAGGTTCTTTCCGGCGGCCAGCAAGGCTTGCTGGATCGCGTCCATCAACCCGCCGCGGCTGTAATGCTCGATGACGTCCTTTTCAATACTCATGGCGGCAGCGTAGCAAACCTGCCGCCGGGCGCAAGCGCCGCTTCAACGCGAATCGCCCCACGGGGTGATTCGCGCGGCATGCGGTTTTAAAAGGGTTTTCAGGCCTGTTTCATCCCCGTTGCAGCGCTGTCCGCATCTACTTTCTTGGGGAAAAGCGCAAAAAAATGCAAAAAACCCTGCAAAATAAGGTGAAAACGAAAAATACATATCGACAAACTCTGTAAACTGTATTGTATATGGATTGTCTGTCGGCGCGATTCTGCCTGCAATATAAGGGTTTCTTACGATTCCCTGATATGCGGCCAGACGAAGCGGCGGCAGGAAAAACTTAACCCATAAAGGATGTTCGAAAGCTATGGCTACGAAAACAGCAGCGAAAGCAGCACCGAAAGCAGCAGCAGCCCCGAAAGCCGCCGCCGCAACCAAAACCTCCACCACGGCACCGACCGTGACGCTGAAGCAGATTGCAGCGGAACTGGCTGAAAAGCATGAGCTGACCAAAAAACAAACCAACCTGATCATGGACGATCTGGTTGCGCACCTCGTCAAAAACCTGAAAAAAGGCAACCGTATCCGTATGGCTGGCCTTGGCATTCTGCAAGTTCGCAAGCGCGCCGCCCGCATGGGCCGCAACCCGGCAACCGGCGAAGCCATCAAAATCCCGGCGAAAAAGAAAATCGCTTTCCGCCCGGCAAAAGAACTCAAAGAAGCCGTCGGCAAGTAAGTTTTTGCGCCCCCAACAGGGCCACAAACGGAAAACCCGCCCTTACCGGCGGGTTTTTTGCTTTTCCGGGCCTATTTATGATACTGTCCAGCCGATTTTACGGGAATTCAGATTATGAGTGTTTCTTCGCACGCCAGCTCCTTTGCCGCCCCGCGCACCGATGCCGCCGGGCGCGTCGCCCTGATCGGCCTGTCGCTGGCCGAGATGCAGGCGACGTTTGCCGCGCACAGCCTGCCGGGTTTCCGGGCCAAGCAGGTCTGGCACTGGATTTATCACCGCGGGGCGCGCGATTTCGAGTCCATGGCCAATCTGCCCAAGGACATGCGGGCGCTGCTGACGGAAAAATATTCCATTGAACGTCCCTCCGTCGTTACCGAACAGAAATCATCCGACGGCACGATCAAATGGCTGCTCGCCATGGCGGACGGGCAGCAGATCGAGGCCGTGTTCATCCCCGAGGCCGAGCGCGGGACGCTGTGCGTGTCCTCGCAGGTCGGTTGCACCCTGACCTGCAAATTCTGCCATACGGGAACGCAGCCGCTGGTCCGCAATCTTGGCCCTCATGAAATCCTGCAGCAGATCATGCATGCGCGGGACATGCTGGGCGAATGGCCGAAGCCGGGGGAGAAAGCCGTATCGGGCGAAGGGCGCGACCTCACCAATATCGTGATGATGGGCATGGGCGAGCCGCTCTATAACTACCAGAACGTGGCCAAGGATCACGCTCTCCACCTCCGGCGTCGTGCCGCAGATTGTTGAATGCGGAGAGCAGCTTAATGTCAATCTGGCGATTTCCCTGCACGCGCCCAATGACGCGCTGCGCTCGAGCATCATGCCGATCAACAACAAATACCCGCTGGCGGAATTGCTGGAGGCCTGCCGAAACTATCCGGGCGTCAGCATCGCGAGGCGGATCACGTTCGAATATGTGATGCTGAAGGGCGTGAACGACGCGGATGAGCAGGCGCAGGAACTGGCGACGCTGCTGCGCGGGATTCCGTGCAAGATCAATCTGATTCCGTTCAACGGCTGGGAGGGGAGCGGCTTTGAATGCTCGCTGCCGGAGCGGATCAATTCCTTTGCCGCGATCCTCGAGCGCGCGGGTTACGACGCTCCGGTGCGCCGCCCGCGTGGCCGCGACATCCTTGCCGCCTGCGGCCAGCTTAAATCCGAAAGCCAGCGGGCGCGTAAATCAGCGGAAACGTGACCCTGCCGGGTCGGGGATGGCGCTGATCATCGCTTCGTCCGCTTCTTTCTCCGCGTCCCAGACACGGTATCCTTCATCGTCAAGCAGCATGGCGTTGAAGTCATATTCGGTCATCATGATCCGGCCAGAAGGCACCGTGAGGGATTCGCGGTTGCTGATGGCGTCCTGCACATAGACGGCGCTGACGGCAAAGAGGGTAATGGCAATAGCGGCCAGAAATTCCGTAAGACGCACGATAGCCTCCCTTTTGATAATTTTTATTGCTTTGGCGCTCTTGCAAAGGAGAACGCCTGTGCAGGGAGATAAGTTCCGCGCTAGTGGCCCAGCCAGTCGATCACCCCGTGGGCGGCGCAGAAACCCGTGGCAAAGCTGGCCTCAGGTCTGTGAGCATAAAATTTCCGTCCAGCGCCGTCAGGGCGATCCCCCCGGCGGTGGAAATGGCCCGGTCGATCGGGAACGGGGCAATGACGCGCAGGGGCAGGGATTTGATCGCCCCGGCCAGAGCGTCCGGCGTTTTCGCGGCGATTCCGGGGTCCGTTTCGCGCAGCAGGCTGATCGCGACCGGCGCAAGGCCCGCGGCCTTTTGCATCCATGTGGAGAAAGACTGCCCGCCGCGCGGCGCGGAGAGTTTTTCCAAAAGGCTTTCCCGGCTCAGGCCGGGGCGAAGGTCGATCTGCACAACGGCGCTGCCCTGTTCAAGCACATGATCGCGGAGCGCGGCGGAGAGGGCATAGACCGCGCCGCCTTCGATCCCGTTTTCCGCGATCATGATCTCGCCAGGGACGGTTTTCCCCGCGAAGGTAAGGGTAATGGTCTTTAAAGGCGTGCCTGCGAATTTGTCCCGGAACACAGGCGACCACGGCACGACAAAGCCGCAATTGGCGGGGCGCAGCGGCGCGACCGGAACGCCGCGTGCCGCCAGAAGCGGAACCCAGCCGCCATCCGACCCCAGTTTCGGCCACGATGCGCCGCCAAGGGCAAGGAGCACGGCGGCAGGGCGGGCGGTTTCAATCGCACCGTCCGGTGCGCGGAAGGCGAGGGCGCCGGAGGAATCCCACCCGGTCCACTCCCGGCTCATCGCAAAACGCACGCCAAGACCGTCAAGCCGCGCGATCCATGACCGCAGCAGGGGCGAGGCCTTGAAGGCTTTGGGGAAGACCCGCCCGCTCGATCCGACGAAGGTTTCCTGCCCCAGCCCTTCGCACCATGCTCTTAAAGCGTCAGGGGGAAAGCGGTGAATGCAGGGGCTTAAAGCCTGCGCCGCGGGGCCGTAGCGGGTGAGGAAAGCGTCCAGCGGCTCCGAATGGGTGAGGTTGAGGCCGCCGCGTCCCGCCATCAGGAATTTGCGGCCAAGCGAGGGTTTCCGCTCATACACCGTGACGGCATGTCCGGCCTGCGCCAGGATTTCCGCCGCCATCAGCCCCGCCGGACCGCCGCCGATGATGCCGATATCAGCCAAGGGCCGGGGGCGCCGCCTGCGCGTAGGTTTCGATCTTGCGCGTCAGCGCTGTCTTCTCGCCCGCCGGGAGGAAACTCGCCTCGACGCTGTTTTTGGCCAGCGTGACAAGATCCTGCTTGCTTAAGTTCAGGGCGTGGGCGACGGCTTTGTAGTTTTCATTCATATAGCCGCCGAAATAGGCCGGGTCGTCGGAGTTGATCGTCGCCTTGATATTGAGGTCGAGCATCTTTTTCAAAGGATGATCGTGCATATCCTTGACGACGCAGAGTTTGAGGTTGCTTAAAGGGCAGACGGTGAGGGCCATGCCGTCGGCGGCGATGCGCTGGACCAGCTTTTGATCTTCGAGCGAGCGGTTGCCGTGGTCCATGCGGTCGATTTTCAGATCGTCAAGGGCTTCCCAGACATAGGCGGGAGGCCCTTCCTCACCGGCGTGGGCGACGATCAGGAATCCTTCCTCACGGGCTTTTGCAAAAGCGCGGGAGAATTTTGACGGCGGGTGGCCGACTTCGGAGCTGTCCAGCCCGACGCCGATGATGCGGTCCTTGTAGGGAATGGCCTGACCCAGGGTTTTGAGGGCGCTTTCCTCGCTCAAATGGCGCAGGAAGCACATGATGAGCCGTGAGGTCACGCCAAGGTTTTTCTGCCCGT
>JACPDM010000070.1:10514-15515 GCA_016184045.1 Micavibrio aeruginosavorus | reverse complement strand
GCGTTCCCGAGCCAGAGCTCGACCGAGTGGCCGAGCTCGTCAACGCGCATCCGACCGTCATCATGCTTTGCCTCGGATTCCTTTTGCTGGTGGGCTTCAGCCTTGTGGCGGACGGGATGGGATTCCATGTGCCGAAAGGCTACCTCTATTCCGCGATCGGCTTTTCGATCCTTATCGAGGCGTTCAACCAGCGCAGCTCCTTCACCCGCCGCCGCCGCGCGCTGGGCAGCGGCGACCTGCGCCAGAAAACCGCCAATGCCGTCCTGCGCATCCTGAGCGGAAAATCGGCAGGCACGCCGGGCATGGCTGAAGACGTCAGCGCCCTCGTCCATCAGTCCGTGCATCAGGGCGATATTTTCAGCCCCGAAGAGCGGGAAATGATCTCCGGCGTCCTGCAAATGACCGACAGGCCGATCCGTACCATCATGACCCCGCGCCATGAGCTGGTCTGGATCGACCTCAACGATTCTGCTGATCTTATTTTTCAGGATATCCGCTCAAGCTCCCACGCCGCTCTTCTGGCCAGCCGCGGGTCGATGGATGAAATCGTCGGCGTTCTGCGCAAGGCCGATCTGGTCGCGGTGATGGAACCGGGAAAGGTTCCGGATTTCGACAGCATTCTGCGCAAGCCGCTGGTGATCCATGAGAACCTTTCGATCCTGAAAACCCTCGAGATGTTCAAGGAATCGCCCGTGCATATGGCAGTGATCCTTGACGAATACGGCAGCGTTGAAGGCATCGTCACGTTAAGTGACATCGTCGAAGTCATCGCCGGGAACATCCCCGACCATGAAGACGACATTGTTCCTGAAATCCAGACCCGCGGCGAAGACGTCTTCATCATGGACGGCATGGTGTCGATTTACGACGTCAAGGAAAAGCTGGAGCTTGAAGAACTGCCCGAAGGCGAATTCGCGACACTGGCCGGATTCATTCTCTATTCCCTGCATCACCTGCCGCAAAAAGGCGAAGTCGTGACATGGGGCGGCTGGGAATTTCGCATTCTTGCCATGGACAAAAACCGCATCGACCGCGTTCAGGTGCGGCGCATCGATACCGCAAACGCCAAGGAATCCGCGGCCTGAGCAGGCCTTATGGTTTTTTAAGAGGCGTGGTATAATATTGATATCATGAGGAAATGTTTTCTCACGCTTCTGATGTTCCTGATGGTTGCGCCGGGACTGGCCTGCGGCCCCTTCATGCCTGCGCACAAGGCTCAAGCCGCGGCGCCGACCACAGGTTGCCACGAGATGGCAGAGAAAAATGTAAAACCGCTCCATGACAACACCTCCGGGCCGACCTTTTTCAAAGACTGCCAGCATGTCGATTTACAAAACGCGGATTTTCACGCCGACCTGAAAAAGCCGGACGATGCCGGTAAAACCTTTACCGTTTCATGGGCAGCGATTCTTCCGCCTGCCGCAAATATGCCCGTGACCGGCGATGCCATTCGCGGCCCGCCGCCCGACCGGATCGCATTTTCCCTGACACGGCCCGACATCCTCCTGACGACGCAGCGCTTCCGCGAATAGGCGTCCTTTTTCCGTTTTTGATTGCCATCAAAACCTGAAAAGGGAACACCCATGCGTCTTGTTATCTTTATTCTTGCGCTCTTTCTCCTCCCGCCTGCCGTTCCCATGGCTGCGGAAGTCGCGCCGATAGCGGTTGAGGATACCTATATCTGCCCCATGCACCCGCATATTCACGGCAAAAAAGGGGACCACTGCCCCATCTGCGGGATGGAGCTGGTTCCGCAGGCTTCAATGGTTCCGCCCCCCGCGCCGACGCCGGTGGAAAGCAAACCCGAACCGCAGAGCACGGAGAGCGCCATCCATATCACCCCGGTTTACAGGCAAGCGCTCGGGGTCAGGACCGCGCCTGTGAGGATGCAGGAATTTGGCCGGTCCATTCATGCAATCGGCACCATCACGCCCAGCACGCGGCATGAACATGCCATCTCCGTCCGCACGGCGGGGTGGATCGCGGAGCTGCGGACAGACGCCGTGGGCGATACGGTCAAAAAAGGCGAACTATTATTTACCTTCTACAGCCCCGACCTGCTGTCGGCGCAGGCAGATTACATGGTGGGCAAGCAGGGCGGCAAGGTCGTCGGCAACGCCGATCAGCGCCTGCGCCTTTACGGCATGGATGAAAAGGCGATAGCCGAGCTGAAGGAAAAGGGGCGCTTTCTTGAGCAGACCCCCTTCTACGCACCGGTGGACGGCACAGTAACGTCGCTGAATGTTCGCAAGGGGTCTTATGTCGGGGAAGGCGACAATCCTGTCCTCACATTGCAGGACTTCTCGCAAGTCTGGGTCGATGTGCGCATCCCGCTCAAGGATCTGCAATTCCTGACGGCTGGAACGCCGGCAACGGTAACGCTCGACGAAACGGGTGAAACCTTCAAGGCGTCCACCGATTACATCTACCCCATGGCGGACATGGAAAGCCGCAAGGGTCAGGCGCGCCTTGTTCTGGACAATCCGGACGGGAAGCTGAAAACAGGAAGCATCGTCAACGTCGTTTTTGATGCCGAAAGCCAGAATCGTCTTGCCGTTCCGGCGGAATCCGTACTGTACGGCAAGGATGGCGGGCATGTTTTCATGGATAGCGGCAACGGCTATTTCCAAAGCGTTCCGGTGAAAACCGGAATCACCGCGAATGGCCTGACGGAAATTATCTCCGGCCTCACGGAAGGGCAGCCTGTTGTAACCTCCGGCCAGTTCATGATCGACGCCGAATCTTCCTTAAGCGGCGGCATGGCGGGCATGGCGCATGAGGCAGAGAAAGCGGAGAATAGCCATGAACACTGATCATCTGCGCGATCCATCGCAATCCTTTGCCGCGCGGATCATCGACTGGTCCGCGGCCAACAGGTTTTTTGTTGTCCTCGGCGCGTTTGTCCTGCTGGCGGCGGGGATCATCGCCGTTCGCAATACGCCGCTGGACGCCATTCCCGACCTCAGCGACACGCAGGTCATTATCCGCACGGACTGGCCAGGACAGGCGCCGCAGATCATCGAAGATCAGGTCACATTCCCGCTATCCACCCGTATGCTGAGCCTTCCCGGAACGAAGGCCGTGCGCGGCTTTTCCATGTTCGGGGACAGTTTCATTTACATTGTTTTCGAAGACGGGATCGACCTTTACTGGGCGCGCAGCCGCGTTCTGGAAGCGCTATCGCAGATAACCGGGCAGCTTCCCGAAGGGGTGCGCCCGCAGCTCGGCCCCGACGCCACCGGCGTGGGCTGGGTATTCCAGTACGCCCTGATCGACCGCAGCGGAAAGCATGACTTGCAGGAACTGCGCACGCTTCAGGACTGGTTCGTGCGTTTTGAACTGGCGACCGTCAGGGGTGTGGCGGAAGTGGCCAGCGTCGGCGGTTTCGCCAAGGAATATCAGGTTCTGGTCAAGCCGCGCGCGCTGCAAGGCTATGATATTCCTCTCTCCCGCGTAATCGAGGCCGTCCGCGCCGCCAATCAGGAAACCGGCGGGCGCACGCTGGAAATGGCGGAAACGGAATACATGATCCGGTCTTTCGGCTATATCAAAAACACGGCTGACCTTGAGAAAGTGGTCCTGAAGACAAGCATGGATGGAACGCCGGTAACGATTGGCGACGTGGCGCGCGTCGTCGAAGGCCCCGCCATCCGGCGCGGCATAGCCGAACTGAACGGCGAGGGCGAAGTCGTGGGCGGGTTTGTCGTCATGCGCCCCGGCGCGAACGCCCACACCGTCAGCGAAAACGTCAAAGAGCGCCTTGCCTTCATCAAACAGGGCCTACCTGAAGGCGTCGAGCTGGTCACGGTCTATGACCGCAGCAAGCTGATCGAGGGAGCCGTCGAATATCTGCGCGACAAGCTGCTGGAAGAAAGCCTGATGGTCGCTTTCGTCACCTTCATTTTCCTGCTGCATGTCCGTAGCGCGGGCGTCGCCATCATCACCCTGCCCCTTGGTATCCTTGGCGCGTTCGTCGTCATGTCGGCGCAGGGGATTACCGCTAATATCATGTCGCTGGGCGGGATCGCCATCGCCATCGGCGCGATGGTCGATGCCTCCATCGTCATGGTGGAGAACGCGCACCGGAAATTATCCTCCTTGCCCCCGGAATCCGGACGGCAGGAGCGGCAAGACGCTATCCTGCGCGCGGTAAAGGAAGTCGGGCCGGGGTTGTTCTTCTCCCTTCTCATCATCACCGTATCCTTCCTGCCAGTCTTTGCCCTGACCGGGCAATCGCACCGGCTGTTCGCGCCGCTTGCCTATACCAAGACCTACGCCATGGCGGCGGCGGCCATGCTCTCCGTTACGGTGGTTCCGGTGCTGATGCTGTGGTTCGTGCGCGGGAAAATCCGGCGGGAGGATGAAAACATCGTCAACCGCTTTTTCATCGGCCTTTATAAACCTGTCCTGGACAAGGCCCTTTCATACCCGCGGGCGACGGTCGTCATTGCCCTGATCGCGCTGGCAAGCACGGCCCTGCCCATCAGCCGCCTTGGCACGGAGTTCATGCCCCCGCTTTATGAGGGCAGTCTTTTATACATGCCGATGACCCTGCCCGGCATTTCGCCGGAAAAGGCGCGGGAAATCCTCCAGACCACCAACAGACAGCTTATGGCCGTGCCGGAAGTCGCACTGGCCTTCGGCAAGGCCGGGCGCTCGAACTCCGCAACCGACCCCGCGCCGCTCAACATGATCGAGACTTGGGTTGACCTCAAGCCGCGCGATCAATGGCGCCCCGGCATGACGCCGAAAAAATTGATGGATGAGCTGAATAAAACCATCACCCTTCCCGGCCTGCGCGGGGTCTGGGGCTACCCGGTCAAAATCCGAATCGACATGCTGACAACAGGAATCCGCACCCCTGTCGGGATCAGGATATCAGGGCCGGACCTGAACGAGATCGACCGCCTTGCAAAAAGCGTGGAACATCTGGCGCATCAGGTTCCGGGCACGCGCAGCGCCGTCGCCGACCGCGTGCAAGGCGGGAAATATATCGAAATC
>JACPDM010000070.1:5676-10473 GCA_016184045.1 Micavibrio aeruginosavorus | reverse complement strand
TCGCCGACCGCGTGCAAGGCGGGAAATATATCGAAATCATCCCCGACCGCGACAGGATCGCACGTTACGGCATCGACCTTTCCACCGTGCAAACGGTGATCCAGAGCGCGCTGGGCGGCACGCAGCTCGGCGAAGTCGTGGAAGGCCGCGAGCGCTACCCCGTCATGCTACGCTATGACAGACCTGACCGCGAGCAGCAAAGCGATCTCGATAATATTCTGGTCCCATCGTCCACAGGCGCATCCATTCCCCTCTCCAGCCTTGCCGAGATCCGCATCGCGGAAGGGCCGGCGATGCTGACCTCCGAAGATGCAAGGCTTCAGGGCTGGGTCTTTGTCGATTTTCAGGGCCGGGATATCGGTTCCTATACAAGCGATTTGCAGAAGGCGCTAAAAACCATGGCGCTTCCGCCCGGCTACAGCCTCAAACGCTCCGGCCAGTTCACGCAGATGCAGGAAGCGAAGGAACGCCTGTCCATCGCCATCCCCGCGACACTGCTGATTATCCTGACCCTGCTTTACCTGCATTTCGGGCGCTGGGACCGGACGTTTTTGATCATGCTGGCTGTTCCTTTCGGGCTGATCGGCGGATTCTGGGGAGTCTGGATGGCGGGCTACGACCTCTCGGTCGCGGTGGCGGTCGGATTTATCGCGCTGGCCGGGATTGCCGTGGAAACCGCCATCGTCATGCTGATCTATATCGACCACCAGATGCGCGACCACCCGCCAAAGGACGAAGCCGCCATTCTCGACAATATCCGCCATGGCGCATTACAAAGGGTGCGTCCGAAATTGATGACCGTGTTCGTCATCATTCTGGGCCTGATCCCGATTTTCCTGACCGAAGGGCCGGGGTCCGACGTCATGCGGCGCATTGCCCTGCCGATGCTTGGCGGGATGGTCAGCACAACGATCCTGACGCTGGTTCTGATCCCGGTTCTCTACGCCCTGATGGCCGGAAAATCCTTGCGGATCACACTTCCAGATAGTCGAGATCGGTCTCAAACGTCTCCTTCAGGGTGAGTAGCGCCGCGAAGGCCAGCGTAATCGCAATCGCCATCACCGCAAGGCCGCTGCCCGTCACGCCCAGTTGCGGAATCAGGGCATGGAATCCCGCCGTCATCGGGATGGTCAGACCGCGCACCAGATTGGGTATGGTCGTTGCCGCCGTGGCACGGATATTGGTGCCGAACTGTTCCGCACCGATCTGCACGAACATCGCCCAGTACCCCGCCCCCAGCCCGAGAAGGCCGCAGGACAGATAGTAGAGCAGCAGCGAGTCATGGCGAAACCCGACATAAACCGCGATGAACATCACCAGCATCCCCAGAGATACCGCTACCGCCTTGCGGCGGCTGCGCAGAAACTGGCTCAAGACTCCGCTGAACAAATCGCCAATCGCAAGCCCCGCATAGCAGGACAGCACCGCCATGCCTGCCTTGGGAATGGTGCTCATGCCGAAATCCTTCGCGAATTCCGGGGTAAAGGTGATGAACAGCCCGACAATCCCCCAGATCGGCGCGCCGACCAGAATGACGGCCAGATATTTTTTTAAAAGCGCGGGCCGCGTGAACAGCAGCAGGACATTGCCGCGCGAAACCCCCTCCTGCCGCGCAAGGGTTTCGTACATGCCCGATTCCCGTGCATTGACACGCAGCGCCAGAAGGCAGATCCCCATGATCCCGCCAATAATATAGGCGATCCGCCAGTCGGCGAGCTCTGCCACAGCTGCCGCGAAAGTCGCGCCGAGAACGCCGATGGAAGCGATAAACGTAGTCCCCAGGCCGCGCAGCGCCCGGGGCAGCAATTCTGACGCAAGGCTGATCCCGGCGCCAAGCTCGCCCGCAAGACCGATCCCGGCGATGAAACGCAGCAGCGCGTATTGATCGACGCTGGTGACAAAACCATTGGCAATATTGGCAAGCGAATAGAGAGCGATCGATCCGAACAGGACCGAGATGCGGCCCATCCTGTCCCCCAGAACGCCCCACAGGAAGCCGCCGAGCAGCAAGCCCGCCATCTGCGTATTGATCAGGCGAATGCCAGTGGACAGCAAATCCGCCTCCGCAACGCCAAGATCCTTAAGGCTTTGCACCCGCACGATGCTGAACAACAGAAGATCGAAAATATCGACGAAATAACCAAGCGCGGCGACCAGAATGGTCATCAAAACTGCCCGGTCCATGGTGCGCAATGTGCTGAACTGGATGGATGTCATCTTTTCCCCTGCGATCGCGGCAAAATTGTCGCGATTACCAGCCTAGCCACCCTCCGGCGCGAAGTCGATAGGCTATCGAATAGGGAAAATATTTAGCCTTCAGTATAATCCAGATCGGTTTCAAAAGTTTCCCGCAAGCTCATAAGGGCCATGAAAGCCAGACCCATCGTTATCCCCATCAGCGCAAGGCCGCTGCCTGTCATGCCCAAATAAGGGATCATCAAATGAAATCCCGCCGTCATCGGAATGGTCAGGCCGCGCACCAGATTGGGGATAGTCGTGGCCGCCGTGGCGCGAATATTGGTGCCGAATTGCTCCGCAACAACCTGAATAAACATTGACCAGTAGCCTACCCCTATTCCCAAGAGGCCGCAGAGCAGATAAAAAATGGGCAGAGAGTTATGCCGCAATCCTAAATACATTCCGATGATAACCACCAGAAAGTCCAGAAACAAGGCGATGGCCTTGCGTCGGCTACTCATAATCTGGCTCATAATACCGATGCACACGCCCCCGATTGTAAATCCGACACTGTAAATGAGAACTGCCATTCCCGCTTCCGGGATATAGGTCATACCAAAATCTTTTGCGAATTCAGGGCTGAATGTAATAAGCACTCCGGTTATCCCCCAGATCGGCGCACCGACCAGAAGCACAGCTAGATATTTCCTGCGCAAATGAGGCCGCGTCAGCAAAATAAAAAAATTCCCGCGCGACACATTTCGGCGATCATAGGCAAGAGTTTCGTACATTCCGGATTCCTGCACGTCGATGCGCAGAGCCATCAGGACAAGTCCCATTGTTCCGCCAATAATATAGGCCACGCGCCAGTCGAAAAGCTCCGCCAATACCGCAGCAAGGGCCGCGCCGAGAAGACCGATGGATACAATGAATGCGGTTCCCAGTCCGCGCAATTTACGCGGCAGCAATTCAGAAGCAAGACTTACCCCCACCCCCAGTTCCCCGGCAAGACCAATTCCTGCAATCATCCGCAGAATTGCATACTCGTTCACGTTGGAAACAAAGCCGTTGGCGATAGTGGCAAAGGAATACAGTGCGATTGATCCGAACAGCGTTGAAACCCGACCCACGCGGTCGGCCATAATTCCCCATATGAATCCGCCGATCAGCAAGCCCGCCATCTGCATATTGATCAGGCGAATGCCGATGGACAGCAAATCCTCCTCTGCGACGCCGATGTCCTTCAGACTCTGCACACGCACGATGCTGAACAGCAAAAGGTCGTAAATATCCACAAAATAGCCAAGCGCCGCGACCATAATAGTTATCAAAACGGGCCGATCTATAGTGCTGAATTCGCTAATCTTGATTGACGTCATTGGACCTCCCTGCTTTAGTTATTCCATCGTTCCCGCTAAATCCCACCCTGTCCCGGCCGGAACGACGGGGCGCACCGACAGGCTGTAAAGTGATGAGTAAACGTTACGAATATAAAGTCGCCATCTACCGCGAACCGTTGCTTGGTTCGATTTTCCTCGGCGGCTCGCGCGTGGACCCGGAGCGTTACTCCGCCTTCCTCAACAAAAACGCCGCCGAAGGCTGGAAGGTTATCACCATGGAGCGTGAATCGCGCCGCGAGCTTCTTTTTTTCAAGCGCGAAGCCTTCCTTACAGTGATGGAGCGTGAGGTTTAAGGTCGCCATGATCCGCACAAAAATCCTTTTTCTCTCCCTGTGCGCCATGGGAATTCTTGCTGCGGTGTTCGGCGCGGCGCAGATGTGGACCGATTTTCTGGATTGGGATGTCTTTCTTAAACTGATGGGCACTCTGCTCCTCCTTGGGACCGAATTGTCTTTCCTTATGGCCGTCGATTACGACCTTCCCTCCAGCCGCCGCAAATGGCTGCTGCTGGGTCTGGTGGTAGTTTCGGTGCTGAGCTGCGGCATGGTGACGCTGCAAATCTGGGTCCAGTTTTTCCAGTGGGCTATCTTCGTCAAACTTCTGGCCACGCTCGGCATCGCTTTTCTCCTCCTCGGCTTCCTCCTCGCCGTTGCCGAGGACTTCGGAAGTAACAAACGCCTGAAAGACCGGAATTTCATCGATTAGAATGCAGGCAAGGGCTGCCTGCTCATCATAAAATATTATGAAAAGTGTAAGGATTGCTTATATACTGTTGATCTGCAATACAAACCCTGATAATTCATAGCCTCCTGTGCTTTTCAGGGAGACGTGGCCGAGAGGCTGAAGGCAACGGTTTGCTAAATCGTCATACGGGGTAACTCGTATCGTGGGTTCGAATCCCACCGTCTCCGCCATTTTCCTTGCACCATTGTATCCCTTACCCCCACCGCACAGGCCATCAGGGTTTTTGCTGCTGCTTCCTTGCCGGGGGAAGCAAAGCTCCATCGGGAACGGCGCATTCTTTTAAGGTTGCCCGGTCAAGCTCGGCGAGGAAGGCATTGTCGGCTGCGCGGAGGCGGCTTTTGAATCGACACTGCGCGGTCAGCGTGCACCTGCCGCCGTCCTTGCGGAAACATTCAACGATCGCGGTATCGGGCTCCAGCCATCGCACAATCTGGCCGAGAGTGATTTGCGCCGGGTCTTTCGCCAGCCGGAATCC
>JACPDM010000070.1:0-5663 GCA_016184045.1 Micavibrio aeruginosavorus | reverse complement strand
CCAGCCGGAATCCGCCGCCTTTTCCCCGCAGTGTCTGAATATAGCCGCCCTTGGCGAGATTCTGAACGATCTTGGTCAGGTGGTTGCGGGAAACCCCCAGCTCGGCGGAAATGTCCTCGATCGTGAACAAGCGGTCCGGCGCACCGGCCAGCCGCATCATCGTCCGCATCCCGTAATCAGTGAATGTTGTCAGGCGCATAAGGTCCTTTTCCCGCTGGCTGCAATTTTTTTTAAAAGCCCCTTTACAAAAGGTCAATTCCGGTTCAAAAGAGGTATATAAAATACCACTTTAAGAATCCACAAGGGGGACTTATCCATGAATCACCCGGAAATGCAACTAAATGCGATGACTCTAGGAGAAATCGCGGCACAGGTGCCCGGCGCAACGGCCGTTTTCCGCCGATACGATCTGGATTTCTGCTGCGCCGGAAACCAGCTTTTTGCGGAGGCTCTTGCCCGCAAGGGGCTGGACCGAAAGGCCGTTATCGGCGCGCTGGAAACCCTGAGCCGGAGCTCCGCCGCCCTGCCCGGCGACGCCCCCGGGATCGATGCCGACGATGAAACCCTGATCGACTATATCATCACGCGGTTCCACGATACCCACCGGGAACAATTCCCGGAACTGATCCGCCTTGCGGGGCGCGTGGAAAAAGTCCATGCCGCCCACCCCTTGTGCCCCAAAGGACTGGAGGCGCATTTAACCGCGATGTTCGCGGATTTGTCCGCGCATATGGAGAAGGAGGAGAGAATCCTTTTCCCCATGCTTTGCAACGGCGAAAGAGCCTTTGCCGCCGGGCCGATCGCGGTAATGGAAAGCGAGCACGAATTCCATGGCCGCGCCCTGATGGCCATTCGCGACATCACTCATGGCTGTAACATCCCCGATCATGCCTGCAACACGTGGCGGGCCTTGCATCAGGGTCTGGCCCGGCTGGAAGAAGACCTTATCCAGCATATCCATCTTGAAAACAACATTCTCTTCGCGCGTTAATTCACAATTCCAGGAGTATTCACCGTGGCTGCGTATCGTAAATTGTGGTTCCTGCTGATCGGCATCATGATCGTCACCTTTTCAATCCTCGCCTATTTCGGCAAGGAGGTGTATCGGCAGGCTCCGCCAATGCCCGAAAAATTTACGGCTACCGGCCAGATTTTCACTATAACCAAGGACGACGTTCTTGCCGGGCAATCTGCGTGGCAATCCGTCGGCGGGATGCAGCTCGGCTCGATATGGGGGCATGGCTCTTATCAGGCGCCAGACTGGACCGCAGACTGGCTGCACCGTGAACTGGTCGCATGGCTGGACCTTGCCGCCCGCGATGCATACGCAGTTCCCTATGCCGACCTTGATCCCGAACAGCAGATGACGCTGCGCCACCGCCTCAAGGAAGAATACCGCAAAAACACGCTGGACAGCGCCACCGGGATCGTCACCCTGACGCCGCGCCGTGTCGAGGCGATCCGCCAGACGGCGGCCTATTACAGCGGCCTGTTCAGCGACGATCCGGCATACCGCAGCTCACGCGAAAGTTTCGCGATGAAGGAATCCCCCCTGCCCGACCCCGTCAAACGGGAAAGACTCGGCAATTTCTTTTTCTGGACCGCCTGGGCCGCAGCAACGCAGCGGCCGAATCAAAACGCTACCTATACCAATAACTGGCCGCATGAGCCGTTAATCGACAACAAACCGACGGCCGAAAATATCCTGTGGTCTGTCACCAGCGTCGTTCTTTTGATCGCTGGCATTGGCGGCCTGATATGGGCCTGGGCGTTTCTACGCAGCAGAGAGGAAGAAGAACCGGAAGTTCCGGAACGCGACCCCATCGCCGCCATTACACTGACGCCATCACAAAAGGCGCTCGGCAAATACGTCTTTCTGGTTGCCGCCCTGTTCGTCTTTCAGGTCTTTATCGGCGGTCTGACGGCGCATTATACGGTCGAAGGCCAGGAATTTTACGGGCTGGATATCTCGCAGTGGATTCCCTACACGCTGGCCAGGACATGGCATATTCAATCCGCCCTGTTCTGGATCGCGACGGGATTTCTGGCGGCAGGCCTGTTTCTTGCGCCCATCATCAACGGAGGAAAAGACCCGAAATTCCAGAAACTCGGCGTCGATCTCCTGTTCTGGGCGCTGGTCCTTGTTGTCGTCGGCTCTTTTGCCGGAAATTATCTGGCTATCGCGCAGATCATGCCGCCGGAATGGAATTTCTGGCTCGGGCATCAGGGGTATGAATTTGTCGATCTTGGCCGCCTGTGGCAAATCGGGAAATTCGCCGGTATCGCCTTCTGGCTTGTCCTGATGCTGCGCGGGATTGTTCCGGCGCTGCGGCAGAAAGGCGACAAGCATCTGCTCGCCTTGCTGACGGCGTCGGTTATCGCGATAGGCCTATTCTACGGCGCGGGATTCTTTTACGGAGAGCATACACATATCTCCGTCATGGAATATTGGCGGTGGTGGATCGTCCACCTCTGGGTGGAAGGCTTCTTTGAGGTTTTCGCGGCAGCGTCACTGGCCTTTGTTTTCTGCAGTATGGGCCTTGTATCACGGACCATGGCAACGTCGGCGAGTCTTGCTTCCGCTTCCCTGTTCATGCTCGGGGGGATTCCGGGGACGTTCCATCACCTCTATTTCTCCGGCACGACCACTCCCGTCATGGCCGTCGGTGCGACCTTCAGCGCGCTGGAAGTCGTTCCGCTGATTGTTCTTGGCTATGAGGCGTGGGAGAACTGGCAATTGAAAAACCGCGCGCCGTGGATGCACAAGCTGAAATGGCCGCTGACTTTCTTTGTGGCCGTTTCGTTCTGGAACATGGTCGGGGCCGGCGTTTTCGGGTTCATGATCAACCCGCCGATTTCCCTGTATTTCATTCAGGGACTGAACACAACGGCGGTTCATGCCCATGCGGCCCTGTTCGGCGTCTATGGCTTCCTTGCTATCGGGTTTTCATTGATGGTTCTGCGCTATATCCGCCCGGAAATGGACTTTAGCGACAAGCTGATGAAAACCGCCTTCCTGTGGATGAATGCCGGGCTTGTCCTGATGCTGGCGACAAGTTTATTGCCGATCGGGATTATCCAGTTCCATGCAAGCCTCACACAAGGGTTCTGGTACGCCCGCAGCGAAGCCTTCATGCAACAGGGAATCCTTGAAACGCTGCGATGGGTCCGGACGTTTGGAGATGTCGTCTTTATCGTCGGGGCTGTGGCGCTGGCAATGCAGATTGCTATCGGCGTAATATGCCTTGACCGCTACGCTCTCTTCGGCAAGCGCACGGCCAAAGCGAGATCCGCATGAAGCGCGGAGAGAAGGAAACGGGCATGACGTCCGAAGAACCCGCTCGCCGCAGACGCGGTCTCGCAAAACTTGGAAAAAGGTCGCTCTTTCTCTGGATCGCCTACCAGACGATCAAGGGAACCCTGACCACGGTCTTTATATGGGTTCCCCTGATTTCCTGGTATCTTTTCTCGCGTTAAGGCTTTTAAGACGCGCCTACTTCGCAGCGATCACGACCTTGAGGGCCTTTGTATCCGCCGCTTTGCCGAAGGTCTCGTAAGCGTCGAGAATAGTATCGATGGTGAAGCGGTGCGTGATCAGGGATTTTGGATCGATCTTTTTCGACCGCACGGTTTTCAGCAGCATCGGCGTCGTTACCGTATCGACCAGCCGCGTCGTGATCGTGATGTTTCGGTCCCACAGTTTTTCAAGATGAAGATCGACCTTGACGCCGTGTACGCCGACATTGGCGATGGTGCCGCCTGCGGCCACAATCTCCTCGCACAAATGGAAAGTTGCGGGAACGCCGACAGCTTCAATCGCGACATCGACGCCGCGCCCTTCCGTCATGTCCATGACCCGTTTTGCGGCATCTTCGTTTTTTGAATTGACGGTCGCCGTCGCGCCAAATTTCTTCGACACGGAAAGGCGGTTATCGTCAAGGTCGATCATAATGATTTCGGACGGCGCATAAAACTGCGCCGTCAGCAGCGCCGCCAGACCGATCGGGCCCGCCCCGACAATTGCCACCGTATCGCCCGGCTTGATTTTCCCGTTCATGACGCCGCATTCAAATCCGGTCGGGAGAATGTCGCTCAGCATCACGACCGCTTCTTCATCCATCCCCTGCGGGATCAGATAGAGGCTGGTTTCGGCATGGGGAATACGCACATATTCGGCTTGCGTCCCGTCGATGCGGTTGCCGAGAATCCAGCCACCCGTCGCGCAGTGGGAATACATCCCCTTGCGGCAGGAATCGCACTTGCCGCAAGAGGTGATGCAAGAAATCAAAACATGGTCTCCCGGTTTCATTGTCGTCACGCCGGGGCCGACTTTCTCAATAATGCCGACGCCCTCATGGCCAAGAATGCGCCCCGGCTCGCAGCTCGGAACGTCGCCTTTCAGGATATGCAGATCGGTACCGCAGATGGTGGTTTTGCTGACTTTGACGATGGCATCGCCTGCATCCCGGATTTCCGGCATTGGACGGTCTTCCAGCGCCTTTTTTCCGGGGCCATGATACACGAGTGCTTTCATGATTTTTAATCCCTATATCCTGCTTATTCGTGAATAACATTTACCCGCGGCGCCCGGTTCCGGTCCTTGATTTCCGTCAAGACCGGGCAGAAACGCGCATGCGGGAGCAAAAAGGCTCTTCCGTGCGTTGGAAAAGATATTACAGGAAATCTCCGGGCCATCAAACACACCAACGGAGTTGCGCGCCGTGAAGAACAATTTGAAAACCTTTGTCCTGATGGCCGGTCTGACCGCCCTGTTCGGCTGGGCCGGATATGCGCTGGGCGGGCAGAACGGCATGTTCATCGCCATCGCCCTTGGCGTTGTCATGAATTTCCTCTCCTACTGGAACGCCGACAAGATGGTTCTGGCCATGTACGGCGCGAAACCCGCAGGGCCCGGCTGGCTGACCGAAACAGTCGGCGATCTGGCGAGGCGGGCCGGTTTGCCGCCGCCGCGCGTTTTTATCATCGAAACCCGGCAGCCCAACGCCTTCGCGACCGGGCGCAACCCGCAGCATGCCGCCGTTGCCGTGACGCGCGGAATCCTCGACCTCCTGGACGAGCGCGAATTGCGCGGCGTCATCGCGCATGAACTCACGCATGTCAAAAACCGCGACACCCTGACCATGACCATCACGGCGACGATTGCGGGCGCCTTATCGACGTTGGCCCACTTCGCCATGTTCCTCGGCCCGCGCGGCGACGGCCAGAGCCGGGGCGCGGGGCCGATCACCGCGCTGGCCATGATGATCCTCGCGCCGCTTGCCGCCATGCTGGTGCAGATGGCGATTTCCCGCACCCGCGAATATGCCGCGGACGAAGGCGGAGCCGATATTTCCGGCGACCCGGCGGCGCTGGCGGACGCTTTGGAAAAAATCGGCGCGGCGGCGCATCTCATGCCCAATGCAGTGGCGGAAGACAACCCCGGCACGGCGCATCTGTTTATCGTCAACCCGCTTTCCGGGCGGGCTCTCGACAACCTCTTCGCCACCCACCCGGCGACCGAAAACCGGATCGCCGCGCTGATGAAAATAGCGGGCGGGCATTAGCGCGGCATATACGCAACGCTCATCATGCCGATCGACCCCATCTCGATCCCGTCGGTCAGGAAAACCGCCTCGTCCCCCGCGCGCCGCAGGGCCGCGACA
>JACPDM010000072.1 GCA_016184045.1 Micavibrio aeruginosavorus | reverse complement strand
GGCCGCGGGGGATGTCGAAGGAAGACGCGGCGCTGGACGACTGGTGGAAAGAGCTCGCGCCGAGCGACGGCCTGCGAAAATGGTTTCAGCACGAGCCGGAAAAATGGGCGGAGTTTCGCAAGAAATATCAGCGCGAACTGGGGACGCACCGGGAAGAGGCCGAAACGCTTTTGCATCAGGTCAAAAAGAAAAAACTGGTCCTGTTGTACGGCGCGAAATCGGAAGACTATAATCATGCGCTGGTGCTGAAGGATTATCTCGAGGCCTTGCAGTAATGGAAACGCCGCCGCCCGCCAAATGAACCGCCCGGCGTCAATGTAGCTCCAGTCTTCCAAGCCCGGCCCCGTTGCTTCCAAACTTCCTATCGGGCCTGAACAACCGTGACAGAAAGCAGGCCGGTAGAGGCCTTGACGAAAATATCAACCGTTACTAAATGAAAAAATGTCCACCTTGATGCTTTTGCCCGATTTTCAAGGGAAGAGCCCCGAACGGGACGGGTCGGATGCCCTTATAAAGGGGGCTGTTTTTGTTGTTTTCTTGCTCAAGGCGAAAAGAGGAGATGACAATGAGAGCGACAGAAGCAAAAGAAAAAAACGGTGAGATTGCAGTGGTTGGAGACATAGCGACCACACGCCAATGTCTTTCTTTCCATCCCGATCAATTCATAAAGATCATACTTGCCGCCATGCAGCATGCCCGAACGGGCTGCGCCGGGGTTATTGACGATGATGGCCACCTTGTCGGAATGCTGACCGAAAGGGACATTCTTCGCCGCATCTTCGAAATGGTGGCTGATTCCACCATTAACCGCCGGAATATCGGAAAATATGTCGATGATATGATGGTGCGTGACATCATGATTGCAGCTCCAAAGGTTTTTGATGACGATACTGACATCGAGGATGCGCTGGCGGTCATGACAGAGCTGGGCTTCCGCTTTATGCCGGTCGTCAGCCGCTATGACCGGCGCAAGCTGGTTGGGCTGGTGGATGAAAGGGAGGTGGCCATCCATGTCAAAAACAGGCTTGATCGTATCAAGCTGGAGGCTGCTCAGAAGGAAGCCATTTTCTATTCTTTCTGGCGTGAACCTTATGGCATGAGTTTCGATTCGCCCGCCTCATAGGCAAAAAAGCTGAGTCAGGAAGGAGTGAGAATCGTGCACATGGACATGAAATTGCATATACAACAATAGTATAAACCCGGCGGTCCGATTGCTCTGACCGGGTTTGCCCTGTTTTGCCGCCGGAGCGGGGCGGCGGCGTGACGGCTTACGCCGGGCGGGTTTCTTGCGTACACTGTCCGGATGATGATTCTCCCCGCATGGGCGCTTTTTGGAATGATAGCGGCGGCGCTTTCGGCGCTGATGATGCTGCTTCAGGAGCGTTTTCGCGTTGACGGGTTCGCGCTGGCGTTCTGGAACAAGGTCGCCTGCGCGCTGGTGACGCTGCCCTTCATCGTCATCAACGGACTGCCCGGCAATCCCCTGTTCTATGTCTTCCTCGGCCTTGGCGCGGTGATGTACGCGGTCAGCGACGTGGTGTTTTTCCGCGCCATTCCCCGCGTCGGCGCGGGCATGGTCTCGCGCATCCTGCCCGGCGCGGTGATCCTGAGCTTCCTGCTCTGGTTCGCGGTGAAGCCGGAACTGATCGACAAATACCTTGAGACGCCGGTGTATTCCGCGCTGATCTTCCTGACGCTGTGCCTGTCGTCGTGGTTCGCGGCGCATTTGCGCAAATGCGCGGTGTCGATGCAGGCGGTGCGCGCCATCTGGTTCGTGATCTTCGCCGCCACGGTCGGGCCGGTTCTGGCCAAGACGGTCACGACCTATGCCGATGTCGGGCAGGGGCCCTATGCCTATGTCTTTATCGAGGCCTTGATGATGATGACGCTCTGGGCCGTGTTCTTCGCCGTGCGCCGCCCGATCCCGGCGGCGGTGATGTTCTCCCGCCATTCCATCTTCTGCGGCCTTGCGATCGGCTGCGTCATGGCGGGGATGGTGATGCTCAACGTGCTGGCGTTTTATTATGTCGATAATCCGGCCTATATCCCGGCGATCAAGTTCCTCGATTCCTTCATCATCCTTGCCGCCTATGCCGCCACCGGACGCAAGAACGAGGGCAATGTCTGGTCCGGGATCGGCATCGTCGCCTGCGCCGCGGCGCTCATCGTCCTCAAGGCGCGGATTTGACGGAAAATTGCCCCGGATTCCGGCAAAAACCAGTTGACACAAGGCGTTAACTTTCCTAAACCACCTTACGCGCTGGAGGCGTCCTGCACCTGCGGAGCCGCGCTTTTTGACAACATTTTTCCAAAACCAGGAGAGACTATAAAATGGCAAAAGGTAAGTTTGAGCGGACGAAGCCGCACGTGAACATCGGGACGATCGGCCACGTTGACCACGTGAAGACGTCGCTGACGGCTGCGATCACGATGGTTCTGGCGAAGGCCGGCGGGGCGACGGCTCTGGCGTATGACCAGATCGACAAGGCGCCGGAAGAAAAAGCGCGCGGGATCACGATTTCGACGTCGCACGTGGAATATGAAACGGCGAACCGCCACTACGCGCACGTCGATTGCCCGGGCCACGCCGACTACGTGAAAAACATGATCACCGGCGCGGCGCAGATGGACGGCGCGATTCTGGTGGTTTCGGCCGCTGACGGCCCGATGCCGCAGACCCGCGAGCACATTCTGCTGGCGCGTCAGGTTGGCGTTCCGTCGATCGTCGTGTTCATGAACAAGGTGGACATGGTTGACGACAAGGAACTGCTGGACCTCGTCGAGATGGAAATCCGCGAGCTGCTGAGCAAATACGACTTCCCGGGCGACGATATTCCGATCGTGAAGGGCTCTGCCCTGTGCGCGCTGGAAGGCAAGAACCCGGAACTGGGCGAGCAGGCGATCCTGAAGCTGATGGAAGCGGTTGACGCCTACATCCCGACGCCGACCCGTCCGCTGGACAAGCCGTTCCTGATGCCGGTGGAAGACGTGTTCTCTATCTCTGGCCGCGGCACGGTCGTCACGGGCCGCGTCGAGCAAGGCGTGGTCAAGGTTGGCGAGGAGATCGAGATCGTCGGTATCCGCCCGACCCAGAAAACGATTGTCACGGGCGTCGAGATGTTCCGCAAGCTGCTGGACTCCGGTCAGGCCGGCGACAACATCGGC
>JACPDM010000068.1 GCA_016184045.1 Micavibrio aeruginosavorus | reverse complement strand
GCTTTGAATGGCAGTACGGGATGGGTTCCCTCGCGGCGCTGATCCACGACGTCATGGGGATTCTCGGGCTGTTCTCCCTGACGCAGATGCATTTCGATCTGTCCACGCTGGCGGCGATTTTGCTGGTGGCGGGGTATTCGATCAACGAGACCGTCATCATTTTCGACCGTATCCGCGAGAATTTGCGGAAATACAAGAAAATGCTGCTGCCGGAGATCATCAACAAATCGATCAACGAGACCTTGCCGCGCACGGTGATGACGTCGGGATCAACCATTCTCGCCATTCTGGCCTTGTGGCTGTTCGGCGGCGAGGTGATCCGCAGCTTTACATCGGCGCTGTTCTTCGGGATTTTGATCGGCACGCACTCGTCCTATTTCGTGTCGGCGCAGACGCTCTATTACCTGAACCTGCGCCCGAAGCCGGGCAAGGGTGGTGAAAACGGGGCCAAGGCCGAGGCCGCCTGATGGATATAACGCCGCTGATCCCGCAAGGGGTGCAGATCATCCAGAGTTATGCGGAAGGAAAATTCCGCATCAGCGGGCAGGCCTATGACGGACCCATCCTTGTTTTTCCGGATCATGTCGAACCCTGGGCCGTATCGACGCCGCTTGGCAGCGATGATTTTGCGGTGCTTGGCCATCGGGCGGAGCCGCAGGATGTTCTTCTTGTCGGTTGCGGCAAGGGTGTTTCCAGTGATATTTTCGCTTTGCGCCGGGCCCTTAAGGAAAAGGGCATCAATTGTGAGTTCATGGATACGGGGGCGGCCTGCCGGACATTCAATGTCCTTCTGACCGAAGGGCGGCGCGTGGCGGCGGCCTTGCTTCCATTCTAAAAGGAGAGAAAACGTGGTTGACGCAGGAATGATGAATGTCGCGACGGATCTGACGGTCGCGGAGATGCTGACGAGTCCCGCAGTCTGGCTCAGCTTCCTCACGCTGGCCCTGCTTGAGGTCGTGCTTGGCATCGACAATATCATCTTCCTTTCGATCATCACCGGAAAACTTCCCAAAAAACAGCAGCCGCTGGCGCGCAAGATCGGCCTTGCGCTGGCGCTGCTGATGCGGATCGTGCTGCTGTCGATGGTGGCGTGGATCGCAACCCTGACGAACCCGGTCCTGCATGTCGGCGAACATGCGGTATCGTGGCGCGATATGATCATGCTGGGCGGGGGACTGTTCCTGCTTTACAAAGGCACTGGGGAAATCCACCACACCATGGAAGGCGGCGAGGAAGATCATTCCACTGTGAAATCGGCGGCGTTTTTCTGGATTATCGTGCAAATCGCCATTCTGGACCTTGTGTTTTCGCTGGACTCCGTCATTACCGCCGTCGGTATGTCGGACCACTTGCCGGTGATGATCGCAGCCGTCGTTTTCGCCATCGGCGTCATGCTGTTCGCGGCGGAGCCGGTCAGCAAATTCGTGCACGACCACCCGACGATCAAGATGCTGGCGCTCAGCTTCATTCTTCTGGTCGGCATGGTGCTGATCGCGGACGGCCTGCACCTGCATATTCCGAAAGGCTATCTATACTTCGCGATTGCCTTCTCGCTGGGCGTCGAAAGCCTCAACCTGATTGCGGCGAAGAAACGCGCCGCCAGAAAAGGCTAGGGGAGGGGCTGTCTTCTCTAGACCGTCAGGCGCGGCAGGACGTAGTCCGGCTGGCCGATGCCGTAGCCCTTGATGACGATGTTGCTGTCGTCGATCTTGACGATGGAGAAAGCGCCGCGCGGGCGGGTGTGGCCCGCGTCAACCTGCACCAGCGATTGATGGGTGATGTAATGAATCCCGTTGATGTCCCGGTGGCGGTTACGGTGGCGGTGCCCGGCCATGCAAAGAATGACTTTACCCGAATTTTCAAGCAGTTCGCGCACCTGTTCGGCCTCGGGGTAAAAGGAGAGGAACGGGCGGATGTCGTGCCGCATGGCGACGATATTATCGTCGGAGGAATTATCCAGCGGCACATGGCTGAACAGGACGCAGGGGCCTTGGGCTGTATCCAGCGTTTCTTTCAGCCAGTCCATCTGCTCCGGCGTTATTTTCAGGCCTTCATGCGGCGTGATGCGCACCGAGGGCGTCCAGAAGATATTGCGAAAACCGTTGATGTCAACAAAGTAGGAATCGGCCGGAACATCGAGGGTCAGGCAATTATCCGCCGCCGTCAGGTTCTTGCGGTCATGGTTGCCATCGACCGAGTATTTCGGCATGGCGAGCCTGTTGAAGTGTTCTTTCAGTTTCGTCAGGTAAAAAAGGTCCGTGGTCCGGTCCCTCTGAATGACCCGGTCCCCGTTATCGACGGCAAAATCAACCCTGCCTCTGTTTGCGACGCCGACATATCTGTCGATCAATCGCGGGGCATGGCTGCCCTTCTTGTTTGCCTGATCGAACCCGTAATGAATATCCGTTACGAATGCGAAGCTTTCTTTCATGGTTCCCTTATAGCATGAGCAAAAGCTGATTTAAAAAGAAAATCCCGGCTTGCGCCGGGATCACGTGTCCTTATTGAAAATCAGACCGTTATGCCGCGATTTTCAGAGGCCCTTTTTCAAAAAGCTGGCCGACATAATCCCAGTTGATCAGGCTGTCGACAAAGGCTTCGAGGTATTTTTGACGCGCGTTGCGGTAGTCGATGTAATAGGAATGTTCCCACACATCGCAGCCGAGGATCGGCGTCTTGCCGGCGACCAGCGGGTTTTCGCCGTTCGGCGTTTTTAGCACCTCGAGCTTGCCCGAGGCGTTATCGACCGCAAGCCAGCACCAACCGGAGCCGAATTGCGTCAGACCGGCCTGAATGAAACTGCCGCGGAAGGCGTCATAACCGCCGAGGTCGGAGGTGATTTTCGCTTCCAGCGCGCCCGGCATGTTCTTTCCGCCGCCATTGCCCTTCATCCAGTTCCAGAAATGGTTGTGGTTGTAATGCTGGCCGAGCTGGTTAAAGAGGCCTGCCTTGGTTTTGTCCTTGAAGGCCGCGATCATGGCTTCTTCCAGCGAGAGATTTTCGAGGCCGGTGCCGGCGATCAGCTCGTTGCCCTTGTCCACATAGGCCTTGTGGTGCTTGTCATGATGGTACTCCAGCGTTTCCTTCGACATGAAAGGCTGAAGGGCGTCATATGCATAGGGCAGGGGCGGAAGGGTAAAAGCCATGATCGTTTTTTCTCCTTGTCAAAATTCAGCCATCAATCAATTACATCATTCAAAGGCTTTGGCAACTCTGTTATAGAAATGCTCCATGCGCGTATCTTTCGTTGAATCACTTGTCAGAACACAAGATCCGGACAGGTTTCTCACCAGCCTGTATTTTCCGCCGGAGATCCGCCGGCATTTGTGTTCGCTCTACGCCTTCAATCACGAAATCGC
>JACPDM010000067.1 GCA_016184045.1 Micavibrio aeruginosavorus | reverse complement strand
CGTGAACCCGGAAGACGAGCGCTATGCCGATCTGGTCGGCAAATTCGCCGTCCTGCCCATCGTCGGCCGCCCCATCAGGATCATCGCCGACGATTACGTCGATAAGGAATTCGGCACCGGGGCGATGAAAGTGACCCCCGCGCACGACTTCAACGACTTCGAGGTCGGCAAGCGCCACGGCCTTGAGATGATCAATATCTTCGACATCAGCGCCCGCATTAACGACAATGCGCCGGAAGAATATCGCGGCCTCGACCGCTACGACGCGCGCAAGAAAATTCTGGCCGAGCTGGAGGAAATGGACCTCCTCGAAAAAGTCGAGAGCATCAGCAATTCCGTCCCGTACGGCGACCGCTCCGACGTCGTGATCGAACCGTTTTTGATGGACCAGTGGTATGTCGATGCAAAAACGCTGGCCCAGCCCGCCATCGAGGCTGTGCGCAGCGGCAAGACCGTGTTCGTGCCGAAATCGTGGGAAAACACCTATTTCAACTGGATGGAAAACATCCAGCCGTGGTGCATCTCCCGCCAATTGTGGTGGGGCCACCAGATCCCCGCATGGTACGGGCCGGAAGGCACGATCTTCGTCGCCGAAACCGAGGAAGAAGCCTATGCCGCCGCCGAAAAACAATTCGGCGAGAAAGTGCGGCTGGAGCGGGATGAGGACGTCCTCGATACCTGGTTCTCCTCCGCCCTCTGGCCGTTCTCCACGCTCGGCTGGCCCGACAAGACGCCGGAGCTGGCCAAATATTACCCCGGCGACGTCCTGACCACCAGTTTCGACATTATTTTCTTCTGGGTCGCCCGGATGATGATGATGGGCATCCATTTCATGGGCGTGATGATGGGCATCCATTTCATGGGCGATGTGCCGTTCAAGGCGATTTATATCCACGCCCTGATCCGCGACGCCAAGGGCCAGAAAATGTCCAAGTCCAAGGGCAACGTCATCGATCCGCTGGACCTCGTCAACAAATTCGGCGCGGACGCGCTGCGCTTTACCATGGCCGCCATGGCGGCGCAGGGCAGGGACATCAAGCTCTCGGAAGACCGGGTCGAGGGCTACCGCAACTTCGCCACCAAGCTCTGGAACGCGACGCGCTATTGCCAGATGAACCGCTGCGTCCCGGACCCGAAATTCGATCCGCTCGGCGTCACTTCCGTCCTCAACAAATGGGTTGTCAACGCCGTCCTCGACCTTGAAAAGGCCGTAGCGGAGGGGGTCGAGGCCTATAAATTCAACGATGCCGCCATGGCGCTGTACCAGTTCGTCTGGGGCACGTTCTGCGACTGGTACCTTGAATTCTCCAAACCCGTCCTGGCAGCGGAGGGCGCGCTGGCCGAGGAAACGCGCAAGACGACGGCCTGGGTTCTGGACCAGCTTTTGCTGATGCTCAACCCGTTCATGCCGTTCCTGACCGAAGAACTGTTCGGCTCCATCGCCGAGCGGCCTTTGGACAAGATGCTGATTTCATCCGCATGGCCGCAATACCCGGCGGCGATGAAAGCGCCGGAAGCGATGGAGGAAATCAACTGGCTCATCAAGCTGATCTCCGAAATCCGCTCCGTCCGCTCGGACATGAATGTCCCGGCGGCGGCGAAAATCCATCTTCTGGTCTAGGATTCCAGCGCGGTCACGCAAAAGCGCCTTGAAACCCATGACGAGATCATCAAGCGCATGGCCCGCCTTGAAACCGTCGGCCTGACCGCCGAAGCGGCCAAAGGCGCGATCCAGACGGTGGTGGACGAAGCCACGATCATCCTGCCGATCGCCGATATTATCGACCTCGACAAGGAGCGTGCGCGCCTTCGCAAGGAGATCGAGCGCCTGAACAGCGAGCTTGCGAAGATCCGCACGAAAATGTCGGACCAGAAATTCGTCGCCAACGCCCCCGCCGAAATCATCGAGGAACAGCGCAGCCGTCAGGCGGCGTTCGAGGCCTCCCTGAACAAATTCAGCGCCGCCCTGAGTCAGCTTGAGGCCGCGTAGGGCAGGGGCCGGATTGTCGGCCCGTTTAGAGAATAAAAAATAGGAATTGTTTCACGTGAAACAATTCCTATTTTTGTTGCGGGACGCCCTTGAAAACAAAGGGAAATCCGCGCACCCAGTTCGTCCGTCGTTTTTTCAATGCAGGGGTGCTGCGGGGCGGCGACTTTGAATTTTCCTGCCGGGCAGGGCAGGGCGCATTTTACAAGGGTATTATAGGTATAAATTCCTTTAATTGTCAAGAATTAAGCGTCCGGGGAGCGTTTTTGAAGAGAAAGGTGTTTTAAACGCAAAGGGCGCGGAGGAACGCATAGGGGGTTCGAGTCCTTGGCCTTCTTCCTGCGCCATCGCCCTGTCCCTATGCGGAGGCTGGAGGAGCGGTTTGATGTCACAAATCGTCATTGCGAGGGAGCGCAGTGACCGAAGCAATCCAGAAGAGCCAGAGTGGTTTGCAGGGCTGGATTGCTTCGCTGCGCTCGCAATGACGGTAGAATGAAAATCAATTGAATCTGACCCCATTGATCCCCGGCGAAAGCCGGGGCCCAGGAGGGCCGGCGCAGGGCCTTGCTGGTGTTTCACTGGATTCCGGCCTGCGCCGGAATGACGATGGTGGGTTTTTGGATAGCGGGAGGGGGATAAAGGGGGAAGGGGCCGCAAAAAAATCCCCGCCTTTTGAGGGGCGGGGAAATGTCTTCCACGGAATTAACTGTACGGCCTTACTTCTTTTTGTCTTCGCCAGAAGCATTGCCGGACAGGAACGTGCCAAATCTCTTTTCGAATTTCGAAAGCTGGGCCTTTTCGACCACTTTCTGGATGCCGCCCTGCCAGGCCGGGTGGCTATAGCAATCGACGTCAAGGCGCATCGTGTCACCGGCTTTGCCCCAGGTGGTGCGCGTCTTGTATTCGATGCCGTTGGTCGTAACGACCGTGATCTCGTGATAATCCGGGTGTTCGCGTACGGATTTCTCTGCTTTTTCTTGTTTCTGTGGGGCGGCCATGGCCAATACTCCTGCTAAATCAGACAGTGGTTCTATAGGGTATTATTGGGGAATTCAAGCATTTTCTCAGATATATATTATGTAAATCATATTTTTTCATAGACATGGCGGGGTACGGGGGGTAAGGGTATTTTCAATAGCATTTTGCCATAAAATTAAAGGAGGATTTACATGGATCTTGGAAGTATTTTCACAATGGCTGCCTACGGCGTCGGTGCCGTTGCCGCAGCCGGATTGCTGAAATCGGCTATTTTTACCGTGCCCCAAAAGCATGAAGCCTTGATTACAACCTTTGGAAAACACACCCGTACCGAACAGGATGCCGGACTCCATGTGAAATGGCCCTGGCCCATTAATGCAATTGAGGACGTCATTCCGACAACATTGCAGATGGTGAAAGAGGAACTTGAGACAAAGACAAAGGACGATCTTTTCGTCACGCTGCCAATATCCATTCAGTTTGAGGTTGCGGATACAGGGCATTTCCATTTTAACAATGCCGATCCTGTTGACCAGATTAAAACAATCGTCAGCGCGGCAGTCCGCAAATATACCTCCGGCAAGATGTTTCAGGAACTCTATAACGAGCGTGACGAGATTTCCGATGAAGTGATTAAGGAAGTTTCTACCCAGATGAAGGATTATGGCGTTCTTCTGCGCCGCATCGTAATCGATGAGCCAAAAGCACCTGGTGCAGTACAGGAAGCATTTAACAAAGTCCGCGCCAGTGAGCGCCTTGTTGAGGCTGCAACCAACGAAGCGAAGGCCAATAAAGTCAGTATTGTGGCTGAAGCTGAGGCAAACCGTGACCGCGATTTGCTGCGCGGTGAAGGCGCTGCAGGGTATCGCGCAAAAATCTTCGAACAATACGGAGAGCAGGTAAAATCACTTGAGGCTTTGGGTGTTTCCCGCCACGAGGCGGTCCAAATCATGTTGAGCACCATGACGCTGGATACGCAGCGTGAAGTGGGCAGCCATGGCAATATGATTCTCTATGCCAACACCAATACCACAGGTGGGGCGCAGGAACAGATAAATCCGGCTACTTTGCTTGCGCATCTGAAAGCCCTGGGCGCTGTCGGGGAAGTCAGGGTATCGGAACCAGCCCGCACGCCCGGTGGTCCGGCCCCTGCTTCGGTATAACGATCAAAAAGAAAGGGCGCCTGACCGGCGCCCTTTCTTCTATTCGGCTATACGGCATGAATACGCAATAAGGTGCCTTCGACGCCGGTGACTTTGACCACTGTCCCGATCGGATAATCTATTGCTGAAACGGTTTTCCAGACGGTATCGCCAGCGCGGATTTCGCCCTTGCCGTTGACGACGGGCTTGTCCAGCGTGAAGTGCTGGCCGATATATTCGTGCCCGCGCTGGTTCAGGGTGTTGGGGATTTCGGCTTTCGGGTGCTTTTTGCGGTAGAGAACCCAGCCGGTGACCAGAATGACCGACAGCACCGCCCAGACGGTGATCTGGGCCGTCCAGCCCAGTGTCGGCACGCCCATGAGGGCCAGGCCGACGACGATGGCCGCAAGCCCCGGCCAGAGGAAAAACGCGCCAGGCAAAAAGGCCTCGAGCGCCATCAGCCCCAGCCCGAAAATGAGCCAGTGCCAGAAGGTGAGGGCGGAGAGAAAATCGATCATGTCTGCTTTTTTCCTTCCTGTTATTTCGTGCCTGTTTTGCCGAGCGCGTCATGCACCAGTTCGGTGATGCCGCCGATGGAGCCCATGACGCTGCTGGAATCGAGCGGCATGAAAATGACTTTCTGGTTGGGAGAATTGGCGAATTTGCCCAGCGCTTCGACGTATTTCTGGGCGACGAAGTAGTTGATGGCCTGCGTGTTGCCGCCCGCGATGGCGCTGGACACGGCGGCGGTGGCGTTCGCCTCGGCTTCGGCAGCGCGCTCCCTTGCTTCAGCGTCGCGGAAGGCGGCTTCCTTGCGGCCTTCGGCCTCAAGCACGGCGGCCTGTTTTTCGCCTTCGGCTTTGAGGATGGCGGCTTCGCGCAGGCCCTGCGCCTCAAGGATCACCGCGCGCTTTTCCCGCTCCGCCTTCATCTGGCGGGCCATGGAATCGACGAGGTCGCGCGGGGGGCTGATGTCCTTGATCTCGATCCGCGTCACCTTGATGCCCCACGGGGCGGTGGCGTCGTCGACGATGGTCAGCAGGCGGGCGTTGATCTGGTCCCGTTCGGAAAGAAGCTCATCCAGCACCATCGAGCCCATCACTGTCCGCAGATTGGTCATGGTGAGGTTAAGGGTGGCGAGTTCGAGGTTTCGTACTTCATAGGCCGATTTCGCGGCGTCCAGAACCTGATAGAACACGACGCCGTCTACTTTGACGAGGGCGTTGTCCTTGGTAATGACCTCCTGCGAGGGAACGTCGAGAACCGTTTCCATCATATTGACCTTGGCCCCGACGGCGTCGAAGAAGGGAATGATGAAATTGAGGCCGGGGGTGAGGGTGTGCGTATAGCGGCCAAAGCGCTCGATGGTGTACTGCATCCCCTGCGGCACAACCTTGACGCCCTTGGCGATGATCACAATCGCCAGAAAGGCGAAGACAAGTACAAATTCCGTCATTTCAATCTCCGTTATAGTGCGTATTGCAAAATGATTGTCTTAAAGAAGAACCTGCTGAACCCGCAGGGCTTTCCCTTCGACGCGCGTGACCTTGACCAGCGTCCCTGCCGGGTAATCGTCGATGGCGTAAACCGCGAAGGTTTCCTCCTCGATCTGGATTTCGCCGCGGCCATTGATGATCGCGCGGCGCAGCGTGAATTGCCGCCCGATATAGTCGTTCCATTTCGAGCGCGGAGTCTGGCGCGCGGCGGCCTTCGGCGGATTCGCCTTGCGATAGTCGATCCATTGCAGCGTGAAGGCCAGAGAGGTGATCAGCCAGATTCCGACCTGATAGATCGGCTCCAGATGCGGGACGAGCATGACGACCACGGCGATCAGCAGCGCCGCGACGCCCGGCCATAAAAACAGCAGCGCCGTGGGGAACATGGATTCGCACGCGATAAAGGCGATGCCAAGAACAGCCCAGTGCCAGTAAGACAGGTTGGACAGGAAATCCAGCATCGTTCTTCGCCCCAATCAGTTTTTTAAAATGCTTCAGCGGAAATCAGAAAAAACGCAGTCAATCAGGCGCATTTCGCCTTGTCGCCCGCGCAGGCGGAAAGCGATTTCCCGGCGGAACGCAAATCAGCATAGGCCTCGTTCAGACGGGTGACAATTCCTTCCTCACCCAGACGCAGCCATTTGCGCGGGTCGTAGAGTTTTTTGTATGGCGTGCCGTCATCCGGGTCGATCTGGTACTTGAAGGCTTTCGGATTGGCCTCGACAAACTTGCCGACCGCTTCGGAGAAGGCAAATTGCGTGTCGGTGTCGATGTTCATTTTGAAAATGCCGTAATTCAGGGATTCGGCGATCTTGTCCTTTTCCGAGCCGGAGCCGCCGTGGAACACGAGGTCGAGCGGGTTGGCGGCGGTTTTGTGCGTCTTCTGCACCAGATCCTGCGAGTTTTTGAGGATGTCGGGGCGCAGTTTGACGTTGCCCGGCTTGTAAACGCCGTGGACGTTGCCGAAAGACGCGGCAATCGAGAAATGCCCGAGCGGCAGCAGGGCCTCGTAAGCCTTCAGAACGTCTTCGGGCTGGGTATAGAGTTTGGCGTTGTCGATGTCGTCGGAGCCGACTCCGTCTTCCTCCCCGCCGGTGACGCCGAGCTCGATCTCGATGCTCATGCCCATCTTGTTCATGCGCCTCAGCAGGCGGGCGCATTCGGAAAGGTTGAAGTTGATATCTTCCTCCGACAGGTCGAGCATGTGGGAGGAGAAGAGGGGCTTGCCGGTTTCCTTGTAGAAAGCTTCGCCGTGATCGAGCATCGCCTCGACCCACGGGATCAGTTTTTTATTGGCGTGGTCGGTGTGCAGCACGACGCAGACGCCGTATTGCGCGGCCAGCAAATGGACATGACGCGCAGCGGAAACGGCGCCGAGAACCTTGGCCTGAAAACTGTCGGGGCAGCCCTTCCCGGCATAAAATTCCGCGCCGCCGTTCGAGAGCTGGATAATCACGTCGGCCCGGTTTTTGGCGGCGGCTTCCATGACGGCGTTGATGGTGCCCGTGCTGACCACATTGACGGCGGGCAGGGCGTATTTCCCGTCCTTGCAGGCCTTGACCAGCGTGAGGTAATCCGCCCCGGTGACGACGCCGGGTTTCAGGGATGCTTGGGCCATGATGACTTTTTCTCCTGCCATTAAAAACTGACAGCGAAAACTATAACCGAGAAAGACAAGGTTTAGGAGAGGTTATTCGGGGGACGGGGCCGCAGCGCCGCCGTCGCCGCCGCTCGGGGCGGCCCCGCCATCGGCAGCAGGCGCAGCGCCGCCGAAAAGCCCGGCAAATCCGCCCGCGCCGCCGTCACCCAGTTGCAGGGAAGCGGCTGTGGCGGCATAGCCTGCGGCCGGGTTGGTCGCGGCGCTGAAAACGTCTACGACAGCCTTGAATTCGGCTGCGGCAGGTTCCGTCAATGTCAGCTCTGCTATGCTCATTCGTCCTGTTTCTTCTTTTCCAAAAGTCCCGTGACGATCAGGTTGTTGATCGCGCGGTTATCCGTCGTCAGCGGCCCGTTATAAAGCTCCTCAAAAACCATCTGGCGGTTGGCGGAACCTTTCTCGCCAATCGTGGCAATGATCTTCGCATCGCGCAGGGTGGGTCTATGCTGACCGAACATATGAATATAGTGAATAAGGAAATTTTTCAAGCTCTTATGCGAATTATTGAAATAAGCCAGGGCCAAATCGAGGTTTTTCTTGGCATAACCGCAAGTAAAGAGCTTGATTTCCCGGCCATCCCGGCCCACCTGGCGCATGATGCAGCCATAGTCATAAAGCCATTCAATATCCCGGTTCAGGGCCGATTTGTCGGCGGCAAGGCGCTGGATGATCGCGGCCTGCGTGGAGCCCGGATACTGGTCGATATCCGCCAGAATCACTGCCCGGCGCAGCGTGCAGGCCGGTTCGCCCCCCAGCGCATCGACCAGATGATCGACGACATTGCCGATCCGGGCCGCATCGGCCTCGAAACTGCTTCCGGAATCGGTTTTAGGCGCTGGATTTGCCATGATCCGCCGTCGGTTAGGGTTATCCTTGCGATAATTTTAGAGCAAAGACCCTAACATAACCTTGCTCAAAAGGCGATTTTTTAAGCTAAAGCATTGATAATAAAAAGAATATAATTATCCCGGGCCTTGGGTGCGCCAAAAGCCCGGGATTGATTATTCTCGGGAAACGGCTTCTTACAGCCCCGCCATCTTCACCGCGGTATCGAGCATCCGGTTGGAAAAGCCCCATTCATTGTCGTACCACGCCATGACCCGCACCATGGTGCCGTCGATGACTTTGGTTTCGTTGAGGGCGAAAACGGAGGAGTTGGGGTCGTGGTTGAAATCGCCGCTGACCAGCTCCTCGGTATAGCAGCCGAGAATGCCTTTGAGCTGGTTGCTGTTGGCGGCGTCCTTGATCAGCTTCGTGATTTCCTCGACCGTCGTGGCGCGTTTGGCGACGAATTTGAAATCGACCAGCGACACGTTCGGGGTCGGCACGCGGATGGCGACGCCGTCCAGCTTGCCTTTGAGTTCCGGCAGAACCTTGCCGACGGCCTTGGCGGCGCCGGTGGAGGTCGGGATCATGTTCAGGGCCGCGGCGCGGGCGCGGTGCAGATCCTTGTGGTTGGTGTCCACAATGCGCTGGTCGCCGGTGTAGGAGTGGATCGTGGTCATGAAACCGTGCTCGATGCCGATGGCGTTGTTCAGCACATAAGCCACGGGCGCAAGGCAGTTGGTGGTGCAGGACGCGTTGGAGACGATTTTATGCTCGCCGGTCAGCTTGTCCGAGTTCACGCCGTAAACCACGGTGATGTCCTCATCGGTCGCGGGGGCGGAGATCAGAACCTTTTTGGCCCCGGCCTGAAGGTGCAGCCCGGCATCGTCGCGCTTCGTAAATACGCCGGAGCATTCCAGCGCCACATCGACGCCGACCTCTTTCCACGGCAGCTCGGCGGGGTTTTTTACCTGCACGCACTTGATCCTGTGGCCGCCGACGATCAGCACGTCATTGCCCTGCGTTTCGACCTCGAACGGGAAACGGCCATGGACGGAGTCGTATTTCAGCAGGTGCGCGTTGGTGTGCAGGTCTGCAAGATCGTTGATGGCGACGACTTCGATGTCCTTGCGGCCGGATTCATACATGGCCCGCAGGACAAGGCGACCGATACGGCCAAATCCGCTGATGGCTACTTTTGCTGTCATTTTTTTACTTTCCTTCTCTGATTAGTTTTTTAAACGCAAAGTCGCGCAAAGTTACGCAAAGTTCTTTCGGTATCTGGTCATGGCTATGCGCTGTATCCCGTCCTTCAGGGATCTGACGTTAAAGTTAATGAGCAAGCCCAGAGGCATTCCTGAAAGTTTTAGATAGGTGTGAATCTGGGCTTCGTAAAGAGGAATCATTTTTTCACATGCCTTGATTTCAACGACGATCCGGTCTTCAACGGCCAGATCAAGCCGCAAGCCGTTCGGGATCGTCAGGCCGTCAATCTGAATCGGCAGATGTTTTTGTTTTTCGACTTTCAGCCCTTTTTTGAGCAGGAGGTGAAACAGGCAATCTTCATAAACGCTTTCCAGCAATCCCGGTCCCAGATTGGTATGGATATAAAAACAGGTATCCAGAATTTCTTTCGAAATTCTGTTTGTCTCAAATGAAATATCTTCCTGCTCGATCATACTTTGCGTAACTTCGCGCGACTTTGCGTTTCAAAAAATTTCAGCCCATTTATACGAGGAATTAACAGGGACGTCACGGTCAAATTCCTTTTTTTTGGAAAATTTTTAAAGTATCGTTACGCAGGCTTTAGAAGAAAGGAAATCCTTTTGCCTGTTATCCGAACGATCCTTTGCGTTTTTATCCTTGCAGGCTTGTCTGCCCCGGCTCATGCCAGCAAGACGGTCACTTCGCCCGGCGTCACGGCAGGGCAAAGCGCGCTGGAATGGAAGGGCGAGTATGTCGTCGATGACGATGGCCGCCGCGACGGCGCGTGGAAGGAAAAACTGGTCGCCAGCCATGGCTTTACCCCCTTCTGGCAAAACGAGATCGAGGCGATCGCATCGCATGGCGGCGCGACTGGCGCGGATACGGAGCTGTCGAATATCGAGTGGAAAAACAAAATCCGTTTCGCTCCGCCGGGGCAGTATTGGGCCGATATGGCGGTGCGCGCAGGTTACAGCCTGAACACGACGGGCGATGCGGACAGCATCGAGGCCAAATTCATCGGCGCAAAGGAGTTCACGAAAACCGGACACCGCGGCAACCTGATTTTCAGCCGGGAAGTCGGAGAGGACGCCGATAACGCCGTGGAGTGGGGGCTGTCATGGAGTTCGCGCTATAAATGCAGCGACGGTTTTCAGCCGGGATTTGAATTGCACAGCGATTTCGGAGAGATCGGGAACGAAGGAAAATTCGACGATCAGGACCACCGCCTCGGCCCGGTTTTTTATGGCGCGCCGGGCAAGCGCGTGTCCTACGATGCCGGATATTTGTTCGGAATTTCAGACGGCGCGCCGGACGGGACGGTCAAGGCGATCCTGAAATATAAATGGTAGAGAATAAAGACCGCTTGTTGAAAGTCTTCTGAAACGCAAAGTCGCGCAAAGTTACGCAAAGTATGACCGAGCAAGGAGATATTGCATTCGAAACAAACAGAATTTCAAAAAAAATTCCTGAAAGACAGAATTCAGCGCATTGCCATGACAAAATCCCGAAAGAACTTTGCGTAACTTTGCGCGACTTTGCGTTTTAAAAAATTCCCAGGCGCATTTATACAAAGAATTGTAATAGGCGTTACGGCCAAAAAACGATGGCGTAACAAAAGACAAAGGCCGGGGGAAAACCCCAGCCTTTCATCTGAAAAAAATCAGCGATGTTCTATTGCAAGGTTCTTCGTCAAGTCGGCTCGGCTCTGACGCGCATATGTTTCTGACCCTCGGTGGTGATGTGCGCTTCGATGATCGACCACGCGATCCGTTGGTTACGGTTTGCCAACATGCTCTGTCTTGACCTTTCGTTCATGATGATTTTATTAGCTTCTCATAATTTTATGAAAATTTTGTAAACCTGCTAAATCCCTGATTTTTTAAAAGATTGACCCCCAGGCCAGCTTGGGCTATGACCTGTGAATGAGAATGATTTGCATTTAAGGGGCGGGCAATGACAGCGGCGCAACTGAAAACATGGACCACGACGCAGGAAGAAGAAGACCGCATGTATGACGGTCATCTGCATCACTGGAGGGCCATGATCGCGCTGATGGCAGAACAGACTCTGGCCGGAAAAAAAGTGCTGGATTTCGGCTGCAATCAGGGCGGATTTTTGCGGACGCTCTACAAGTCTCGTCCATATGAGATGGGCGTTGGAATCGATATTGCAGCTGAGTCCCTTGCGGTTGCGCGCCAGAAAGCGGCAGGCATTCCGGCCGTCTATGAAACGGTCGCGGAGTTCCTCGGCAAGCAGCCTCAAAACCTGTTCGATATGGCGTTCAGCCATGAAGTGATTTACCTGCTGCCCGATCTTGCCGCGCACGCGCAACTCATGCGCACGCTGCTGAAGCCGGGCGCGCCGTATTACGCCGCGACCGGATGCCATACCGAAAACCCGCTGTGGAAAGACTGGCACCCCGCCATCAGCGCCTATTCGAACATTCCCGTGCCGCACTATTCACTCAACGATTATGTCGCCGCGTTTGTGCAGGCTGGATTCCATGCGGAATTCAGGCCCTTCGGCATACAGGGCTTCATACCCGCAGAGCCGGATGACAAGGTTTATTTCCCAAGCCCTGCCGCCAAGGCGGATTACTACGCCCGCTCCAAAATGCTGTTCCGTTTTACGCGTAAGGATTGATCGCCATGACCGCCGTCAAAATGCTCCGTCAGGATACTGCCCATGAGGAAGACAAGCTGATTTCCCTGTTCCGGCAGACGTTCAATACTCTGGCCAGCCAGACGGACCTTTCCCCGGAGAATCCGCTGATCAATGAAAGCCTCTCGCGTTATGTCGGGGCGATTGTCGAGGCCGATGAAGTCATTGCCGACAAGGACAGGGTTCTGGACGATCCGTTTGTCCGCAGCAAGATGCCGGAGATGATGAATCTCCTTTCCCGCGCCGAATTTGCGATGGAACAGTATTTTGCAAAACTTCTCGCACAGGACGGGCCGATGCCGCTTTCGGGGCTGCGCCGTTTCTGGTATCGCGCCAATTACGAGGCTCTGGTGCAGAACGAAGTCGGGGGCATTCGCAGCTTTGCCAAAGGGGCCGATATTCTTGGCGATCCGCGCCCGATGGCCTTTGTCGGCTCCGGCCCGCTGCCGCTTTCGGCGGTCGATTACCATTTGCAGACCGGAAAACCCTGCGTTTGCATCGAGCTGGACGCGCAGGCGGCGGAAGACAGCCGCAAACTGATCGGCAATCTCGGCCTTTCAGACGCGATCGCGGTGGTGCGGCAAGACGGCAGCAAAACCGATTACAGCCCCTACAGCATGATTTTCGTGGCGGCGCTGGTGGAAAACAAGGATCAGGTCCTGGACCGCATTCGCGGCACCGCAAGCAACGCCATGATCGGCGTGCGCAGCGCCGACGGGCTCAAAAAACTGCTTTATACGCCCGTGAATATCGCGCAGGTGGAACAGCGCGGCTTTGCGCATTGCGGCACCACCCCGGGAACGCCGGAAGCGGTCAACAGCACATGCTTTTTCCGCATGGGGTAGCGGCCTAGAGTTTTTCTTTCACCTTCGCGACGACATTCTCCACCGTGATGCCGAAATGTTTGTACAGCACTTCGGCCGGGGCGGATTCGCCAAAACCGGTCATGCCGACAAAGACCCCGTGCGGGCCGATGAGGCGGTCCCACGGCATGCGGATGGCGGCCTCGACGGCGACCTTGATGGTGTCGTTGCAGACGAGAGACATGAAATAGTCCTTGTCCTGATCCATAAACAGATCCATGCACGGCACGGAGACGACGCGGGTCGGCGTGCCTTCGGAATCCAGCTTTTCCTTGGCCGCCATGGCGATTTCGACTTCGGAGCCGGTGGCGAAGATCGTCACTTTCGGCGACGGGGCATCGGCCAGAATATAGGCGCCTTTCGCCGAGAGGTTCTCATCCGTATGCGTGGTCCGCAAGGGTTTGAGGTTCTGCCGTGTCAGGGCGAGAAGCGCGGGGGCGGTGCGCTTGTCCAGCGCCAGCTCCCAGCATTCCGCCGTTTCGACGCCGTCGCACGGGCGGTAAACATAGGTGTTCGGGATGGCCCGCAGGGCGGCGACATGCTCCACCGCCTGATGGGTGGGGCCGTCTTCGCCAAGGCCGATGGAATCGTGCGTCATGACGTGAATGACGCGCTGCTTCATCAGGGCGGCAAGGCGAATGGACGGGCGCGAATAATCGCTGAACGACAGGAAGGTTCCGGCATAGGGGATCACGCCGCCATGCAGGGCCATGCCGTTCATGATCGCGGCCATGCCGGCGTCAGGACGGAGCCGGTCAGATCGGCGGAGCCGCCCACCAGTTCCTTCACCGCCGGGACCAGTTTTTCGAGCACCTGACCCGACGTTTTGCGCGTGGCGGCGGCTTTGTTATCGGCTACGAACTGCTTTTTCACATCGCGCACGACGGGGGCGATCACTTTGGAAACATCGCCCGCCATCGCCGCCAGGAATTCGTCATGGCGGGTGGATTTATGCAGGCGCGCGGTCCATTCCTCGCACATTCCGGCGCTGCGGCACCCGGCCATGCGCCAGGCGTTCAGGACATCTTCCGGAATCTCGAACGCGCCGTGCGTCCAGCCGAGGTTTTTCTTGGCCCCTTCAAGCTCCGCCGCGCCCAGAGGCGAGCCGTGGGATGACGAGGAATTCTCCTTGGTCGGCGCGCCATAGCCGATTTTCGTCTTGCAGCGGATCAGGCTGGGCTTGTCCGTGGTTTTGGCGTGAGCGATGGCACGCTCGATCGCCGCGAAATCATGGCCGTCAATGCTCTGCACATCCCAGTGATAGGACTCAAAGCGTTTTGTCACGTCGTCGGAATAGGACAGCGACGTCGGGCCGTCGATGGAAATGCCGTTATCGTCGTACATCACGATGATGCGCGAGAGTTTCAGATGCCCGGCGAGGGCGCAGGCTTCATGGCTGATCCCCTCCATCAGGTCGCCGTCGGAGGCGATGACATAGGTCCAGTGATCGACCAGATCGTCGCCGAAGCGGGCATTCAGGATACGCTCGGCCAGCGCAAAACCGGGGGCAGTGGAGATTCCCTGACCCAGCGGCCCCGTGGTCATTTCGATCCCGGCGGAGGGCATGACTTCCGGATGCCCGGCGGTCAGGCTGTGGAGCTGGCGGAAATTCTTGAGCTGGTCCAGCGTCATTTTCTCATACCCGAGGAGGTAGAGGAGCGCGTATTGCAGCATCGAGCCGTGCCCGGCGGAGAGGATAAAGCGGTCACGGTCCGGCCATTCCGGGTGGGCGTGATCGAATTTCATGAATTTTGTGAACAGGACGGTGGCGACATCGGCCATGCCCATCGGCATGCCGGGGTGGCCGGAATTGGCTTTTTCCACCGCGTCCATGGCAAGGGCGCGGATGGCGTTGGCCATGGTTTTGAGGTCGGGGCTGGTGTCATGCTGTGCTGCGGATGCGGTTTGCGCCATTTGCTCTCTCGTTCCTCGCTGTATCGGGTGGGCCGGGCCTTGGCCGGGCTGGTGCTACCATAAAGGATACAAGGCTTTCCGACAAGCTGGGGACAACTTTGCGCCATGTCTTGACCGTCTTTGCGGAAGCCTGATAATTGCGAAGTTTCCAGCGTAAATTGATTTTTGAGTCAAACAGGGGCGGTTTTCGTGTCGGCAGCTATCAAGAACGCATTGACAAATCTGGATAAAGTCATCGACAAGATGGAGGGATCCATGATCCGCCACCAGAAAAACCTGAAAACCCGCTCGCAGCCGGACCTCTTCAATCTTGGCGCGAAGCCCGTCGCCAACACCACGACCGGGCTGGGTTTCGACCGCAACCAGCTGGCCAAAAAACTCGACATGACCATCGCCAAGGTCGAGCAATTGCTGGGCGAGGGGTAGGATTATGGCCGAGGTCAGCGTCAGCATACACGGTAAAATCTACGGCATTGCCTGCGACGACGGACAGGAGCGCCGCGTTCAGGAACTGGCCAAATACGCCGATATGCGCCTGCGCGAGATCGCGACCGCCGGGGCGGCCACCAACGAATCCCATCTTCTGGTCCTGACCGCGCTGGTTCTGGCGGACGAGATTTTCGACATGAAGCTCTCCGCGCGCAATCAGCCCGTGGTCGAGGACGACAGCCTGAGCGAGGAAGATGAGCGCATGATCGTCGATGCGATCAACCACCTTGCGGCGCGGATTGACTCGGTCGCGGACAGGTTAACCAAGATATAAGCCCGCTTTTCCGCCCAAAATCCGGAAAAGTTTGTTTTTTCAGCCTGCTACCCCTATATTCCTCCGCGGAAGGGTTTGCTGCCAAGCGCGTGAACCACCTTAATCCCTCGGGCCGATAATTATCTCTGCTTGGGAGCTGTGCCTGTTCAGGGCCGTGGCCTTGGACATACGGCGCCCACCTGGTTAACCGGGCCAGCAGCGGATAAGTTGCATGGTCACGGCTCCCGTGGCACCCTTCCACCCGTTATGACCGATCAGCTTTCAAAAGACTCCATCCGCCACGAAGCCCTGCTTCACCGCGACCGCATCGACCCGCGCGAGGAAAGCGCGGAAGACGCGTGCGAGAATTTTCTTAAATCCATCGACCCCGAACCGGACCAGATTGTCGCCCTGTACTGGCCCAAGGGGCGGGAGTTCGACACCATTCCGCTGCTGCATGAATTGCTGACGCGGGGCCTGACCTGCGCCCTGCCCGTAATCGAGAAGGGCTCGCGCGTGCTGAAATTCGCATCGTGGAAAGAAGGCGACCCGCTGATCAAGGGGCCGTTCGGGGTGATGCAGCCGGTAGCGGACGAAAAAACCGTTTGGGTTGACCCTGATATTTTTGTTATTCCCTATCTGGCCTTCGACCGGCACGGCCACCGCCTTGGCTATGGCGGCGGGTATTACGATACGACGCTAAGGCACTACCGGGAAAAGAAAAAAATTCTTTCTGTCGGTTACGGTTACGGGCAGCAGGCCGTCCTTTTCAACCTGCCCGCCGAGGACCATGACGAAAAACTCGACTGGATCATTACGTGAGAATTCTGTTTATCGGTGACGTGATGGGCCGCTCGGGCCGCGAGGCTCTGGCAAAGCACATGCCGGAACTCAAGGCGAAATTGCGCCCCGATGCCGTTATCGTCAACGGCGAGAACGCGGCGCACGGAATCGGCATCACGTCCGAAATCTGCAAGGAATTCTACGCCCTCGGCACCGATGTCATCACCACCGGCAATCATGTCTGGGACCAGCGCGAGATCATTCCCTATATCGACCGCGACCCGAAACTGCTGCGCCCGATCAATTTCCCCAAGGGCACGCCGGGCAAGGGTTATCACATCCACGCCACGCCGATGGGGCAAAAAATCCTTGTGATCAATGCCATGGCGCGCCTGTTCATGGACCCGATGGAAGACCCGTTCGCGGCGGTCAATGATTTGCTGGGCGCATACCCGCTTGGCGGCATGGTCAACGCGATTTTCCTCGACTTCCACGGCGAGGCAACCAGCGAGAAAATGGCGATGGCGCATTATGTGGACGGGCGCGTTTCGGCGGTTGTCGGCACGCATACGCATATGCCGACCGCGGATGTGCAGATTTTCAGCGGCGGAACCGCCTACCAGACCGATGCCGGCATGACCGGGGATTACGACAGCGTCATCGGCGTCAAAAAAGAAATTCCGATCCAGCGCTTTACCCGCAAAATGCCGACGGACCGCCTCAGCCCGGCAGAGGGAGAAGGTACGGTTTGCGGTCTTTTCGTTGAAACCGACCAGCGCACGGGGCTGGCCGTCAATGCCGGAGCTGTCCGGATCGGCCCGCGCCTCAAGCCGGAAATGCCGGATTTTTAGACCAATGAATGAGAGCGCTATCGCGCTCTAGGGGGTCTGGTCGTCCACGCTGTGGATGTAATCGAAATCCGTATCCTTGCGTTGCCCCGGATGCCTGTCGAAATAACGCAGGCAGGCTTCATCAAGAGCGTCCATCAATTCCATGCCGTGACGGCCGCCGTCGCCGGTGATGCGACTTAAAATAATCCCGCGTATGGTCGAATGAAACGCCATGACGATGTCGAGGGCATCTTCATCCGGGCTTTCGATGACTTCCAGAAACTGGATCAGTTTGTCGGCGGTTCTCGTCACAAGCTGGTAATGGAACATGCCGCCATTGGCTTTGAGCTGCATCGCCGGATAGAGAATTCCCGCAATCAGGGGCTCGGCGTCGGTAATCAGAACTTCCTTGCGTGCGTTATCAATCCCGTTCATAAGCGATGCCAGATACAGCTCCGCCAGCGGCATGAAATCGACGGAATTGCTTTCCAGCAAGGCTTGCGCCTTGTTCAGGATTTTTTCGGCAAGTCCGCCAGAACCGACTTTCGCCTTCAGCGTATTAGGCGGGCGGATGAATTCAGCCTTGCGGCGCGTAGGCTGGTTGAAGTGATGCGGTGTGGGGCCGGTGGTCATAGCATATCAATATCGTTGGGGTTGATCGCTCCGAATTTTTCACCCGGACTCATGCCGCTTTTCTCACGAATCTTGCGCAAGATTTCGTGAGCTTCCATTTGCTGCGCACGCAGGCGCTCCCGCGCATCAGGATTGCTGATGTCGTTTTCACGCCGGTAAGGGCCGCTGAAATTCATCGGCCGCGAACGACGGCGATCGGGGCCGAAGAAATCGCCGGAGCGAACGAATTGCCGTGGGCGTTCGATCACCTGCGCGATTCGCTTGTAGAGGTCGCGCGCGTTAAACGGTTTCACAAGAAACTCCGTCACGCCCGCGTCACGGGCCTGCAACACGCGGCGGCGTTCGCTAAACCCCGTCATCAAAATCACTGGAACATACGGGTTGGGGCTGCGCGGGTCGTTGCGAATAAGCCGGGTAAAGGTGATGCCGTCCATCGGTTTCATCATCCAGTCGGCAAGGACGATGTCGGGATTGTATTCGCAAAACCGTTTGAAACCGATTTCCCCGTCCGCCGCCCCGATGACATGCCCGACGCCAAAGGTCAGAAGCAGGGATTTGGCGATATCCATCATCGGCTGGTTGTCTTCAACCACCAGGATACTGATATTGTGCATTTGATACATGCGCCGGCCCCTGACGAATCTGCCGTTTTTGGCATTAATCTCAATATTGTATAGGCAGCAGGTTGATGATCTCTTAAAAAATGCGCACCTTACGAAAAATAAACATAAGGATATCAATAGGATAACATCTCCCCTGCGAACCTCCAAGCCTGTTGGCGTGGCGGCTTGCGCTTTAAGCGGAAATGCGGCAGTTTTCTGCCATTCTTTCTTCGCTTCCAATCGCAATCTGGAAAATCAAAAAATGGCCGGACATTCTCAATACAGCAACATCATGCACCGCAAGGGGCGTCAGGACGCCAAGCGGGCGAAAGTCTTCAGCAAGATCGGGCGGGAAATCACCGTGGCCGCAAAGCTGGGCGGGGCCGACCCCGGCGGCAATCCGCGCCTGAGGGCCGCGATCCTGTGGGCCCGAGAGGAAAGCATGCCCAACGACCGGATCAAAAAGGCCATCGATACCGCCATCGGCGGCGCGGCCGGCGACGATTATGAAGCCATTACCTATGAAGGCTACGGCCCCGGCGGCGTGGCGGTGATCGTGGAATCCCTGACCAATAACCGCAACCGGACGGCGGGTGAGGTGCGCTCGACATTTTCCAAACATGGCGGCAATCTGGGGGAGACGAATTCGGTCAGCTTCATGTTCGACCGTGTCGGCCTTATTACCTATCCGCTCGCGAAAGCGAGTGCGGACGCCATGTTCGAGGCCGCCGTAGAATCCGGCGCGGAAAATTGCGAAACGGGGGATGAATTCCATGAAATCACCTGCCGCCCGGATGATCTGGCGGCGGTGCGCGACGCTCTGGAGGAAAAATTCGGCGAAGCAACGAAGGCCGCTTTCGTCTGGAAGCCCAATGTCATGGCTGAAGTGAATGAGGATCAGGCGCAAAGCCTGCTGAAACTCATCGATACGCTGGAAGACAACGACGACGTTCAGACCGTCACGACCAATTTCGAGGTCAGCGAAGAGATCATGGAAAAACTGCTGGCGTCGTAATAGAATGGTTCCCGCGGGGAGGGGGCCTTGAATGCGGATACTGGGGATCGATCCGGGGTTGCAGAAAACGGGATGGGGGATCATCCAGTTTGAGAGCAACCGCTTGCAGTTCGTCGCCTGCGGCACGATCCAGACAAATCCTGCGGACACCACGGCTCAGCGCCTTGCTGAAATTTCCATCGCACTTGAAAAAATCATTCAGGACTGGACGCCGGACGAGGCCGCGATAGAAGAAACCTTCGTCAACCGCAACCCGGCCTCCGCCCTTAAACTCGGCGTGGCGCGCGGCGCGGCGATGGTCACTCCGGCGCGGCTTGGCCTTGCGGTGGCGGAATATCCGGCCAATCTGGTCAAAAAATCGGTCGTTGGCACGGGCCATGCGGCTAAGGATCAGGTGGGATTGATGGTGCGGACCTTGCTGCCCGGCGCAGGCAAAATGGGCGCGGACGCGGCGGATGCTCTGGCGATTGCGATTTGCCACGCGCACCACGCCAGCAGCCGCAAGCGCATTGGCGGCATTATGGCGGGGGGTGTGCGGTGATAAGTGATAAAAGCATTAACCACAAAGGACCAAGGGCACGAAGACGCTCCCTGTCATCCTGAGGCCATAGGCCGAAGGATCTCATTGACCCCAGATCCTTCGCTACGCTCAGGATGACAAAGAGCCCTAGGGACAAATAAAGAAAGCGGAACACCATGATCGCAAAACTGAGCGGAATTCTGGATAGCGTTGCATCGGACTCCCTTATTATCAATGTGGGCGGGGTCGGCTATCAGGTGTTTGCTTCCGGCCGCACGCTGGCACGGGTGGGGCAGGCGGGTGATCCCGTAGCGCTGCTGATCGACACGCATGTGCGCGAGGATCATATCCATCTCTACGGTTTCAGCGATGCGGCGGAGCAGGAATGGTGCCGCCTTCTCACTTCCGTTCAGGGCGTGGGGATGAAGGTCGCCATGGCCATCCTTGGCGCATGCCCGACCGACAAGCTGGCCTTTGCCATTGCCGCGCAGGATGTCACCGTGCTGCGGCAGGCGGACGGCGTCGGACCGAAGCTGGCGACGCGGATTGTAACGGAGCTGAAAGACAAGGCGGCGAAGATGGACCTTGCCGCAGCTCCCGTTGCAAAGAAAATGTCAAAATCCGCCCCCGGCGGCACGGCGGCGCCCGATATCGACAGCGACGCCGTTTCCGCCCTGATCAATCTGGGCTATGCCAGAGCCGACGCCTATTCCGCCGTCCTGCAGGCGCGTCAGAAGGCGAACGACAACGGCAATCTTCAGGAACTGATCCGGATTGCCCTGAAAGAACTGAGCAATTGACGGCAATTCCCGGTAGTGTCTCAGTTTGAATATTGAAAATGCCCGCCGCCGTGGAAATCCTTAAAATCCTGTGCCATACTGATTACATGGCCAAAACACCCAAAAGACCCCGCGATCCGAACCAGCTTGCTAAGAGCATAGTAGATATTGCGACTG
>JACPDM010000009.1:11416-24179 GCA_016184045.1 Micavibrio aeruginosavorus | reverse complement strand
ATCTTGGCTGCGTCGAGGGACAAGACCCCATCCTGCTGCTTAAAGGGGAAACTTTTGATGGAAAAACTTTTACGGAATTCCTCCCCGATGAGGTCAAACCCCTGCTGAAAGAGTACCGGGAAACCCAGATCAAAGCCGCATAAAAGGCCTTTTTTACGACCCTATCCCAGAGAAAAGTTGATTTTTTCCCTATACGTATGATTGTATGGAAAAAAATTTTTGGGGGCTTCGGCGTTGATTAGAAGCTTTGAAGATTACGTAGAAAAAGCAAATCAGGCTCAAACTCAGGAAGAGCTGTTTTCGATTTACCTCCGTACCGTCGGCAATCACGGTCTGGACCGGGCCCTTTTTGCCCTGATGACAGACCACAAGGACATCGACCAGCAGGCCGGCGTCGGGGTCATCCACAATTTCCCGAGCGACTGGATGTCCCATTATTTTGAAAAAGGCTACGACAAGATCGACCCGGTGATCGTTTACGGGGCGACGCGGGTCGAGGCCTATACGTGGGAGGAAATTCCGTTTCACCTCGACCTCAACCGGAAGCAAAAGGATTGCCTGAATTACGGTTCCGAAGCCGGACTCAAGCACGGGGTGGCCACCTATCTGCGGGGACCGAACAATCAGGTCGCGGGCATCAGTCTTGCGTCGTCGGAAAGCAAGGACGGATTTGACGGCAAAGTCGATCTGATCACGGCCTACAGCAATCATTTTTATATCCGCTACAGGCACCTTCACAAGATCGGGAACCCCGCCCCCGTCAATTTTTGCCTGACCGCGAAGGAGCAGGAAGTATTGACCTGGATTGCCGCGGGAAAGACGGACTATGAAGTAAGCATTATCCTCTCGCTCAGCCAGCATACCGTCGATTTTCATGTCCGGAACATTTTTCGAAAACTGCAAACGAACAACCGAATCCTTGCCGTGGTCAAGGCCTATTCTTACGGCCTTATAAACCCCTAGCGTCTGCGTCCTACGAAACCTCGTAGCTTAAATCTCCTGCGTAAATGCGTTGATCTGGTCCTTGGAAATAAAGTCTGGGGGATACTATGATTACATGCGTGACGTACGACAACCTGAAGGAATTCGGGGATATTTTCTACAAGCAGTTCCTGCTGCGCCACGAAGGCTTTATCGAGCGCCAGGACTATGACGTCAGCGTCTATAAGGGCATGGAGTACGATCAATACGACACGCCCGCAAGCGCCTACCTCATCTACCACACCGACGACAACCATGTTCTCGGCGTCAACCGCCTGACGCCGACGACCCATAGCTGCATGCTGCGCGATCTCTGGCCGGATCTGGTCCACGACAAAAACCTGCTGAACAGCCCGGACGTCTGGGAGGGAACGCGGTACTGCATCGACAAACACGTTTCCCCGGACCTCCGGCAAACCATCATCCATGAAATGGCGCTGGCCTATCTGGAATTCGGTCTCGATCTCGGCCTCAAAAAAATCATCGGCATGATGCCGACCTATATCTACCGCAGCGTTTTCGAGCGCCCCGGCATTGAAATGGAATATCTGGGCGATATTCAGGTCATCGGGCGCCACAAAATCAGGGCCGTGGCCATTCCCGTCGATCATACGCAAAAACAGAATGTGCAGCAGAAAACCGGAATAACCGGGACGATTTTAAGATACCACCTCTCTTCTCAGGAAACAGTTTCTCTCTATGGACGAGCCGCGTAACTCTGAATCAATGAAGGACAATAAAAAATTGAATACCCAGCAATACGATCTGGTCAGAATCCAGAGAATAGTCGAAGCCCTTGATTTCCTCCGGCGAGAGGCGCGCGAAACGGGCTGCGAAGAGGTTTATACGATGATTGAATCGAGCTTCAACATCATCTTCTCCACCTACTACCTGATCCTCCGGGAGAAACTCTCCGAGGAAATCAGGCTGACGAACGCAAAAGGCCATTGATCCGGCGCAAACACAAGCGGCCCTGTTCCAGGGGTATGTGTCCCGCGCGGGAAAGACTTTTTGATCAAGGGACGTTTCGGGGTTTACCTTCTGACCCGGAAGTAGCCTTAATTGCGTCCCGGCATGCCTCACGAGACACGGCCCCGCCTGGATCATGCTTACTGCTCAAAGCACATAAGACGGGCACTATTGTTGCAATCATGGACCAAACCACCGGAAAATCCATTTGACCAGCTGCCATCGTTAACGGCCTGGCAATTGGATGCACGCGATGAATAGGTGGCAGTGCTATCGGTCCAGCCATTGCATGTATAGGCGGCCCCGAGCCCACAATAATTACCGTTGGAAAGGGTGCACGCATAAGTCCTGCACCAACCACCGGAAGGACTCACTTGTGTCCCGTATTCGGTAACGTTGATCGCTGCATTCAAGTCCGATAAGTCCGTCAGATCGGTCCAGTCGTTGGCGATAATAGCGCCATCAAGGCGAATATACGGGGTTGTGCTCTTGGTGAATGAGCTGCCCGGATCATTGGGGTTCGAGGATGAAAGCCATGCTTTGTATGTTCCGCCTAGACCCGCGGCTGTCGCCCTTCCCTGGCAAAGCGCATCAGCCCCCGCCACACCGCCCAGATTTCCTTGATAGAACGTGCTCGTTACGAAAACACATTTTCCTGTAACAAATCCTCCGCCAGGGCCATCCGGGCCGGGTTTGTTCATGATGTACCAATTGTCTGCATCAGTGTTGGTGGTTCCCATGCATTGATCGAGAGTATTTGTTGTGGTGTTGTACTCCATGCGCCCGGCCAAAGTTGGGTCTGAACTTGTAACCGAGCAGTATCCGTTAATCTTTTGCAACGGAATATCAACCCAAACTGATCCGTTGCAGAATTGATTTGCACCTCCGGAAATCCTGAAATCACCGGCTTGTGTGCACGCTGTAGCAGTGGCGGTTCCTGCCATGGAAACATAATGAGTGCCGTTACAATATTTGTATGTGGCATTAGTGGAGTCATATTGCCACTCTCCCGCCTGAGAGCAGGAGCCGAGCGAAGTGTAGCCCGTATATCCTGAGCAATTGTCTGCCATCGCAGCTACCGGCCTGCAAAAAAAGAGGACGGCCAGAAGCATCTTAATTGTTTTTTTAATTTGTGACTTGCAAGACGAATGCGTCATTTTCTCACCATGCGATGCCCGTTTACCGAGCTTTGCGGCGATAATTTTGAGTCATGAAAATAGCAAGCCCGGCCACTCCCGTCAAAAATGTTATTTCAAATAACATCGAAAATCTAATGGTGGCTTTTAGAGTGGTGATCTCGTCTCTTAGCGTATCGTTTTCGGCCTTCAATTCCTTGGTTGCTGAAATCAGCGGCGCAATCATGCCGATATAGTTGACGGACATATAGTTTTCAGGAGTGGAGGTGTCAATCCGAACCAGTTCCGGGAAGATTTTCTTGATATCCTGAGCCATCACGCCGAACTCGATCTGACCTGTTTTGTCGTCTTTCATTCGGAAGCTGTACGTGTCAATCATGTCCAGTTTTTTCAGCATGCTGCCGCGATTCTGCAAAGGCAAGACATCGGTTTTCAGGCGGCGGTCGGATACGTCGGTTATGACGCCTGTGTATTCAATATTCCCAGACACATCAAGCGCGACATTAGGCGTAACGCCAATACCAAGGTAATTGCTGGTCGCATTCCAGACAAAGGCTGAATCCGCCCCAAAAGCGCCCGCATTGTTGAACTGCACCTGCGTGTCGGCGCCTGCAGGCGTTCCACCGCCCCCGCCGCCGATCATGTCCACCCACGCCCCGGCCTGATAGGCCTCGAATTTCGAGGTCGTAGAGTTGTAGCGGGTCATCCCGTTGACCGGCGTGCCCGGGCGCTGCGCCGTCGTACCGGACGGCAGGACAATGGCATCTGTTGCTGCCCCCGCGTCGATCACACCCCGCGCCGTCAACTGCGTTGCCGGGACCGCCGGATCGATCACCATCTTGCCGCCGAACAGGCCCATGGTGTTCGCGGCCGACATCACAAGACCGTCCTGATCGCCCATGAAAATGCCCATGGATTGAATACCGGTAACCTGAGATCGCGTGGTAATAGTCACCGCATTGTCAATCAGACCAAAAGCAACAGATCCATCACCCTGTCCGCTGCCCGCTGTACCGTTACCAGCTGTAACGTTACGTCCCATAGCCGTGCTGGCCACGCCACTGGCGAGCGTATAATCCCCCATTGTGGTAGCATACTGACCGCTAGCGTTCGTAGAACCCCCCAGTGCTATACTGGCTACACCACTAGAGATAACGGAAGCCCCAATTGCAGCGCTCCAGTCACCCGTGGCGATTGCGCCACTCCCCAGCGCCACACTCGAAGCTCCGGTAGCCCTCACGTCATTTCCCAAAGCCACGCTGTAATTACCGATATTGGCGTTATCCCATACTGTGCCACCGACATTCCCCGCCCGAAACGCCGCCTTCTGCGTATCAAAAAACATCCGCGTCCCCGCACCCGAAACCGGAACGCTGGCCGTTCCGGTATAGGTGCCGGTCAGAAGCAAATCGCCGTCAGCCATCAGCTTGAATCCGCCGATCATGTCCACCCACGCCCCGGCCTGATAGGCCTCGAATTTCGAGGTCGTAGAGTTGTAGCGGGTCATGCCGTTGACCGGCGTGCCCGGGCGCTGCGCCGTGGTGCCGGACGGCAAGACAATAGCATCCGTCGCCGCCCCCGCGTCAATCACACCCCGCGCCGTCAGTTGCGTTGCCGGAACGGCAGGGTCGATCACCATCTTGCCGCCGAACAGGCCCATGGTGTTGGCAGCACTCATGACCAAGCCGTCCTGATCGCCCATGAAGATGCCGAGGGACTGGATGCCCGTAACCTGAGACCTTGTAGAGATAGTTACTGCATCATCAATCAAACCAAACGCCAAAGAACCATCCCCCTGCCCACTACCTGCCGTGCCATTACCGGCATATACCTGATGCCCCATCGCCACGCTGGCTATTCCGCTGGCCGTCGTGCTGTTGCCCATCGCCGTGCTGTACCAGCCGTTGGCCACCGTGCCAATCCCCATCGCCGTGCTGTAAGAAGCGCTGGCCGCCGTGCCAGCCCCCATCGCCACGCTGTAAGTACCGCTGGCCATTGTGTCAAACCCAAACGCCATGCTGTAATTGCCAATATTGCCGTTATCCCAATTCGCACCGCTAGTACTGCCGACCCTGAACGCCGCCTTCTGCGTATCAAAGAACATGCGCGTCCCCGCGCCCGAAACCGGAACGCTGGCGGTGCCGGTATAGGTACCGGTCAGAAGGAGGTCGCCATCTGACATCAGTTTGAATGTCGAGGATGAGCCAAACGCCCCGCCGGAATTGAACTGGATTTCACGGTCAGCGCCAGCGGGCGTGCCCCCACCGCCGCCGATATTCGCCCAGCTTGTTCCGTTGCAATATTGAATCGCGCCGCCGGAATAACGGATTCCGCCCGCCCACGTCGCGCTACAGGCCGCCGCCGTGGTACCGAGAATAAGGGGCTGCTGCACCCATACCCCGCCCGAGCACAGGTAAAGTCCGTTATTGGACGCACTCTGCTGCCCCTGGAAGCCTTCCTCGTTGGTCATGCCCACACAGGTACCGCCGCCGCCAACCGGGGGGAATTGCGCCAGCGCCGGGGTGGCGTGCGCCAGAAAGCAGGCCAGCAGAAAGAGCAGAACGGCGTATTTCATCATGTCCCCCAGATCATGAAAAAAGGCCACCAGAGGGCTTTCCAAACCCCGGGCCGTCTCTATATATATCCGGCCTCCTTAAGGATACCAGAGGCCGCTTAACAATCAATCAACAAATCGGCCGCATTTTGGCCCGTTTTCCAGTCCCCTGCAAAACCAAAAGGGCTAGCCGTTTCCGGCTAACCCCTTGATTCTGAATGGCGCGAGTGACGGGACTTGAACCCGCGACCTCATGCGTGACAGGCATGCGCTCTAACCAGCTGAGCTACACCCGCAATTCAGTGGGCGTATGATTAGCGAAACTTTGCCCCCTTTGCAAGCCCTTTTCCTGCGGCTTTATCCCGTTGTGAATAAAACCTTTTTGCCCTGCAAAAAACGGGCTTCAAAGGGCTTCAGGTCACCCTGCGCCTGCCCGGAGAGATTGAACCGGCACTGCACCTCCCCCCGGCTGAAGGCGAGCAAATCGTCGCTGCCCGTGTCTTCAAAGCGGATATCGCCTGTCCATAAATCGGGCTGTCCGCGCCGCCATGTCAGGAACCTCCGGGTAAAATGGAGGGGCGATTCCGGGTCAGCCTCCTGCACGGCGACGCTCATGGCCCGGTGCGCGTCCGGCACGGGCAGCCAGCCATCCGGCGTCGTCCTGTCCCACGGCATCGGCGTGCGGCAGCCGTCGCGCCCCTGCCAGAGGGGATAAAGGTATTTCCCCCACGGGTCTTGAATCTGCTCAAAGGGAATTTGCGCCTCGGGCAGGCCCAACTCATCCCCCTGATACAAAAACGGCGTGCCTTTGAGACTGCACAGCAAGGCGACCAGCATCCGGGCAAAGCGCCCGTCCGTTTCGGTGGAGTTTTTCCAGCGCGTCACGGCCCGCACGACGTCATGATTTGAAAACGCCCATGACGGCCAGCCCCCGCCGGGCTGCGATTCAAACGCCATGATGGATTCCCGTAAAAACCCTGCCGTCAGCCTGTTGCCGCTGAGCAGACCGAAATTATAGGCCGTCTGCAGGCGTTTCGGCCCCGCCGTGAACTGCGCCGCCAGCATGATCCCGTCATCGCCGCCCAGCTCGGCAACGGCCATGCGTCCGGGGTATTCATCCAGAAGTGCGCGAATATCCTCGGCCATTTTCAGGGCCTCGGGGATGATGAAGTCGTTCACGTGCAGCTGCATCGTGTGCGGGGTCGGGAAATCGATATTGAACTGCGCCGGTTTCGGGTCGGGATTGGGCGGATTGTCTTTGAGCGCCGGATCGTGGCAATAGCACATCACCGCATCGAGCCTGAACCCGTCCACCCCGAAATCCAGCCAGAAACGGCAGGCGTCCAGTAGCGCCTTGCGGACCCCGGGGTTGTAGAGGTTGAAATCGGGCTGCTCTTTCAGGAAATTATGCAGGTAATACTGCCCCCGCCGCACGTCGTAATCCCAGGCCGGACCGCCGAAAAAGGACTGCCAGTTATTGGGCGGGGCGCCGTCCGGCTTCGGGTCGGCCCAGACATACCAGTCGGCTTTGGGGTTATCGCGGCTCTGGCGGCTTTCCGTGAACCACGGATGCTGGTCCGAGGAATGGCTGAGGACCATATCGACGACGATTTTGAGGCCAAGGCGATGCGCCTTGTCCAGCAGCGCGCGGAAATCGGCGAGCGTGCCGAACATCGGGTCGATGTCGCAGTAATCGGAAACGTCGTAGCCGTAATCCTTCATCGGCGATTTGAAGAACGGCGAAATCCAGATCGCATCGACCCCCAGCCCGGCGATATAATCCAGCTTTCCGGCGATCCCTTTCAGGTCGCCGATCCCGTCCTTGTTCGTGTCCATGAAGCTGCGCGGATAGATCTGGTAAAAAACCGCCCCGCGCCACCATTCGGATCCAGCCATTTTGGAACATCCCCTAATGTTTTTCCGTCATCACCCGGCTTGTCCGGGTGATCCATACGATATCATGGATTGCCCGGATAAACCGGGCAATGACGGTCTTTTGTCTGGAATGATTGATACTCCTCAAAACATCACCCCGGCGCAGGCCGGGGTGATGAAATCGGAGCTTACGCCGCCAGTTCCTTGGGCGTTTCCACGAATTCAAGGTTGAGGCTTTCCGCCACGCCCCTGTGCGTGATCTTGCCCTTGCAGACATTGAGGCCGCGGCGCAGGTTCGGGTCTTCCAGCAGCGCCTTTTTCCAGCCCTTGTCGGCCAGTGCCAGCGCATAGGGAAGGACCGCGTTGTTGAGCGCCAGCGCGGAGGTCAGCGGTACCGCACCCGGCATGTTGGCGACGCAGTAATGGATGACGCCGTCGATCGTATAGACCGGATCGTTATGCGTCGTCGCGCGGCTGGTTTCAAAGCAGCCGCCCTGATCGATGGCGATATCGACCATCACCGTTCCCGGCTTCATGGTTTTCAGCATCGGTTTCGTCACCAGCATCGGCGCCGACGCGCCGGGGACCAGGACCGCGCCGATGATCAGGTCGCTGTAGGTTACGGCTTTCTCGATGTAATCGGCGCTGGAATAGACCACCTTGGCCTGCCCGCGGAAGTAATCGTCAAGCTGGCGCATGCGGTCGTGGCCTTTTTCAAGGATGGTGACGTCCGCGCCCATGCCGACGGCGACCTTGGCCGCGTTGAAGCCCGCGACGCCGCCGCCCAGCACCAGAACCTTCGCCGGGGGGACGCCCGGAACCCCGCACATCAGGCGGCCCAGACCGCCCATATGCTTTTGCAGGTAGTGCGAGCCGACAATGGCAGAGAGCCGCCCGGCCACTTCCGACATCGGCGCCAGCAGCGGCAGGCCGCGCCCGTCCGGGCCGGTCACCGTTTCATAGGCGATCGCAACGCATTTGGAATCGATCAGGCCCTTGGTCTGCTCGACATCGGCGGCAAGGTGCAGATAGGTGAACAGCACCTGATCCTCGCGCAGCATCTTGCACTCGGCCGGTTGCGGTTCCTTGACCTTGATAATCATGTCGGCTTCGGCGAAGATTTCCTTGGCCGTCTTGCGGATCTCCGCCCCGGCGGCCTTGTAGTCGTCGTCGCTGAAATTGATGCCCGCGCCCGCGCCGGTCTCGATCAGGACCTTGTGGCCGTGCGTGACGAATTCCTTGACCGATGCCGGGACCATGCCGACGCGATGTTCCTGGGCTTTGATTTCCTTGGGGCAACCGATAATCATGATGGGGTATATCTCCGCAAAAAGGATAAGGACTGTGAAACCGGGGGCATTCTCCTCCGAACACGGAACCTTTTCAATCTGCGGCGCACAAGTTGATTATGAAAATATACGGAAATGGTGGACACAACAGGGATTGAACCTGTGACCCCACCCGTGTGAAGGGTGTGCTCTACCGCTGAGCTATGTGTCCGCACCGGCAAGGGCATGGTTATAGAAAAAAATCAGGAAAAACGCAAGCGCCCGGAAATACCCCCCTTGGCCAGCGCCCCCGCGGGAGGGAATAAAACCGCCCCCGCGCCCGTTCGTCGCATGACACTTAAAAAAAGGAGGAATTATCATGACCGAGACGAACAAATGGATGATCGACCCCAAAGACGCCGTGATGCTCTTGATCGATCATCAGAGCGGCCTGTTTCAACTGGTCCGGGACATTGAGCTGCCTGTCCTGCGCGCCAACATCACCGCGCTGGCGAAGGCCGCGCATCTGGCCGGGATTCCGACCTTTACCACGGCCTCCGTGCCCGACGGCCCGAACGGCCCGCTGATCCCCGAAATACACGCATGCAACCCGAATGCCGTTTATATCCCGCGCACGGGCCAGATCAACGCATGGGACAACCCGGCATGGATTGAGGCCATCAAAAAAACGAAGCGCAAAACCCTGCTGATCGCCGGGACGCTCACCAGCGTCTGCATGGCCTTCCCCGCCCTCAGCGCCGTTGAGGCCGGGTACAAGGTCTTCACCATTGTCGATGCCTCCGGCAACTGGAGCCGCATGGCGACCGACCTCACCCTCGCCCGCGTCACGCAGGCCGGAGTCATGCCCATCGACACCTTTGCCGTGATGGCCGAAATCATGGGCACATGGAACCGCGCCGATGCGATGGACTTCGCCGCCATCATGACGGACCACATCATCCCGCCCTACCGCGCCCTCATGGAAAGCTACGACAAGGCGCAAAGCGTCGCGCATAAGGGCCGGGAAACGAAACTGGACCGCATGATGCCCCAGGCCGCCATACATAAAGCAAACGCCCCGCATAAGGAGGGCAGCGCGGCGAAACATTGAGAAACGCCGGAAGGACGGTATCGCAATGGTCCGGGCCCGATGAAACCCGGCCCGGACCCCGGTCGACTCCCGCGCCGTGATTGTGCTATAGACATGCCCATGAACGATGAAAAACTCCGGCAGATCGAAACCACCCTAGCCCATCAGGACCTGCAAATTCAGGACTTGAGTGAAATGGTCACGCGGCAATGGAAAGAAATCGAATTCCTGAAAAGGCAGATCGATCAGGCGCAAGAAAAACTCAGCGCCTTCGAAGCCGCCACCCCGGACGGCACAAAACCCCTCTCCGTCTCCGAAGCCGCCGCACTGGAAAAACCGCCGCATTATTGAGGGTCCGACCTTGGAGAAAAACGATTCATTTCCAAGGGTTTGATCCAGACGGTCTGTTCTAAGGACCGGGCCGGAGAAAATCAAGGACCAAAATGGCCGTAATGGACAGCTGGAGCCAGAACGTTCCATTGCTCCTTTGTGCCGCCGTCGGCGGCAAAGTCCGTGAAAACCTGATCCACATGCTTGAGATAAGCATCTCGCATGTCACGTATAGTCTGATCGCTTACAGGATCCGCCGACTCCTCGAAAGTCTGGGCAAACCTGTTCAATTCATTGAACAGGTCTTTTAGCATCGGGACATATTTCGTCTTCAGGTGATCGGGAATGGAATCAATCTCGCTCTGATCAGTCATTTATCTCTCCCTTATCACAGATTTCGCATGGACAAGGGGAGACTAAACGGAATGATGTGCAAAAACAATCCCCCGGGGCGAACCCGGGGGATTGTAAGAAAATCCAGCCAATGGCGGAAAAGACGCTTACTTGTTGACAGCGTCTTTCAGTTCCTTGCCCGGTTTGAATTTGGGCTGCTTGGACGCGGCGATCTTGATCGCTTCGCCGGTGCGCGGGTTGCGGCCCGTGGTCGCGGCGCGCTCGGAGACACTGAACGTGCCGAAGCCGACCAGTTTCACTTCATCGCCGTTTTTCAGCGTGCTCTTGATGCTCTCGATCATCGCTTCGACGACTTCCTGCGCCTTGGTTTTCGGCAGGTCAGTCTTGTCGGCAACCATGTCGATCAGGTCTTGTTTGTTCACGGGTGTCCCCCTTGGTTTGAGTGTTAGGATCAAAAGAACCCAACCGTTTTACGCGGATTCACCCTCAAACTCAATGGCGAATGACGTCAGAATCCTTGGTTTCTGCGGTTTTCGCGGCGACCGGAACGGCCTCTTCCTCATCTTTCTGTAAAATCGGAGTCGGCGGCTTGACCAGGGCATGCTGCAAGACCTCGTCAATCGTGGACACCGGAACGATCTCCAGACCCTTTTTGACGTTTTGCGGAATATCCGCCAGATCCTTGGCATTTTCCTTTGGAATCAATATCTTGCGGATACCGCCACGATGCGCGGCGAGCATTTTTTCCTTCAAGCCGCCGATCTCCGTGACATAGCCGCGCAGATTGACCTCGCCGGTCATGGCGATGTCGCGGCGGATTTCGATCCCGGTCAGGGCGGAAACGATCGCCGTGACCATGGCCGCGCCCGCAGACGGCCCGTCCTTGGGCGTCGCGCCTTCTGGGACGTGGACGTGGATGCTCTTGGCGTTGAGGTCGCTGAAACGGATGCCCAGCGATTCCGCGCGCGATTTGATCAGCATCTCGGCGACAATGACAGATTCCTTCATCACGTCCTTGACGTTCCCGGTCACCGTCACCTTGCCGTCTTTGCCCGGCATGGTCACGGCCTCGATGGAGAGGAGATCGCCGCCGACTTCGGTATAGGCAAGGCCGTTGACGACGCCGACTCGGTCTTTTTCATCGACCTCGCCGAAGCTGAACTTGCGCACGCCGGCATATTTGTCGAGATTGCGCGGCGTGACGCTGACCGTGCCGCGCCCCCTCATCAGGATGTCCTTGATCGCCTTGCGGCAGAGATTGGCAAGCTCGCGCTCAAGGTTCCGCACCCCGGCTTCGCGGGTGTAATAGCGGATCAGGTCGCGGACCGCCGCATCGTTGATCGTAAATTCGCTCGATTGCAGACCCGCGAGTTTCATCTGCTTTTTCAGCAGATGCTGCCGAACGATCTGGAGTTTTTCATCTTCGGTGTAGCCGCCGATGCGGATGATCTCCATCCGGTCCAGAAGCGGACGCGGCAGAGTCGTCGTGGTATTGGCGGTACAGATGAACATGACGTCGGACAGGTCGTAGTCCAGCTCAAGATAATGGTCGTTGAACTTGGCGTTCTGTTCGGGGTCGAGGACCTCGAGCAGCGCCGAGGACGGATCGCCGCGCCAGTCGGAACCGAGCTTGTCGATCTCGTCCAGCAGGAAAAGCGGGTTCGAGGATTTGGCCTTTTTCATGCCCTGAATGATCTTGCCGGGCATGGCGCCGATATAGGTGCGGCGGTGGCCGCGGATTTCGCTTTCATCGCGCACCCCGCCCAGCGCCACCCGCACGAAATTGCGGTTGGTGGCCTTGGCGATGGACTGCCCGAGCGAGGTTTTCCCCACGCCGGGGGGACCGACGAGGCACAGGATCGGCCCCTTGACCTTGTTGGCGCGCTGCTGCACGGCTAAATACTCGAGAATCCGTTCCTTGACCTTTTCAAGGCCGGAATGATCGTGGTCGAGGATGCGCTTGGCTTCCTTGATGTCCTTTTTGACGCGGGTGCGCTTGTTCCACGGCACGGTGATGATCCAGTCGAGGTAATTGCGCACGACCGTGGCTTCGGCGGACATCGGCGACATCTGCCGCAGTTTTTTCATCTCGCCCTTGGCCTTGTCGTGGGCCTCTTTCGAGAGTTTGAGCTCGTCGATTTTCTTGTCCAGCTCGCCCAGCTCGTCCGTGGCTTCGTCGCCGTCGTTCAGCTCTTTCTGGATAGCG
>JACPDM010000009.1:0-11332 GCA_016184045.1 Micavibrio aeruginosavorus | reverse complement strand
TCGACACGATCACTTCGGGCGGAATCTTTTTGTTCAGCTTGACGTATTGCTCGAACTGGTTGATGACCGCGCGGGCCAGAGCGTCGATCTCCTCGCCCCGCGGCACTTCATCGGTAATGTCCTCGACGCTCGCTTCAAGAAAATCGGTCTTGCCGGAATAGTTCTTGATCTTGACACGGCGGCTGCCCTCGACCAGAACCTTGACCGTTCCGTCCGGCAGCTTGAGAAGCTGGAGGATCACCCCGACCGTCCCGACCAGATACAGGTCTTCCGCATTCGGATCGTCTACCGAAGGGGATTTCTGCGTGGCGAGGATGATCTGCTTGTCCTCCTTCATCACATGCTCCAGCGCCTTGACGGATTTTTCCCGCCCGACGAACAGGGGCACGATCATGTGCGGGAAAACGACAATATCCCGCAGCGGCAGCACAGGGAGCATAACGTCCTTGTGGGAGGAGAAACCGATCATATCTACCAACTTTCCGTAAGATTTCCAGAACGCAAAGACCTTCAAACCACTGTAATACACCTTGGTTAAGAGGTTCTTGCCTCACTTTAAGCCTTTGTAACAATTGAAATGGCGGAAACGCAGGGGAAATCAAGACCGGGGAAAACCGCGCCATCCCCGTAATACCGTAAAATTTTATAAAAATCCCCCCTCCCTCAAGGAGCGGGGATTTTTACGACCTTGCGTTATTCTTTCGGCTTTTCCGTCTGAAGCGCTTTCGGGCGGTCGGCGACAACATGATCGACGAGGCCGAAGTCTTTCGCTTCCTGCGCCGAGAGCCAGCGGTCGCGGTCCATCGCCTCTTCCAGGACGCTGTATTTCTGTCCGGTGTGCTTCACGTAGGATTCGATCAGCATCTTTTTCAGACGCAGGATTTCCTGAGCCTGAATCTCGATGTCCGAGGCCATCCCTTGCGCCCCGCCGGAGGGCTGGTGGATCATGATGCGGGAATTTGGCAGGGCGTAACGCTTGCCCGGCGCGCCCGCCATCAGCAGGAAAGACCCCATCGAACACGCCTGCCCGATGCACACGGTCGAAACCGGGCATTTGATGTACTGCATCGTGTCGTACATGGCGAGGCCGGAGGACACGACGCCGCCCGGGGAGTTGATGTAAACCGAAATGTCCTTGCTCGGGTTTTCCGATTCAAGGAACAAAAGCTGCGCGCAGATCAGGCTGGACATGTAGTCGTTGACGCCGCCGATCAGGAAAATGATGCGCTCTTTCAGCAGCCGTGAATAAATATCGAACGACCGTTCGCCGCGCGCAGTCTGCTCGATGACCATCGGGACGAGGGTGTTGTTATAGACTTCAATCGGATCGCGTTCTCTCATTGCTCGGCTACTTTTCAGGAGTTGGTGGTGGGTGGATGAATCAAAAAGACGTCAGAACAATTAAACCTATCGCGGGGGGCAAGTTTGATCAAGGGGGGATTTCACAGAATGAAACGGGCCGCAAAACGGCCCGATCCTTTTATTTCCTGCGGCTTTCTTCCTCCCGCTTGCGCTTGAGGAAAGCCTCATCCTCGCGTTTCTTGCGCTCGAACGCCTCCTGTTCCTGCCGCTTGCGCTCAAGGAAGGCTTCCTGCTCCTGCTTCTTGCGCGCGTCGAACGCCTCTTGCTCGCGCTGCTTTTTCTGGAAGTTTTCTTCCTGTTGCTCCTCGCGCGCCTTGAAATGCTTGGTATCAAGCTCTTTTTTCTCCCGCCGTTTTTTCTGGCGGTGCCGCTCGAGGTTGCGCTTCTTGGTTTCCTGTTTTTTCTTCAGGCGGTGCTTTTCGTCTTCTTCCTCAAGCGCCTCGATATCCAGACCTTCGTCCTCGTCCTCTTCTTCCTCCTCCTCCTCGACTTCTTCGCCCTCTTCCCCGTCTGCGGCCCCTGTTCCCGTCACCTTGCGTTTGCCCATGTAGCCATAGCCGATAGAGAGCGAGCCGTCGCTTTCCATCGGCGGCTTCTGCTCCGCCTCCTCGGCCTTGGCTTTCTGACGGCGCTCCCTGAGGCGCTTCTGGTGCGGGTTTTCATCTGGTGCTTCCGGCGCCGGGCCCAGCAAGACCCCCGTCTGATCGGCCCCCGTCAGGTCAGCCCCGCGCAGATCCGCGCCGCGCAGATCGGCGCCCGTCAGATTGGCTTTGCGCAAATTCGCTCCGCGCAAATTGGCCCCCATCAGATTGGCCCCGGACAGATCCGCGCCCGAAAGATTGGCTCCCATCAAATCCGCCCATTCCAGGCCGGCCTTGACCATTCTGGCCCCGGCCAGATTAACCCCCCACAGGCAGGCATTGTACAAATCGGCATAGGTAAGATCGAGCACGAAGGCCGGATCGGCCCGCTTCGCCACCGCTACCCGCCTGTAAAAAGAATCAATCGCCCCGGCCCGCAGGAAATGGATGGCGGCCATCTTGCGTTCCGCCGGGCTGCGTTTGGCGAAGTTCTGGGGGCGGTTGAGGTCGCGGTAATCGCCTGAAACCGTGGTATTGCTGCTGCTCATATCAATTGTCCCGTCATACCCAACGATGAAAACCCTCTGCCATCATAGCACAATAAAGCCCGTTTGATCTAAACCCCGCCAAGCCGGACATTCCCGTCCTGCAGGACGTAGCCGCAATGCATCCCGGTGCAGGCATAGCCGGTTTTGACCTGCCCGTCTTTGGTGATGGCGATGATGCCGCCCCACCCGCCTCTGGCGCGGATTTTTTCCTCCAGCACGGTCTCCACGGCCCGATCCACCGATTCCCCGGCATAGCGGCACCGGGCAGCAACGTCATACGCGGATCAGCCGCGCCTGTGGATTGGCCCGCGTCACCATCGCCAAGGGCGTCCGCGAGCTGGAGGAGCAACCGGTAGCGGCCGGACGGATCCGGCGTCCCGGCGGTGGACGTCGCCGCCGCCAGATTGCCCCGCAGATCAAGCGCGACGGCACCGACGGTGCCATGCGCCACCTGCTCGCGCGGCCCGTCATCAATGGCGAAATACCGCTCCGGATCGACGGTCTCCAAACCCTGTTTTTTGAGGAAATTCTCGGCCCCGTCCGCGACCAGAAAGACGTGCGGGGTTTTTTCCATCACCGCCCGCGCGCCCAGAACGGGATTGCGGATCGTACGCAGCGACGCCGCAGCCCCTGCCATTCCGGTCGCACCGTCCATGATCGAGGCGTCCAGCTCGTGATACCCGGCACTGTTGCGCCCGGTTCCCTTCCCGGCATGAAACAGGCCTGAATCTTCCATGGCGCAAACCGCCCGGGTCACGCAGTCCAGCGCGGACTGCCCGCCTGCAAGCGCGGTATGCGCCTCTTCCAGAATGCCTCGCAGGCAATCGTTCTGGCGCGTATAGTCCCGCGCCATCATAAACGCCCCGCCGTGAATCACCAGCCCGTGCATCGCCGCCCCTTTCCTGACGGCGGAATCATAACACTCCCGCCCGCAAAGAAAACGCCATAAAAAAACGGGCCCGAAAGCCCGTTTTCTGTAACATCGTCCGGCGTTAAGCCTTTTTCTTTTCCTTGGCCGGCTTGTCGTCTTCGGCCTTGGCTTTTTTGGCGGTGCCTTTGCCCTTGCGGGTGTAATGCTCGTCCTCATCCGTCTTGGTCAGATCGTCAAGGCTGACGGATTTATCGGTGACTTCGGCCAGTTCAAAGATGAAATCGACCACCTTGTCCTCGTAAACCGGGGCGCGCAGGGCGTCCAGCGCATTGCGGTTCTTGCGGTAATATTCGAAGACTTCACGCTCCTGACCCGGATAGCGCTGCGCTTCGGCGATCACCGCGCGCTGCATTTCCTGATCGTTGATGGTGATGCTGTTGGCACGGCCGATTTCCGAAAGAACGAGGCCAAGGCGCACGCGGCGCTCGGCGATCGCTTTCAGCTCTTCTTCCTCGTCCTTCTCCAGAACCAGCTTGCCGTCCTTGACGTCGGCCTGACGCTCCATGCGGACCTGATGCATGATGTTCTGGTATTCCAGATCCACCATACCGGCGGGCAGCTCGAAATCATGCCCTTCGTCCAGCGTGTCGAGAAGCGTGCGCTTCAGTTTCTGGCGGCTCAGGGTGTCGTATTCGCTCTGGATCTGGCTTTCCACGATCTCGCGCAGCTTGGCTTCGTTTTCGAGGCCCAGTTTCTGGGCGAAATCGTCGTTGATCTCGGTTTTCTTCGCCTGAAGGATGTTTTTCACCTCGACATCGAAAATCGCGGCCTGACCGGCCAGTTCCGGGGCATGGTACTGCTCGGGGAAGGTCACCTTGACTTCGACCTTCTCACCGATGTCCTTGCCGATCAGCTGGTCTTCAAAACCGGGAATGAACTGCCCGCTGCCCAGCTCGAGCTGCGCGTCATGGGCATGCATGCCCGGATGCGGCTTGTTGTCTGCGGCGGTGCGGCCATGGAAATCCATCACCAGAATATCGCCCTTCTTGGTCTTGCGCTTTTCCGTCACCGGCTCGGTTTCGCGGTTGGCGCCGGCGATGCGCTCGAGCGCTTCGTCGATGGCCTTCTTGTCAACCTTGACGACCGGCTTTTCCAGTTTCACGGATTTCAGTTCCATGACCTTGAATTCAGGCAGCAGCTCGACGGCGACCGTGTACTTCAGATCCTTGCCTTCATCGAATTCCTTCACTTCAATCTTCGGCTGAAGAGCGGGACGCAACCCCTTGTCCTCAATCATTTTTGCGGTGTTGTCATTGACGATTTTTTCCAGCACCTCACCAAGGACGCTGCGGCCGTATTTCTGTTTCAGGATATTGAGCGGCACCTTGCCCGGACGAAAGCCCGGCATCTTCACCGTCTCACCCACCTCGACCAGACGGGCATCAACCTCTTTCTCGATATCTGCAGCCGTGACAACGACTTCCAGCTCGACGTTCAGACCTTCTTTTTTCAGTTCCTTAACCTGCATCTCAATATCTCTTTGTAAGAGGTTGATAGTAAATAGTAATTCTTCATTTTCTGCCTGCTGCCGCCGGGCAAAGGCTGGTGCGGATGAAGGGACTCGAACCCCCACGCCTCGCGGCGCCAGAACCTAAATCTGGTGCGTCTACCAGTTCCGCCACATCCGCAGGGCCAAACGCCGGAAAAAGAACCCTTTCTCCGCGCACCCTTCATAAATACGAATTTCTCGGGAAATTCAAGTGAGTTCCCTCAGAATTTCCGGGATTTCTGCGATCAGATCCGGCGCCACCAGCCCCGGCCCGATCCGCAGGGCGGCTTCGCCGTGAATCCATGTCGCCGCGCAGGCCGCATCGAAGGGATCCATCTTCTGGGCTAAAAGCCCCACAATCATCCCGGCCAGAACATCTCCCGCCCCGGCGGTCGCTAAAAACGGGCTGGCATGGCGATTGACGACCACACGCCCGTCCGGATGGGCAATCACGGTTTCCGCCCCTTTCAGGAGGATAATCGCTTCCGTTTTACGGGCAGCAGCGATAGCATCCTCCCCTTTTTGCCCCGATAGCGGGCCGAACAGGCGGGAAAACTCCCCTTCATGCGGGGTCAGAACCGCGTTTTCGTGCAGAGCCGTGAAAAAATCGGCCGTTTTCCCCTCAAAAACATTCAAGGCATCGGCATCCAGCACCAGAGCCTTGCGCGTCACCAGCGATTCCAGTACGGCATGGCGCAGACCCTTGTCATCCGCGCGCCCTGCTCCCGGCCCGATCAGGGCGGCATTGCGTCTGGGATCGGCCAGATGATCGGCGGCAAAGCGGGACAGCGATTCCAGCGGTTCATAAAGGATATGCGGCGCCCCGGCGCGGTAAATATCCGCCGCCGCCGGATCGGCCACAATTGTGCAAACCCCGGCCCCGATCCGCATAGCAGCCTCGGCGGCCATGCGCGCCGCCCCGGTCATCCGGGAACCGCCCAGAAAAACCGCGTGACCGCGTGTATATTTATGGGAATCTTCGCCCGGAACCGGAATTTTATGCACCCAGAGCGCAGCGGCGTTTTCAATCTCTGACATGGGGATTCACCTTCAATCGGTGCCAACGCGCAAAAAAGGGAAGAAAACTGGGGCGGCTGATGGGGATCGAACCCACGACAACTCGGACCACAACCGAGGGCTCTACCACTGAGCTACAGCCGCCATTAAAGAATAAGTATTCAGGCCGTTGTTATTCCCGATTTCCCTGAAAGCGTCAAGTTTCTTGGAGAGGAAATCGGCAGGATTCTTTAAAAACCATAGAGCAGAACGGTTCTGCGCCCCTGCGTCGGGAAAGACCGGTGGAGGATCGCACGGGCGGCTTTCTCATGGATTGTATCGCCTGCCCTCGCTTCCGCCCTGTACCCCTTAATCACCAGAATATCCCCTGTCGCGGCGACAACCGTACGGGATTGCGCAGGCAATTGCTGCTCGCGGGAGCGGATTAAATTCTCCGTCTCTGACACAGAGAGCTGTCCGACAAGATATTCCGTGCCCCCGCCTTCGACCGACGTCGTCATGACGATCGCCTTGTTATCGGCATGCCAGCGATTGGCCACAAAGGTGCTGGCCGCGCCGTTGAAGATATTCCGGATCCCCGTTTGAATAGACGGACTGTCCACCAGAGTCTGGAAGAACGCGGACATTTCCACATGATACCGGCCGACTTCCCGGGCTGCGGGGACATGCGCCAGCGGCCAGAGCCCGGTATAAGCCTCCCCGGCGACGGCGTAGTCATGCAGGTAAGTCTCCAGATTCTGGAAGAATGCGAGATCGTTCACCGCCGCGATACTGTTGCAAAGCTGCGGCGCGTCCTGCCGGATATGCACCAGCCTGATGCCCGGCACATGGATCATGAAGGCATCCCGAAGATTGTCCGTATAAAGTATGCCCGCATCGTCCGGGCAGACCTTACAGGCGCTAGAGGCCTGAAATTCACCCTGCAGACCGCCAGCCCGCAGACATGGCGCCACCTGTTCTCTCCAGCTTCTATCCTCGATTACGTTCATAGCCTGTTCCACGCAAATTTCTTATGTAAATAAAAACAGAAGATAGATCAATACTGCATCCTCTGTCAAAATTTTTGTCAGTACACAGGGTAGAAAAAACCCTCTATTTATCAATAGACAAGTGCGCCGCAGCATGCTACTTGAAACCAACATAACCAAAACGCATGGCAGAGTCGCCTGTTACGCATATCTGCAATGCACAAAACCCGAGAGAGAACCCCATGTCCGAACACGCCCCCCTGAAAGCCAAAACGCTCGGCGACATCCTTAAAATCTGCAAGGAAAACGAGATCGACTACGTCGATTGCGAATTCACCGATCCGCGCGGCAAGCTGCACCACACGGCATTCCACATGGACATGCTGGACGAAGGAACCCTTAAAGACGGACTGATGATCGACGGCTCGTCAATCGCGGGGTGGAAAGCGATCAACGAATCCGACATGAAGCTCTGCCCCGATCCGGCGAAAATCGCCATGGACCCGTTCGCGGCGCAGCCAACGCTCAAAGTGTTCTGCGATGTGCATGAACCGCTGACAGACAAACCCTATAACCGCGACCCGCGTTCCATCGCCAAGGCGGCGGAAGCCTATCTGCAAACCACGGGGATTGCCGATGTCGCCTATTTCGGCCCGGAAGCGGAATTCTTCATTTTCGACGACGTCAAATTCGCCGTCCGCGCCGACAAGGTCAGCTACGAACTCGACAGCATCGAAAGCCCCGACAACAGCGACCGCCATTATGAAGACGGCAACATGGGCCACCGCCCGCGCGTCAAGGGCGGCTATTTCCCCGAAGCCCCCGTCGACAGCTGCGCCGATCTGCGCGCGGAAATGCTGACCGTTATGCGCTCCATGGGCGTTCCGGTGGAAAAACACCACCACGAAGTCGCATCCAGCCAGCATGAGCTGGGCATGAAATTCTCGACGCTGGTCGATAGCGCCGACAATATCCAGCTCTACAAGCACGTGATCTTCAACGTCGCCCATGCTTACGGCAAAACCGCGACCTTCATGCCGAAGCCGATCTACGGCGATAACGGCTCCGGCATGCACGTCCACCAGTCCCTGTTCAAGGGCGGCAAGCCCCTGTTCGCGGGCGACGACTATGCGGGGCTTTCGGAAATGTGTCTGTATTACATCGGCGGCATCATCAAGCACGCCCGCGCCCTCAACGCCTTCACCAACCCGACCACCAACAGCTACAAGCGTCTGGTGCCGGGCTATGAAGCGCCGGTGCTGCTGGCCTATTCGTCGCGCAACCGCTCGGCCTCCTGCCGCATCCCCTTCGGCAGCAACCCGAAAGCCAAGCGCGTCGAAGTCCGTTTCCCCGATCCGCTGGCGAACCCGTATCTCGCCTATTCGGCCATGCTGATGGCGGGTCTTGACGGCATCCAGAACAAGATCCATCCAGGCGAAGCCATGGACAAAAACCTCTATGAACTGCCCGAGGACGAATTGCGCAAGGTTCCGACCGTTTGCGGCAGCCTGCGCGAAGCGATCGAAAGCCTGAAGGCCGATCACGAGTTCCTGCTGAAAGGCGATGTATTCAGCGTCGACATGCTCGAATCCTACATCGACCTGAAGATGGAAGACGTCATGGCCTTTGAAACCATGCCGCACCCGATCGAATACCTGATGTATTATTCTTCATAAACCCGTCGCCAATAAAAAAGACCGGCGCTTTTTGCAAGCGCCGGTCTTTTGCATTCCTTGCGCCTGCTACGGCCGCAGGCTTTCGATCACGGTTTCAAAGGCTTCCGTATTCGTCGCCCAGCCATAGAAATCGGCTGTCCGCGCGGGGGTCAGCATGGTCACGATGTAGAAATAGCGGTCTTCCATCAAAACGCCAATCCAGTATTCATGATCGATCAGCGCCTGGCTTTTATCGTTCGCCTCATAAACCTCGACCCGTGAGAAGTAGATGTGATCATACACCTTGAATTTCGTCGGCGTTTCCACCAGCTTGCCAATGACCAGACCGCGTTCCTCGACGAGGCCTTGAAGTTTTTTGACTTCCTGCGCCAGAGTCGTATCCAGTTCCGTCGAAAAGACATGAACATCGATCTGCCCGCCGACAGCCTTCCCGTCCGGAGAGCTGAGGACGGTTGCCTCCATTTCCTCGACCGAGAAAATATTCGGGGCCAGAAGGCGCCACGACGCCGGATAGTCGAAACGCAGAAGATCAAGGAACGCATAGGTCCTGCGGTCCTCGACAACCGTGTCCGCCTTGTTCTGGAAGGCAAAAGACCGCAGCACATTATCTTGCATCGGTCGCTCTTCCATCCATTTCGGTTCCGGAACGGAATAAAGCAGCATCACGATGCGCGTGCCGTTGATGGCGGCAATCGCACGCACGACATAGGACGTATCGCCCCTGATCTCGACATAAAGAGCCTCGATCTTATGGTCCGAAACCTCGGTCATGTACTGGAGGGTAAAGCCGCTTTCAAAAATATAATTCAAGAACCAGTTCCGCGCCGTGATGTCGTGGGACAGCTCCGCCGTCTGAATGGTGAAATAGGTCCGGGAATCCAGCAGAGACGGGCCATAAAAACGCGCAACCTCGCCAAAAAGATTGCCTGACCCGCCGCTTAAACCTTGCCCGCCCCGCTCTTCTTCCGGCGCTTTTGCCTGCTGCCAGTCGATAGGAATGCGAATGGAATAGGCGATATACTGGTCCCCGGCCGGGGCGTCCTTGAATTCCCGCGTCTTGGCTTCAAACTCATCCTTGGGCATGTCAAAGGCCGGAACCGGCTTCAGCCCCGCCATTCCCTCCCCGCCGCTGCCTTCCGCCGCCGGTGCGGGCGCTCCTGCCGTCGCTGCCGCATCAGCCGCCTCTGCGGAATGGCTCCGTACAAGCGCCCCGCCCGCGAAACCGGACGCGCATATCATCGCGACGACAAGAAAACGCAAAACCTGTTTCATAATAAGCCTGCCTGTCTATTCCTGATTTTTATGCCTGATTTCCGCCGGCTGGCGCGAGTGATCGATATGGACGAAGGTGAACAGCCCTTCCGTCACTTTCACGTAGGCGCGGCTCTCGCGGCGGCGCGCCCAGCTTTCAACGCAGACCGTCACCGATGTCCGGCCTGAGCGCACAACCTTTGTATAGACGCTGACCTCATCCCCGATGAAGACGGGTTTGTGGAAGGTCATAGCCTCGATCCCGACCGTAACCACGCGGCCCCCGGCAAACTCATAAGCCCTTGCGCCGCCTGCCATATCCATCTGGGACAGCAGCCAGCCGCCGAAAATATCGCCGTTGGCGTTGGAATCCGCGGGCATGGCGTAGGTTCTCAATGTCGGCACCCGCCCGGCGATCTCTTCGGGCATGGACGAAGATTCCTGTGCTGAAATCGGCTTATTCATTAATTTTTCAGTTCCCATCCCGGCATTATGGCGTATCTTAACATCTTCTAACCGTATGAAAAGAATACGTTTATTTTATGGCTGACCTCTTCGCTGCGAAACAGAAACCCAAGGAAGACTCTTACGGAGCCTCGGATATCGAGGTTCTGGAAGGGCTTGAACCCGTTCGCCGCCGCCCCGGCATGTATATCGGCGGGACGGATGAGCGCGCCCTCCACCATCTGGTGAGCGAGATTCTGGATAACGCCATGGACGAGGCCGTCGCCGGATACGCAGACCGTATCGACATGACCCTCCATGCCGACGGCGCGGTGGAGATCAAGGATAATGGCCGGGGCATCCCGGTGGACGACCACCCCAAGTTCAAGAACAAATCGGCGCTGGAAGTCATTTTCACCACCCTGCACTCCGGCGGGAAATTCAGCGGCAAGGTCTATGAAACCTCTGGCGGCCTTCACGGCGTCGGCTCTTCCGTGGTCAACGCGCTCTCCGACAAGATGTGGGTGCAGGTGGCGCGGGATAAAAAACTCTACCGCCAGTCCTATTCGCGCGGCCTGCCGACCTCGAAGCTCGAGATCGTCGGCGCGACCAAGGAACGCGGCACGACCGTCTGCTTCCATCCCGATGCGGAAATCTTCGGTACGGGTGCGAAATTCCGCCCCGCCATCCTGCACCAGATGGCGCGCTCCAAGGCCTATCTGTTCCGGGGCGTGGCCATTCACTGGTCGTGCGATGAAAGTCTCGTCAGGGACACGAAAGTCCCGGCGCAGGAAGTGTTCCATTTCCCGAGCGGCCTTCTCGATTTTCTGAAATCCGAACTCGGCAGCCGCCCGACGGCGACTCCCTCCGCCTTCCACGGGTCGATGAAACTGCCCGATAACGGCGGCCGCGTCGAATTCGCCGTCGCCTGGCCCACAGACCGCCATGACGGCTTCGTGCATTCCTATTGCAACACCATCCCGACGCCGATGGGCGGCACGCATGAACAGGGGCTGCGCTCCGCCCTTGCCCGCGGCCTGCGGAATTACGGGGAAATGGTCGGCC
>JACPDM010000069.1 GCA_016184045.1 Micavibrio aeruginosavorus | reverse complement strand
CCGCCCATATAGACGCACATGCCAAGAGTTTCAGCGATCTCCTCCCGCGTCGCCCCGAGCCGCACCAGCGCCTTGGCGTGGAACCCGATGCATCCGTCGCAGCGCGTCGATACCCCGATTGCAAGCGCGATCAGCTCCTTTGTTTTTTCATCCACCGCGCCCGTCTTGGTGGCCGCCTTCGCCATGGCATAGAACCCGTCCATCGTCTCTGGAACGATCTTGCGCAGCGCCCCGGTATAGGCGGAAATATCCTGTGTTATTTCCTGATAGTTCTTTGTCATTGCGGCCTCCTTGATGTTTTGGACATTCACTATATTATATATTTGTAAATTAAATTTTCTTAATATAAAAGTCAAGGCCGCAACGACTGAAAAAGGAGAAAAATAATGAGCGCCGTCAAAAAAAGCCTGAACATGCGCGGGAAATCCATGCAGGACGCCTTGCTGATGCTCAATATCCTTGCGCACCCACTGCGCCTGTCGATTCTGTGCACAATTATCGAATCCGGGGAGATCACGGCAGGCGATATTGTCGCCTCCGAGCCGCAGGCCAGCCAGTCGCAAATATCGCAATATCTGCGCGCTATGCGCGAAAGCGGAATCCTGACCGCGCGGCGCGATGGCCTGTTCGTTTATTACAGCCTGAAGGATAAAAAGGCCGCCGCAATTATGAAGATCCTGAAGGATCTGTATTGCTGAAGACGCCGCGCAGGAAAGCGCGGTGAAAAGACTCAGCCCGAATTGTCCGGGCCGCCCTTATTCCGGATTCGGCGCGATGATGACATGCAGGCCGTCAAGCGCCTCGGTCATCACGATCTGACAGGACAGGCGGGAGTTTTCGCGCACATCCATGGCGGAATCGAGCATGACTTCTTCATCCTCGCCCATCGGATTGACGCGGTCCACCCAGTCCGGCGCGACATAGACATGGCAAGTCGCGCAGCAGCATGCCCCGCCGCATTCGGCCTTGATCGGAAAACCGTGGTCGCGCAGAATTTCCATCACCTGCCAGCCGGCAAGCGCCTCGACCGCATGGTCGGTCCCGTCGAGATTGGTGACATTGAGGGTAAGCGTTTTCATGATCCTGATTTAACCCGCGCGGGCGGCGTTTTCAATCATCTTTCTAAGGCCATAGGCGATGGCTGCCGTGCTGACGATGGCAATCGCCGTATCGGCGATGGTTTGCAGGATGATCGACGCGCCTTTGACGAAAAGAGGCAGTTCCGCCGCGCCCCCGGCATAAGGGGCGACAATAATCGAGGCCAGAAACAGCAGGATCATGACGAACGGCACAAGACAGACGAGCCATGTCCCCAGAATCTGGAGGGAAAGCCTGAGGCCCTGCCGCATCTGCGTCAGGGCGCTGAGGCTGGCCCCTACCGACGCCGGGACATAGAGAAAAATGAAACGGAACCCCCATAGCGTCAGAACCGTCAGGACAAACCCCGCCAGCGCAATTTCCGGCGGAATCTCGCCCTGAACAGGAAGATTGCCGGTCGTACTGACCTGCGCCTGATTGATCAGGCCGAGCGCCCCCGACAGCAAAAACTTGGTGACCACATAAAACAGCGCCCCGGCGGTGACGCCGTAAGCGCGGTCCTCCAGCATGGCCGCGTCCAGCGCCCGGTTTCCGGTCGGCTGGAACGGCCAGCGCTGGTCCAGAAACACCAGCCGCACCAGATGCGCCAGCATCCAGCCTTCCGTAAAAAACGACGGCAGCATGACAAGGGCGGAGCGAATAAAGTCACGCTCCCACCCGAGGCCGACAAGGGCCATGAGGCAGATGAACTTGACCACCAGCGGCACGGCGGCAAGGCGGATCAGGTAGTCGCGCTCCCGCCACAGGAGGCGGTAGCCGTAATCGACGCTTTCGACCACGTCCAGCGAGCGCGGGGGGCGCGAAGGGTCAGGCTGCTTCATTCTGCGCCACCCCCAGCTTGGTCTGAAGGTCGGAGGAGGAAGTCGTATACTGAAAGCGCAGCTTGCGCTCAGGATAAACATAGCGGAACGCCTGCTGCGCCATCAGGGCGGCTTCATGGAAACCGGACAGGATCAGCTTGAGCTTGCCGGGATAGTGGTTAATATCGCCGATTGCGAAAATACCGGACGTCGCGGTTTCAAATTTTTCCGTGTCCACGGGAACCAGATTTTCATGCAGATTCAAACCGAAATTCGCAATCGGCCCCAGCTTCATGGTCAGGCCATAAAAGGCGAGCATGCAATCGGCGGGGATTGTGTAATCGCCCTTCTCTTTTGACTGTAACGCTACGGCGTGTAACGCGCCATCCGCTCCGGAAAGCCCCGTAATCGCAGCGATTTCAAGCTTCATCTTCCCGTCAGCGACCAGCGCTCGCATCTTGTTGATGCTGTCCGGCGCAGCGCGGAAATCGTCCCGGCGATGCACCAGCGTCAGCGACGCCGCGAGCGGCTGCAAGTTCAGGGTCCAGTCCAGCGCCGAATCCCCGCCGCCCGCGATCACCAGATGCTTGCCGCGAAACTGCTCCATCTTGCGCACGGCATAGAAAACCGCGCTCCCTTCATAAGCGTCGATACCCGGAATGGCGGGTTTTTTCGGCACGAACGAACCGCCCCCGGCGGCGATGACCACCACTTTTGCGTCGATGACCGTGCCAAGATCCGTCGTAACACGCCAGCCTTCCGCGGTTTTCTCGAGGCTTTCCGCCATCTGGCCGAAATGAAAGACGGGGTTGAAGGGCTTGATTTGCTCCATCAGGCGGTCGGTCAACTCCTGCCCTGTTACGACAGGCAGGGCGGGTATGTCGTAAATCGGTTTTTCCGGATAAAGCTCGGCGCATTGCCCGCCCGGACGGTCGAGTATATCCACAAGATGCGCCTTGATATCCAGCAAGCCAAGCTCGAACACCGCGAACAGGCCGACAGGCCCCGCGCCGATGATGACGACATCTGTTTTGTGCTGGTTTTCCGCCATGATGCCCTGATTATCCATAAATCCCGTACCGGGATCATCCGGCCTATCATATACATCAAACCCCCCCGCGGGAAAACGCCTTAAAGCGCGCCCCGGCAAAAAAGCGCCAAGGATTGCGCCGCCTTGCCTTTTGGTGTTTATGATGCCCCGGACCCCGGCCCCTTGCGTCAGGGGCGTGAACGGGCCATGACCTCAAACCGCGCGATTTCAAACTGGCTTTTGCTCTGCTGCTTTATGGTTTTTGCCATGGCCGTGATCGGCGCGGTGACGCGCCTGACCGAATCGGGCCTGTCGATCACCGAATGGAAGCCTGTGGCCGGAGCATTGCCGCCCTTGAATGAAGCCGCGTGGCAACATCAATTCGATCTTTACAAGCAGACCCCCGAATTTGCCGCCAAACATTTCTGGATGGAGCTTGGCGATTTCAAAAAGATTTTCTTCTGGGAATGGCTGCACCGCCTGTGGGGCCGCTCCATCGGCCTCGTCTACGGCCTGCCGCTGCTGTGGTTCGCGCTAAGGCGGCGAATTCCAAAGGGGCAGGGCTGGAAATTCCTTGGCCTTCTGGCGCTGGGCGGCGCCCAGGGATTCATCGGCTGGTTCATGGTGCAAAGCGGCCTGATCGACCGCCCGTCTGTCAGCCATTTCCGTCTGGCGCTGCATCTTGGCATGGCGCTTCTTGTCTTTGCATTGATGCTCTGGATCGCGCTGGATTTCCGGCGCGATCTGCAAAGGCATGGCAGTCGCGGCCCGCATATCGCCTTCGGCTGGTTCGTTCTCGCGTTTCTGGCGACGACGATCGTCTGGGGCGCGTTCGTCGCCGGGCTTGACGCGGGGATGATCTATAACACTTTCCCCCGGATGGGTGCCGGCCTGATTCCGCCCGATTTCGGCAACCCCCACTCCAGCCCCGCCGGGGTTCAATTCACCCATCGCTGGCTGGCGATCACGACGTTTTTCATGGTGATGCTCTACGCCTTCATAAACCGCCGCGATTCCATCGCGCTACTGGCGGGGGTCATGGCGGTTGTGCAGGTCGGGCTGGGCATCGCGACATTGCTGACGCAGGTTAACATCGCGCTGGGCGCGATGCATCAGGCCGGGGCAATCGTTCTTCTCGGGATCATGCTGGCAAGTCAGCACCGTTTGATGCACAAGGCATCATCGCCTGCCGCGTCCTAATGCGGGGCGCTCGACGCCGCCTGCGCCCTGTTGTGCATCTCGCACTGCATGGCCTTCATCGCCTCGATACCGGATTTCCTCCAGGCGCTGATGCTTCCCGCCATCTTGGCATCGGCGCAGCACGGCATTCCGCCTGAGGCCAGGAGCTGCGTCGCCACCGCGTCAATGCCGCGCCCGCTGCCCTTGAAGGCGCAAAGCTGGGTCCAGCCTTTTTGCTGGGCCAGGGTACGCACCATCTGTATCTGCCCGGGGCTCATGCCGCAGGATTTGGAGTAGGGGATTTCAATCTCGCCGCCGCGGTCGCGAACCCATGTGCCGCGGCCGCGCGCGTCTTTGCCGCAATAGATCCAGCCTTTACCGCGCAAGTCAAAATCGGGCGTGTCGCTGGCAGGCGGTTTGAGTGCCGTATCATCATCGCCCGGCTTCGGCGCGGCGGCAAAACCGGCAAGGCGGGTTTTGCGTTCCTCTTCGGCGTCTTCCTTATCTTTGGCGGCAGCCCGGGCAAAAGCGGCCTTTTCGCGGGCATCGGCGCGTTTTTCGGCGGCGGCCTGTTCTTCACGTTCGGCGTCACCGGATGGCGCGCTCACAAAAGCCGGGCGGGCAGAGTGTTCGGGGCTGGCATCGGCAGGAGCCGGTTTTTCATCCATGGTCATGGCCGTTTCCCTTAAAAAGTGACATGACCTTTATACACGATTACATACCGCCGGGTCCAAGATTAATTTGCATATCACGGCGATAATCCAGTTCCGGGTCGGGGGCGCTCGTTTCCGGGGCCGGGGCCACCGTCACATCGGCTGAATTTTCTTTTTGTTCCAGACGCTTTTCATCCCACCCCGCCATGCGGTATGGAGACACGTTCATCAGGGCGTCCGTCCCCAGACTGGCGTAAATCAGGTTCATCGCCTGCTGAAGCGACTGGTCCGGGTCGGATGTATTTGCAAACGGACTCATCTGGAGCATCCCCGGGCTATCAGGATCGCTGACCAGATCGTCCAGCATGTCGGTCAAAAGATCCTTGCCGTCCTGTATCTGCCCCTTCGCGCCACGCGCCTCCGGGCCGCCGATGCTGGCGGCAAGGCCCGGCCCCACGCGGCGCAGCGAGGCATCCCCGGCACTCTGGCGCGCTTGCGCGGTCATAACGACATTGTTTTGCGTTCTGTTTTCCGGCACGCGTCCGGTATCGTTGCGCACCGGCTGGCGATCCTGATCGGTGGCGCGCTGCGGGCCGCGACTGACCCCGGCAAGACCCGGTTTTTTCTCCTCCGCTGCGGCGGCTTTGATGCCGGCAGCAACAACGCCCGCAGCGCCCGCAGCGACGGCGACGGCGGCAACGGCAGCCGCCTTCGCAGGACCGCTTTTCCCCTTCGCTTTCGGATCGCCCTCTTCCGCCTGCTCTTTCTCCAAGGCTTCCGTATTCCGGTCATAGCCTTCGCCGAGCATCATCCGCTCGACCACAGAGAGTTTTTCATTCTCCCACGGTTTCTCCCGGCCCCCGGCCAGCATGCTCATCAATTCGATCTTGTCGGCATCGACTTCAGGGTCGGTGATTTCATCGCGGTCGAACGCGGACATTTCCTGTTGCTGCTGTTCTTGCTCCGGGTCGTCCCCTTTGGCGTCCTCCGGTTCCGCAAGACCAAGGGCGGCATCGCTCAGCGTCACATCGATCGCCCGGCCTTCGGCGGATTCGGTTTTCGCGGCGCGAACCTTCGCTCCCTTTTTCGCCTTCGGGTCGCCCTTGCCTTTTTTAAGAGGGTCGGCTGCCTGCAGCGCCTGCGCCGGCTCGGGCGTGTTGAGGGCGAGCGTCATCGGCCCGTCGCCGTCACCGTCCTCGCCTTCGTCTTCCTCATCATCCGCGATATCGTCATCGCCAATATCGTCTTCCGGGCGCGCATCGTCTTGCACGCCGGGCAGGAGGTCAGGATCGCTATCGCCGTTATCCGGTATCACGGATTTTCACCTTCCGTTTTTTACCATTCAATTTTGTCATGGAAACTTTAAAAAAGGCAAACTTCCGAACCTTTTCTCGCCAAAACCCTCAGCTTTTGGCGATCCGGCTGTAAAGCGCCAGCGCATTGGCCGTAAAAGCCCGTTTCGAGAAATCCCGGTCGTAGGAAATTCGCCCGTTTTCGACCAGTTTTTGCCGCAGCCCCGGATCGGCGATCAGGCGGTTAACGGCGGCGGCAAGTCCGTCGACATCGTCAATTTCGACCAGCAAACCGTCCTTCTCATGGCTGACATAAGCCTTCGGCCCCGCCGCCTTGGCTGCGACCAGCGGCACACCCATGGCCCAGGCCTCCGCCGTCACCGTCCCGAACGGTTCATAGCGCGACGGGAAAACGCAAATATCCGCGGTCGCCAGCAACGCGCCGCGATCATTGCGCCACCCCAGAAACCGGACGCGATCATCAAGCCCGAGCGATGTGCAGAGCGCCGTCAGTTCATCTTTCAGCGGTCCGTCCCCGGCAATCCACAAATACGCGCCGGGGATTTTCGGCATCGCGCGCAGCAAAATATCCATCGCCTTTTTCGGGTGCAGCCGCGCCAGCGCCAGAAGCAAAGGCGCATCTTCCGGCGTGTCCAGAGACGCACGGTCGACCGGAACCGCGTCAGGAAAATCCGCATAGGTATGCAGAACCGAAACGCGGTCCTGCGGAATGCCGCAATCGACGATGTGCCGTGCGATATCATGCGTGCAGGCGACATGGAAATCGCAATTCCTGAAGCGCTCCGGCTTGTAATAGCCGCCATACCATCCGATGCGGCGGCAGCCGGTATCGGCGGTCGCGTAGGTTCCGGCACGGCCCATCCAGTAATGGATCACGTCCGGGCGGAAATCCCTGACCGCCTTTTTGAGCGTCCGCGCCGTCGGAAAGCGCAGCCACGAATTGAAGGACGCCGTTTCATAGCCGATTCCCAGCCGCCCCATCAGCGCAAGGCGCTCCGGGTTGTTCGGCCGCAGGACGGCATGCTGGATGACCCCGCTGTCATGCAGGGCTTGCGCAGCGTCGGTGAAGAATGTTTCGGCCCCGCCTTGCTCGGCTCCGGCGATCACATGAAGAACACGCAGTGACATACTCTTGCATTCATCCTAGTTCGGGATTGAAATTTTTCCGGCAGGCGGCTCGTCTTCCGCAACCGGGGGCCACGGGCGGAGTTTCATCTCCGTGATCAGCGTTTGCACGACATCCTGCGTTCTGTCCATGGATTCAAGCAGGCCGCCGCAAGCCTCGGGTGTCGTGATGACTTTCTTTTCCAGGTTCCTGTTCGCTTCATCGGCGGCCTGCTGGATGGTTTTCAGGTAATCCTTGATGTCCTTCGGCTTGGCGTAGGTCTGCTGCGCAATCGCGTCGTCTATGGCCTTTTCTTTCTCCTTCACCGCCGGATCGACGGCGTTCGTCCATTGCTGGAAACGCGCATCGAGCTTTGCCTTCATATCGGGATTGGCCTTGCCGCATTCCTTGACGGCGTTGCCGACATCGCGGCGCACGATCTTGACGGCGCTGGTGCCGCCAAAGCTTTCCTTGATGAAATAAAGATGCTTGAGTTCGGGCTACCCCAGATTTTCGATCAGGGCCTTGGCCTGCTTCTCCACCTTCGCCAGAGTCGGATTGGCAGGCGCGGTTTCTGCGGCAGTTGTCGCCTCCGCCTTTTTACTATCCTCCGCCATCGTTACCCCGGGAATCAGCACGCCGCCCAGAAGCAGGATTGCCGCCAGTGTCGTCAGGATGGTGTGTCGTGTCATTTCCGCCATGCTCCGGGATTCATTAAAAGGGACAGGAGAAAGAATAAGGCGTGTCCCGCGCGCAATCCAGTGGAGAATCGCCTTGATAAAAAGGCCGCCGACGTTTCACGTCGGCGGCTCAGGGGGACAAATATCCCTCTGGTCATCGCCGCCTGCCTGTCAGTCTGCGGGGTAACAGGCACACGGCTGCAAAGGGACATTAACCAGTATATTGCGATTATGTAAATTAAATCTGAACAAGAAAAAATCCCCCTTCGGCATTCCGGGGGATTTATTTCAAATTTTATCGATCCCTATTCGACGATGCGATTCCACCAGCCTTTTTTCTTCTGGCCGGGTTGCTCATTCACCACTTCATAGGCCTTGGCTTCAGCAGACTCCTGCTGGGCTTGCTGCCCGGCATCGTTGCTGGCGGAGTCGCTGCTGCGGGTGCGGCGTCCGTAGAAGACCGGCTCGCTGCGCGCCGGGCTTGCGGCCACGGCGGAAGGCTGCGGAACCGGAGCTTGCTCCTGCTCGGCGCGATGATGATGACGGCTGCGCGACCCGGATTCCTGTTCCGGTCCGGATTCAGGCTGGCGTTCCTCGGCAGCAACGCTGTCCCCGTCCTGCTGCGGCCGCCCCTCGCGGTTTCGGCCACGCCCGCCGCGGCGGCCACGGCGGCGACCGCCATTGCGCTCGCGGCGTTCTTCACCGCCGTGCTGCTGCCCGGAATCGCCTTCATCGGCCACGGACTCTGCGGCGTCGCCGTTTTCATCCGGAGCTTCGGACTCAGGCGCTGCGGATTCACTGGCGGATGATTCTTCATCTGCTTCTACGGATTCCTCCTCGCTGCGATAACGATCACGCCCGCCGCGACGGCCGCGACCGCGGCGACCGCCATCGCGGCCCCCTTCGCGCACGCCTTCCCGGCTTTCGCTCCGGCTCTCCTGCTCCTCTTCGCCCTCATCTTCGGACTCGATGCGGACGAGATCGATCTTGTAGATCGCCGGAGACAGGACCAGCGGATCTTCGATCCGGACCATCACCTTGAAATCATAGCGGCGCTCGATATCCGCCAGCATTTCGCGCTTGTTGTTGAGGATATAGATGGCAACGTCGTTGCAGACGGTCAGCTGAACCGCAGCCGCCCGCGCCCGCATGCCCTCTTCCTCCAGCGCGCGCAGCGCAAGGATGGCGGCGTTATCGACAGTGCGAACATGGCCGATTCCCTGACAATGTTTACACTTTTCAAACTGCGCTTCGGTCAGCGACGGATTGAGGCGCTGGCGCGAAAGCTCCATCAGCCCGAAAGACGAGATCCGCCCCATCTGGATGCGGGCACGGTCGGTAGAGAGCGCGTCGCGCAGCTTGCGCTCGACTTTCGCGTTGTTGCGGCGATCTTCCATGTCGATAAAATCGATCACCACAAGCCCGCCGAGATCGCGCAGGCGCAATTGCCGCGCCACTTCTTCCGCCGCCTCAAGGTTTGTCTTCAGCGCGGTCTCCTCGATATGGCGCTCGCGCGTGGCGCGGCCCGAGTTGACGTCGACGGAGACCAGCGCCTCGGTCGGGTTGATGACAAGGTAACCGCCCGATTTCAGCGTCACCGTCGGCTCGCCCATCTCGCGGATCTGGCTTTCGACCTGATAACGCTGGAACAGCGGCATCTGATCGTCCTTGTACTGGATGACGCGCTTGATATGAGAGGGCATCATCACTTTCATGAAGTCGCGGGCGGCCTTGAAGCCGTCATCGCCGGACACGACGATTTCCTCGATATCCCGGCTGTAGAGGTCGCGCACGGCGCGGCGGATCAGTTTGCCTTCCTCATGGATCAGGGCCGGGGCTGAAGATTTGAGCGTCAGCTCGCGAATTTCGTCCCACAGGCGCAGCAGGTAATCGAGATCGCGCTTGATCTCGACCTTGGTGCGCGACATCCCTGCCGTCCGCATGATCACCGACATACCTTCCGGAACATTGAGTTCGGAAAGGATTTCACGCATGCGCTTGCGCTCGGCGAAGTTGGCGATCTTGCGGGAAACACCGCCGCCACGCGGGGAGTTCGGCATCAGCACGCAGTAACGGCCCGGCAGCGAAAGATAGGTCGTCATCGCCGCGCCTTTGTTGCCACGCTCTTCCTTGCTGGCCTGAACCAGCATGATCTGGCCGCGCTTGATCACTTCCTGAATTTTGTAATGACGGCGGCTGGTCGGGCGCACCGGACGATCGCCATCGACGCCGTCGCCGCCTAGAACCTCGACCTGGCGGCTGGAGGATGCGGCATGACGGCCGCGCCCACCGCGCCCGCGATGATGACGCCCGCCGCCGTTTCCGCCGCGTCCGCGATAACGCCCGCGACGACGGCCCTCGCCGCCTTCGGCATTCTCTCCGGCAGGCTGGCCTTCTTCAGAAACAGCGTCCGCGACATTGCCGGAAACATCGTCGGCGTCTTCGTCGGACTCGCCGGACTCGTCAAAGTTCTCGGCGTCTCCCGCTCCGGTCGCCTCACCCTCAAGGGCTTCATCCAGCGTTTCCTCCATATGGAGTTCGTCGCCTTCGTCTTCCTCGATCGGGCTGAAATCCAGGTTGGGTTCTTCCTCCAGGACGGTAACATCTTCGCCTGCGGCCTCGCTCGATTCGGAAAGCCCGGAATCTTCCTCCACGCCGGGGTCTTCGTCATCTTCATCGCTCTCATCGGCGGGCGGTTTTTCACCGCCGAGTTCCTCGACGATATCCTCTTCCTCTTCGGTTTCGGACTCCTCGCCCACGCCTTCGCCCATTCCGGCAGCCGCGCGCTCTTCCTCTTCCTCGGCGGCGCGCTCTTCCGCCATATAGGCTTCCATCTCGGCCTTCTGCTCGGCCAACAAGGCTTCGCGGTCGGCAATCGGGATGCGGTAGTAATCGGGATGAATCTCGGCAAAGGGCAGGAAGCCGTGGCGGTTGCCGCCGAAATTCACGAAGGACGCCTGCAGGGACGGCTCGACCCGCGTGACCTTGGCCAGATAGATGCTGCCCTTGATCTGGCGGCGGACCTGACTTTCATAGTCGAATTCCATCAGGCGGTTGCCATCGACGACGGCAACCCGCGTTTCTTCCGCATGGGTTGCATCGATCAGCATACGTTTTGTCATTATAAATCTCCAAAAGGCGCACGATCCCGCCCCCGGTCCCGCCAAGCGACTGCGGCGGAGAGGCGATGCGTGACGCATCTCATAAAAGGTTAAAATCGTGAGAAATCCTGATCCGGCGAAAGCCTTGCGTCACAACGGGTGCAAATCTGCGGACAAACCGACAGTTTTGTGTTCAGCGCCGGAGCAGAAAGCCAGATCGGGACTTTCCCATCATTGCCGTTGTGACTAGCGAAACTTTTTCCTTAATTCCATAAACTGCTAGAGCCGCAACGGGTCGCTAAAAAGGACAATACAACCCTTGCGCACGGGATACAACAATTATTCCTGCGCGGCGGAAAGGGCTGCAATCCGACGAAAAACCCGCAGAAACCGCCGCTCTGGCACTGGCAGGGCAAGATACTATATGCCATAGTATCCTCATGCACCGGTAGAAACCGGCCTTTGTTTTTCCAGAATCTCGCGATGCCCGTGGTAAGCCCGCCTTGTCCGATCGAAAACATCCCATCGCCGCGTTTTTATTCATCTGCGTTTTCAGCATCCTGATGCTGGCAGCGGGTCCGGCGCTGGCGCTGGATATTCTGTCCCTGCGTATCGGCCCGCACCCCGGCAAGACGCGGCTGGTCTTTGAGCTGAGCGGCCAGACCGAATTTCGCAGTTTCATGCTGGCCAATCCCGTGCGGCTGGTGGTCGATATGCCCGATTTCAACTGGCGCGCCGGGTCCATCATCCGTCCGCCGGGAACGGGGGTAAAGGATATCCGTCAGGGGCCGCTGCAACCGGGCATTTCCCGCGTGGTGATCGATCTGGAGCAGCCGATGCTGATCGGCTCCGCCTTCGTCCTGCCGCGCAAGGACGGACAGCCGGACCGGCTGGTCATCGATTTTTCCTCCGCCAGCGAAGCCGCCTTCGTCAAAAGCCGCAGCATCGTTCATGGCCGCCTCAAGGTTCCAGGTTCCAGCGCAGGGCCGGGGGGCAATTCGATGATTGCGCCCGCCGCATCCTCAACCGTCGCCGGAAACATCCGCCCGCCCGAACCCGGGCCTGCCCCGCAAAAAACGCAAGCGCCCAAAACCGCCGTGCCGTCCTCTCAGCGCCCGCTGATCGTGATCGATGCCGGCCACGGCGGCGACGATCCCGGTGCGCTTGGGCATCAGGGTCTCAAGGAAAAAAACATCACTCTGGCCATGGCGCGCGATCTGAAAAAACATCTGGAGGATACGGGGCGTTACCGCGTCATGCTGACGCGGGACAAGGATGTCTTTATCCGCCTGTCGCAGCGCGTCGCCATCGCACGGGCGAAGAAGGCCGATCTTTTCATTTCGCTTCATGCCGATTCGATCAACCGCGACGGCGTGCGCGGGGCGTCGATCTATACGCTGTCGGAAATAGCATCTGATAAGGAAACCGAGAAACTGGCGGCACGGGAAAACCTGTCCGATGCGATTGCCGGAATCGACCTCAGCCACGAAGATCAGGACGTCGCCAATATTCTGGTCGATCTGGCCATGCGCGACACGATGAACCAGTCGAAATTCTTCGCCAACAAGACGGTCTCCGCCCTCAAAGGCGGGGGGGTGCGCCTTTTGGAAAACACGCATCGCTATGCCGGGTTCGCCGTCCTCAAGGCCCCGGACATCCCGTCCGTGCTGATTGAGCTTGGCTATATGTCCAACAATCAGGAATCGATTCTCCTCTCCCAGCCGGATTACCGCGCCCGAATCGCCCGCGCGCTGGTCAATAGCATCGACAGCTATTTCGAGACCGTCAGCCAGTAATTC
>JACPDM010000066.1 GCA_016184045.1 Micavibrio aeruginosavorus | reverse complement strand
ATGAAAGGAAAAAACGCTGCTCGGAGCATAGCGATAGCGGCCTGAATCATCTTTATATATAATCTCCTCATATATTTGGCCTTTGGGTATTCCCAGTCTGCCGCAATCATTCAGGCCGTACACCTTTATGTTTCCATCAGAAATTCCACGGTAAGGCTGCACTATCTGGAACGTGAAAGTGTTTTCACTTGGCGGACTTATGTCTATGATCCGGCCCCTGCCTATAAAAACAGCCTCCCCAAATATCTTCTCCGCCTCCTGCTCCGTTGCTCCGGGGGGAGCGAATGGACATGAAAGCGCTTTGCCAGAAAAAAAGAAATTCCCTGAAAGTAACATGACAATAAACAGGAGGCATAACCCCAAAAAGGGCACAAAAGATTTTCTCTGACGCCTTGCCATCCTATTACTTTGCATTTTTCTTCTTCCGGTTCCGCGCCGCCCAGCCTTCGAGCTGTTTGGTCTCGGCGCGTTCCACCACCAGCGCATCGGCGGAAACGTCTTTTGTCACCGTGCTGCCCGCGGCAATGTAGGCGCCGTTGCCGAGCGTCACCGGAGCCACCAGCGTCACGTTGCTGCCGACCATGACGTTTTCGCCGATGACGGTTTTGTGCTTGTCGAACCCGTCGTAATTGGCAGTAATGGCGCCGCAGGAATAATTCGTCCCCGCGCCGATTTCGGCATCGCCGATATAGGCAAGGTGATTGGCCTTGACCCCGTCATGGAGAAGGGAATTTTTCACTTCGACAAAATTCCCCACCCGCACCTTTTGCCACAAATGCGTGCCGGGCCGCAGGCGGGCGAAGGGGCCGACGACGCAGTCATTGTCGATGCGCGCGCCCTCGATATGGCTGAACGCATGAATGGTGACGTCATCGCCCACCACCACGCCGGGACCGAAGACCACATTGGGCCCGACGACGACATCGCGGCCCAGTTTCGTATCCCATGAAAAATAGACCGTATCCGGATCGATCAGCGTCGCGCCGTTTTCCAGCGCTTTCTTGCGCAGGCGTTTTTGCACCACGGTCTCCGCTACGGCGAGATCCGCGCGGGAATTGACGCCCGTCACTTCGTCGGCGTCATAAAGGATGCAGACGCGGGTTTTGATCCCCTCCTTCGCGGCGATGCCGGGCAGGTCGGTGATGTAATATTCGCCTTGCGCGTTGGTGTTGCCGATTTTTCCGACCCAGTCGGCAAGCCTTGCGCCGTCGATGCAAAACGCGCCGGTGTTGCAGAGCTTGATGGCGCGTTCCTCCGGTGTTGCGTCCTTGTCTTCGACGATGCGGTTCAAGGTCCGGTCGGGGTTCATCACAAGGCGGCCATAGGCGGGCGGGTTTTTGAATTCGACGCCGAGAACGGCCATGCCCGTATCGGGCCCATGGCGGCGCGTTTCAATAAGGCCCTGCATCATCCCGGCGGACAGCAGCGGCATGTCGCCGAGCAGGACCAGAACGTCGCCCGTGAACCCCGCCAGCGCGGGCAGCGCGGCGCGTACGGCATCGCCCGTGCCCAGCGGTTTTTGCTGCACCACCGTCATATGCGGTTTCACTGTCTGCGCGACGCTCACCGCGTCGGGGGCGGTGACGACGATGATTTTCTCCGGCGCGAGCTCCTCAACGCTGCGCAGCAGCCATTTGATCATCGGCTGCCCGGCGATTTCATGCATCACCTTGGGCCTGGCCGATTTCATCCGCTTGCCGAAACCGGCGGTCAGGATGACGCAGGCAAGAGGGGTTTTGGGGGCATCCATCTTTAATATCTCCTGTCAGGCATGGTGCATGAACGGCAGAACCGCTCAAGTCACATCATATTGCAATATATGACAAAACCGGGGCAATCCATAGCCCCGGTTTAACGTCAGGAAGGGCGGAATCAAGGATTACTCGCGCAGCGCCGCCTGCGCCGCGGGTTTTTGCGCCCCATCGGGCGCGGGGGAGTTCGCGACTTCGTCCGCATCGTCCTTCATGATCGCAGCCGTCACGGTGGAATTGCCGTCGTTGTAATTGACCAGATGCATGAACATCGCGCCGTAATCGCTCTTGACGCGGATCTTCACCGGGACGGCCGGGCCTTCGGGGTCGAGTTTGGCGAACCACACGGTTGGCAGACTGCCGTGCTGGCGGCCCTGTTCCTGAATCGACATCCAGCCGCGCGGTTTGCTGTGCCACTCCCCGGCGACGGGCGAGACCTCGACCACGCAGCGCTGCGACGGGCCCTGATAGACGTTGTAGCGCGTGGCGCTTAGCTCCTCATAATCCTCAAAGCGGAACTGCATTTTAAAACGGCGCTTGCCGTCGAAAATCTCCGACGTTCCGGCGCAGGTACGGCCATCGCCGATCTCCGACATGGCGTGCAGCGTCGCAGTCAGGATATCAATGGTCCCTTCGGCCAGCTCGGGCGCGGGTTTTTCGACCTTGCCGGCGTTATCCGGGTCTTTCACGCTGTATCCGGTGAAGTGGCCCTTGCGGTCGTAGGTGTATTCCTTGACCTCCTCCTCGTCCCGCCAGGTGGCGGTGGAGCGGTGCAGTTCAGGCTGGTCCATGCCGTCCTTGTTGATCCAGCCATGGGTTTCGAACGTGCCCTTCCACGGTGCCAGCGCGCCGAGGAACCCCTTGGTGAACGCGGAAAGCGCAAGGTTGTATTTTTCCCTGGCCTTGTAAGCGACATCCAGCTCCGCCGACACGGCGTTGATGCCCCCGGCGTAAACCTCATACGTCATTTTCTGGATTTTATTGGTCGGCCCCGCCGCATGGGCCGGGGCGGCCGCCAGCAGCGCCGCGGCGAGAATCGCGCTAGGTATAAAGCCCCGCCAGCGTGACGCGCTGGCCGCCTGTGCCGTCTTCCTAGATCAAGATCCATTATACCGCGCTTTTGCAACTGCGCGAAACCATCCCATAATAACGCGTAATGCCCGCCATGCTTGCGCCCTTCGGGATCGTTCCAGCCAACCTGATAGGTGGCGGCGCAGCCATGACAGAGAATGAGGATAGAGGATACGGGGCGATTGTCCAGCAAGGCTTGCCCGATCAGCGCCTTTCCTTCGGCAGAAAACTGCCGGGCAAGGGCGCGAATCACCTTCGGCGCCGGGCCGGGGTAGGATTTTATTTGCCGATCAGCGACATAGCCGGAAATCAGGGTGTCGATCGCCGCCCCTTGCGTATCCCAGCGCAGGACCAGCGGCCCGCGCTCCGCCCTCTTCAGGCACCCCCGCCAGTTGTCTTTGAGGCCTGCGCGCAGCTCCTCGGGCGGGCGGGTCAGGTCCAGCCAGAGCGTCGTGTAATCCGGCCCCTTCGCCGTCCACCCCGCCTGTTGCAGCAATCCGGACGCGGTAGGGCTTTTGGCGATTTCCGGGATCAGACGGCGCCTGCGCCCGAACCGCGCCGGAAACAGGCGATTGAGTTCATCCAGCACCGCGCGCAGATGCATGACCCCGCCGAACCCCGGAAACCACAGCGGCCCGCGGTCGATGGCAAGCGCATGCAGGGCGCGCCCGAACAGCCGCGCCTCCAGCATCTGCACAAGGCCGGCTTCCGCCCCGCCGATGCGGATCAGGCCCCATTGTCCGCGTTGCCCATAAAGCGGGCAGACGGCGCGGGCGTAATCATAGGATTGCGGCAGGGTGGAGCGGCGGATGGCCGAAAAACGCGCTTCCCAACCGGCGGGATCAAGGCTATTCCATTCTATTGTGCAATTCATGTTCATCAGGTGAGTTATAAGCATCATGCAGCCCGCACTCAAGCCGGACGATCTTGAAACCATCATCAATGCGGCGTGGGAATCCCGCGACACGCTTGGCCCCGGCAGCACAGGCGCGGCGGCGGACGCGGTCGCGGCGGCGCTGGACGCCCTTGACCGCGGGGAATTGCGGATCGCGACGCGGGCGGGCGAATCCTGGACCGTGCATCAATGGCTTAAAAAGGCCGTGCTGCTGTCCTTCCGCCTCAACCCGATGAAACAGATCGATGGCGGGCCCGGCGGAGCGCCGTGGTGGGACAAGATCGAATCTAAATTCCACGGCTGGGACCATGACGATTTCCATGCGGGCGGCTTTCGCGCCGTGCCGGGCTGCCATGTGCGCCGTTCCGCCTATATCGGCAAGAACGTCGTCCTGATGCCGAGCTTCATCAATGTCGGGGCCTATGTCGATGACGGCACCATGGTCGATACATGGTCCACCATTGGATCGTGCGCGCAAATTGGAAAGAACTGCCACATTTCCGGCGGGGTGGGGATCGGCGGCGTTCTGGAACCGCTCCAGGCGGACCCGGTGATTATCGAGGACAATGTTTTCATCGGCGCGCGCAGCGAAGTGGCGGAAGGCGTGCGGGTCGAAACCGGCGCAGTCCTGTCCATGGGCGTTTTTCTCGGCGCATCGACAAAAATCGTGGACCGGGAGAGCGGCGCGATCTATCAGGGCCGCGTTCCTGCCTACAGCGTCGTGGTTCCCGGCACATTGCCGGGGAAAGACGGCGGACCCGGCCTTGCCTGCGCCGTCATCGTCAAGCGCGTCGATGAAAAAACCCGCGCAAAAACCGCGATCAACGAATTGCTGAGAACGTAGGAAACCATGGTTGACGTCGTCGCCCTGACGCAGGATCTGATCCGCTGCCCCAGCGTGACGCCGGAGGATGCCGGGGCGCAGGATGTTTTGATCCGCGTTCTGGAACCGCTCGGGTTTGCCTGCACCAAATTGCGCTATGGCGCGGTGGACAATCTGTTCGCCCGGCGCGGGGCGGCGGGGCCGCATCTGTGCTTTGCCGGACATACCGATGTCGTGCCGACCGGCGATGAAGCCCTGTGGTCGTCGCCGCCCTTTGCCGCGAATATCGTGGACGGGCAAATGATCGGGCGCGGGGCCGCCGATATGAAGGGCAATATCGCCGCCTTTATCGCCGCGCTCGCGGCCTTCCCGGCAGGCAAGGGTTCAATTAGCCTTCTCATCACCGGGGACGAGGAAGGTCCCGCCATCGACGGCACGGTCAAGGTGCTGGAATGGATGAAGAAAAACGGGCATATCCCCGATGCCTGCATCGTCGGGGAGCCGACCAATCCCGAAAAACTGGGCGATGAAATCAAAATCGGACGGCGCGGGTCGCTCTCCGGCCTTCTCACGGCGCACGGGATTCAGGGACATGTCGCCTATCCGCACCGCGCCGACAACCCGATCCCGAAACTGGCGCGGATGATCGATGCGCTCTCTTCACTGGAGCTGGATCAGGGATCGGAGTTCTTCGGCGAATCCACCCTGCAATTCAGCAATGTCCATGTCGGCAACACCGCCGACAACGTCATCCCGGCTGCGGCCAGCGCGCGGTTCAATGTGCGTTTCAACGATCTGTGGACGCCGGAAACGCTGGAAGCGGAACTCCGGGCGGCGCTCGATCTGGTCGGGGAAAGTTACGCCCTGGAAACGACCTGCGGGGCGCGCAGCTTTATCACGCCGCCCGGACCGTTTACCGATCTGGTGCGCGATTCCGTCGCCGCCGCGACGGGGCGCGTCCCCGCCCTGACCACGAGCGGCGGGACGTCAGATGCCCGCTTTATCCGGCAATATTGCCCCGTGGTCGAATGCGGCCTCATCAACAAGACCATTCACAAGGCCGATGAAAGCGCGGCGGTCGATGATCTGCGAACACTGGAAACGGTTTACAAAACCGTGCTGGAGCGCTTTTTCGCCAGCGCTCAATAATCAACCCGCATCAGGTAAAGCCCGTCCGGCGGGGCGGTCGGACCGCCCTTGGTGCGATCCTTCGCCGCCAGAGCGCGGCTGACGTCGTCCGGCGTCCATTTCCCTTCCCCGACCAGAACCAGCGTGCCGATCATGTTGCGAACCTGATGATGCAGGAAAGAGCGCGCTTCGGCATGGAAGCGGATTTCGCGCCCTCCGTGATCGTCATAGGGGAGAATGTCGAAGTGCAAACGGTCGATGGTTTTCTCCGGCGATTTGGCCTGGCATTCGCTGTCGCGGAAAGTGGTGAAATCGTGCTTTCCGATCAACCTGTTTGCAGCTTCCTGCATCGCCGCGACGTCGAGGGGGCGGCGGATCTGCCATGCAAGGCCGCTTTCCAGCGCCAAGGGCGCAATGCGGTTGACGATGCGGTAGATATAGAGCTTGTTCATGGCGCTGAATCGCGCGTGGAAATCGCCAGGCACGGTTTCCGCCGCGATAACGGCGACGGCATGGCCTCGCATTTTCAGGTGCGCGTTGAGCGCCATCACCAGCGCATAGCCGTCCAGCTCCCGGTCCCCGTAATCGAGATCGAAATGCGCCACCTGTCCGCGCGCATGCACCCCGGCATCGGTGCGGCCCGCGACATGGATGGTCAGGCGCTGCTGACAGAACGCGTCGATAGCATCCTCGACCGCCTGCTGCACCGACAAAATCCCGGATTCCTGCCGCTGCCAGCCGGCATAAGGTGCGCCGCAATATTCAATTGTCAGTTTCCAGCGTTGCATTTGCAGCGATTCTCGCGCTTCATTAAGGGAATTATAAACGTCCGGGACATACCATATCCTTCATGAATGTAAAAGATTTCGTACAAAGCGAATCCTTCTATCACCCCCACGCCGATGCCTGGCTGGTTCTGGGCCGGGACGCGAAAGGCCGCTTTGCCACCGGATGGATCGCGCGGCAACACCCGGACAAAATCATCGCCTGCCGCCGTTTCCTTGACGAAACCTCGGCGCAGGCGGCCTATATGGAGATTCTGGAAGAAGATTCCGTCCCCGACGCCCTGATCACCGCGCCGGACTGGAAAAAGCAGGCGCTTTACGACTGGGAGGACGACAATCTTTCCGGCGTCCGCAGGGACCTTAAAAACGCGGCAGAGGCGCGCAAGCTGCTGCGGCAAATCGCCGAAGATTACGATATCGACTGCCCGCGCCTGAAATGGGGTGAATTCACCAACCATTCCGAATATGACGACGACGAGAATGTCATCTATTTCGGGGCACGCGACAACACGACCCTGCTGCATGAGATGGCGCACGCCATCCATTACGCCCAGTTTGACGAACGCCTTGGACCGCATCACAGCCCCGGTTTCGTCAGCATCGCGATCGAGCTGTACCATCACTATGCCGGGGCGGATTTGAAGATTCTGGAAGAAAGCGCCGGAAAAGCCGGACTGCTGGGCGACCTGTATCAGGAAAAGAAAACCGCGCCTAAGCCAGCAGCACCCCGGGCCGGATATGCTGCCCGTTTATAGCCGCCGCCGCATCCATGCGCTTGCCGTTTTCCGGCTGAACGACGTCTAGCCGCAAAACCGTGCCGCCGCCGCAGGCGATATGCCCGGCGCGATCCAGAACCGTTCCCGGGGCGGCGCTGGCGCCCTCCTGCGACAAGCTTGCTTCAATAATTTTCAGGCGCTTTTCCCCGGCCATGGTCCATACGCCCGGCCACGGGTTGAGGGCGCGGATCTGACGGTCGATAGCCTCCGCAGGCTGCGTCCAGTCCACACGGCCATCGTCCTTTGTCAGCATCGGCGCATAGGTCGATTGCGAATCGTCCTGTTTCTCGCTGGCGACAAAACCCTGCATCGCAAGGCGGTCCAGAACGGGCAAAATCATCGCCCCGCCCATCCGGGCCAGATCGTCGTGCAGGGTTTGCGCCGTCGTTTCCGGCGGCAGATGCACGACCCCCTTTTCGATCATCGGCCCGGTATCAAGGCCCGCCTCCATCTGCATGATGGTCACGCCGCTTTCTTTATCGCCCGCCCAGACCGCGCGCTGAATCGGCGAGGCCCCGCGCCAGCGCGGCAAAAGCGAAGCATGGATATTGATGCAGCCAAAGCGCGGCGCATCCAGAACCGCTTGCGGCAGGATCAGGCCATACGCGGCCACAACCGCGATATCAGCTCCGAGCGCCGCGAAATCCGCCTGCGCTGCCAGATCTTTTTTAAAAGAAAGCGGATGCCGGACTTCAACCCCGGCCGCCTCCGCCGCCTCATGCACGGGCGATTTCTGCACCGTCTGGCCGCGACCCTTGCCGCGCGGCGGCTGGGTATAGACGCAGACGACTTTGTGCGAACTGTGCAAAATGGCTTGCAGGGCCGGAACGGCAAAGTCGGGCGTGCCCATAAAGACGACGCGCAAGGGGGACGAAGAAGGCACTACAGCGTTTCCCTGTCTTTCATCAGCTTGGCCACCTTGCGCAGGATCATGCCGCGCTTGAGGCTGGAGAGATAATCGATGAACAGGACGCCGTTGAGGTGATCGATCTCATGCTGTACGCAGTGGGAGAGAAGGCCTTCGGCCAGCAATTCCTGCTCGGTATTGTTGTAATCGAGGTATTTGACGCGCACACCCATGGGGCGCTCGACTTCCGCGAACTGGCCGGGGATGGACAGGCACCCTTCCTCCATCACGCTGATTTCACCGGACTTCCAGACAATCTCCGGATTGGCCATGAAAATCGGCGCACGGCCCT
>JACPDM010000062.1 GCA_016184045.1 Micavibrio aeruginosavorus | reverse complement strand
TTGCACAGGAAAAAGGCTTTACGTGCTGCGCCCCGTCGGAAACAACACTGGGGCAGATCGGCCTGCAATCGACAGACCCGGCCTATAGCGGCGCCTTGCTGAAAATCGCGCTGGAGCAGAGCACTTCACGCGCCATGACGATCGATGTAAAGGCAGGTCCGGATGTCGTTATCGGCGCGCCGCCGATGACCTTCATGGAATTTTCAGCCAGTCCGGAATCCGCCAGCGCCAAAATCCTCGATCGCATCGAGCGCGCGCGCTTGCACCAAACGGAAAATGGCAGCCTGATCAAGCGCCTGACTTCCTTTTTCGGACCCAGATAACGGGAACGAGAATGCCCTAGCCGAACAATTCCGCCTGCACCGGCGCAAAACTCCTGCGGTGGTGGATGGTCGGCCCGTGTTCGCGCAGCGCCGCCAGATGCTGGGGCGTGCCGTAACCGGAATTTCGGCTCCAGCCATATTGCGGGAATTGCGCGCATAGATCGCACATCAGGCGATCGCGCGTCACCTTCGCAAGAATCGACGCCGCCGCGATCGAAAGACTGGCCGCATCGCCGCCAATAACGGTCTGCACGCGGCAATCCAGTTTCGGAGAATAATTGCCGTCCACCAGCGCGATTTGCGGCACAATGTCAAAGTCCGCGCACATCATCGCCATCGCCCGTTTCATCGCCAGCATGCTGGCTTGCAGGATATTTATTTTGTCGATTTCATGAACATCAGCGGAAGCAATGCCATATGCGCAATGCTCGACGATAAAAGTATAAAGTTCATCCCGCTGGAGGGCTGTCAGTTTCTTGCTGTCATTGACGCGGGACCAGAATTTCTTGCACCGGACGCTCTCCGGCACATGAACGCAGGCCGCCATCACAGGCCCCGCAAGCGGGCCGCGCCCGGCCTCATCCAGCCCGCAAACCGGCCCTTCGTAATCGTCTTCCATCCGGAACGTGCAGTCTTTCGCCAAAATCGGGTTCCTTACTTCAGCGACTTGCTGACAACTTCGAAGACGTCGGGCGAGAGGTTTGGCTGCGCGGCGATATTTTCCAGCGCCTTTTGCATCTTCTCCTGACGGTCCGGCGTATAGCGCCGCCATTCCCGCAGGGGCGTGAGGAGGCGGCTTGCGATCTGCGGGTTCTTTTCGTTGAGGACGATAATGGCTTCGCGCAGGAAATCATAGCCGCGCCCGTCTTTGCTGTGGAACATCACCGGATTGTTCATGGCAAAAGCGCTGTAGAGCGAGCGCACGCGGTTGGGGTTCAGCAAGGTGAAATCGCCATGGGTGGACAGGGCAATAACATCGTCCACTGCCGTCGGGCGGACGGCGGTGGCCTGAATACTGAACCATTTGTCGATAACCAGCGGATAATCGTTAAAACGATCATGGAAGTCGCTCAATGCGTCCTCGCGCTCTGCTGCGGTCGTTTCCGCCAGCAGTGCCAGCGCCGCAATCCTGTCGGTCATGTTGTTGGCCGAGTCGTATTGCTGCTTGCAAAGCGCGATCATATCCAGCGTCGGATCCGCCAGCAGGTAGGACAGGATCGTGTTTTTGAGCGCCCGCCGCCCGGTGGAGACAGGGTCGTTGCTGTATGTTCCCGGCGCGGCATTCTTGTCATAGAGTTTTTGCAGCGTTTCGGCGAAGCGGGCTGCGATGGTTAGCATCAGATCCTTGCGCGCCCTGTAGATCGCATCCGGGTCAACCACACTGCGCTGCTGCGCGATGATGGCGATATCCGGCAGGGAGAGTGACCGCGCCAGAAGCGCAAGATCGGTTTTGATATCCAGCCCTTGCTGCAACAAATCGCCAAAGCTCTTTAAAAACGCCGGATCGACCGTGCCGCCGTCGATCATTTTGTTCAACAGGCGCAGGGCCAGAATTTGCCCGGATTCCCAGCGGTTGAACCCATCAGAGTCATGGACCATCAGGAAGCGGTAATCGTCATCGGAGAGGTTCGTCGTCAGCCTGACCGGCGCGGAGAAGCCGCGCAGGATCGATGGGACCGGCCTCGAGGGAAGGTTTTCAAAGGTAAAAACCTGCTCGACCTTGGTCAGGTGCAAAAGCTCCTCATGCATGTCGTTGCCATTCGGTCCGACAAGGCCGAGTTTGACGGGGATATGCATGGGCTGCTTGTGCGGCTGGCCCGGCGTCGGCGGGACATGCTGTTTGAGAGTGAGGGTGTAGCGCCGCTCGGCCTCGTTGTACTGGCCATCGGCCCTGACCTCTGGCGTCCCGGCCTGGCTGTACCACAATTTGAACTGGCTTAAATCGAGTCCCGACGCATCTTCCATGCATTGCACGAAATCGTCGCAAGTCACCGCCATACCGTCATAGCGGTCAAAGTAAAGATCGGTCGCCTTGCGGTACGTGTCGGGGCCGAGCAGGGTATGCTGCATGCGGATCACTTCCGCGCCCTTTTCGTACACGGTGACAGTGTAGAAATTGCTGATTTCAATGTAGTTGTCGGGGCGGATCGGGTGCGCCATCGGCCCCGCATCCTCGGTGAATTGCATCCGGCGCAGGGTGTTGACGTCATCGATACGCTTGACCCCGCGCGAATTCATGTCAGCGGTAAATTCCTGATCGCGGAAAACGGTCAGGCCTTCTTTCAGCGAAAGCTGGAACCAGTCGCGGCAGGTGACGCGGTTTCCGGTCCAGTTGTGGAAATATTCATGGGCGATCACACCTTCGACACGCTCGAAATCCCGGTCTGTCGCGGTTTCCGGCTTTGCAAGGACAAGGGCGGTGTTGAAGATATTGAGGGAGGTATTCTCCATCGCCCCCATGTTGAAATCACTCACCGCGACGATATTGAAGCGGTCAAGTTGATATTCCCGCCCGTAAACCTCTTCATCCCATTCCATGGATTTTTTCAAAGACTCCATGGCGTGGCCGCACTGGGTTTCATCGCCCTTGCGGACATAGATGCGCAGATCGACGATCCGGCCCGACATGGTGGTAAAACTGTCGCGAATATCGATAAGATTTCCTGCCACCAGCGCAAAAAGGTAGCAGGGCTTCGGGAACGGATCGTGCCAGACGGCGTAATGTCTTCCGCCCTCGGCACTGCCTTCTTCAAGCAGGTTGCCGTTGGACAGGAGAACGGGAAATTTTTCCCGGTCGGCTTCGATGCGGGTCGTGAAGACGGCCATCACGTCCGGCCTGTCCATGAAATAGGTAATCTTGCGAAAACCTTCGGCCTCGCACTGGGTGCAATAATTGCCGCCGGACATGTAAAGTCCCTCAAGCGCGGTATTCGCCGCCGGATCGATCTCCACTTCGGTTTCCAGCGTGAATTTTTCGCCGGGGCAGGGGATGGTCAGGAACTTTTCATCGGCGGTGTGCGCGGTGTCCTTGCCGTCGATTTTGACGGATATCAGCTTCAGCCGTTCGCCATTGAGGACAAGATCAGGCCGCCCGGTTTCCTTTTTGGTGAAGACCGTGCGCGCCTTCACCACGGTTACGCCCTCGTTCAGGATAAAGGTCAGGTGGACATTTTCGACCTTGTAGGCAGGAGGCGTGTAATCCTTGAGATAAATTGTCCGTGGGGTGTCCGTGCGCAGCATTTTTCAGATTCTCTCTTGCGGGTTTAATTGCAGTAAACGATTTTATAGCGGCCTTTTCCAGACGTTTTGGCTTCATATAAGGCGCTATCGGCGAATTTCAAAATTTCTCCGCAATTGGCCGCGCCGTGGGAGCCGACGGCAATCCCGATACTGACGCCAAAGGGCAGGGTTTTTCCGTTATTGGAAAATGCCTTCGGAGTTCTGTCAAGAATACGCTCCGCGCACAGAATGGCGTCATTGCCGCCGCGGACGCGCTCAAGCAAGACGGTGAATTCATCCCCGCCAAGGCGCGCGACAATATCGCTGCTGCGCGTGCAGCCCCGCAGCAATGTCGCGAAATCACTCAGGCATTGATCGCCCGCGGCGTGGCCCATGACATCATTGATATTCTTGAAGGCGTCAATATCGATAAACAGGACGGCATAGTTATACTGGCTATCGGAATACCGCCTTGCGTTCTCTATCCTGTGCTGGAGCTGCGACATGAACGAACGGCGGTTCAGCAGGCCCGTC
>JACPDM010000063.1 GCA_016184045.1 Micavibrio aeruginosavorus | reverse complement strand
GCTGATCTGCCCGATCGCCATGAACGAAGGTCTGCGCTTCGCCATCCGCGAAGGCGGCAGAACCGTCGGCGCAGGCGTTGTGGCCAAGATTTTGAAGTAAGGAACGAGAGAGATGTCTACGCAAACCATTCGTATCCGCCTGAAGGCGTTCGATCACCGGGTTCTGGACCAGGCGACGTTTGAAATCGTGGGCACGGCCAAGCGCACAGGCGCGCGCGTCCGTGGCCCGGTTCCGCTGCCGACGCGGATTGAACGGTTTACGGTCCTGCGTTCGCCGCACATCGACAAGAAGTCGATGGAAGCGTTCGAAATGCGCACGCACAAGCGCGTTCTGGATATCGTCGATCCGACCCCGCAAACGGTGGACGCGCTGATGAAGCTGGATCTGCCCGCTGGCGTCGACGTCGAAATCAAGATTATGGACCGGGCTGCTGCTGCGTAAGCGCAAGAAAGATTTTAAGGAGCCGAAAAATGAGAACCGGATTGATCGCACGCAAGGAAGGCATGACGCGCATCTTCGACAAGGATGGCCGTCAGGTTCCTGTTACCGTGCTGAAAGTCGATAACTGCCAGGTTGTCGCCCAGCGGACCGAAGACAAGGATGGCTATACCGCCGTTCAGCTCGGTGTTGGCGCGGCCAAGGTCAAGAATGTCAGCAAGGCCCAGCGCGGCCATTTCGCCAAAGCGAAGGTCGAGCCGAAGGCGAAGCTGGCTGAATTCCGCGTGACCCCGGACAATCTGGTCGATGTCGGCGCTGAAATCTGCGTCAGCCACTTCGTCGCGGGCCAGTATGTCGATGTCACCGGCATCAGCACCGGCAAGGGTTTTGCCGGCGGCATGAAGCGCTGGAATTTCGGCGGCCTGCGCGCGACGCACGGTGTTTCCGTGTCCCACCGCTCGATCGGTTCCACCGGTCAGCGTCAGGATCCGGGTAAAACCTTCAAAGGCAAAAAAATGCCTGGCCAACTGGGTGCCGAGCGTGTCACAACCCAGAACCTCAAAGTCGTCGGCGTCGATGTCGATGACGGCCTGATTCTGGTTCATGGTTCGGTTCCGGGGACGGATGGCGGCTGGATCCGCGTTGAAGACGCGGTGAAGATGCCACTCCCGGCGGATGCGCCCAAACCGGCTGCGCTCAAGGGCGCTGCCAAAGCTGTGGAAGCGGCTCCGGCTGAAGAAGCCCCGGCAGCAGAAGACAACCAAGGTTAAGTGTAAGGAAGTGAACCATGAAGGTCACCGTTAAAAACCTGCAAAACAAAGACGTCGGTCAAGCCGATCTGGACGACGCCGTCTATGGGATCGATCCGCGTCAGGATGTGATGCACATGGCGGTCAAGTACCAGCTGAACAAACGCCGCGCCGGGACGCATGACGTCAAGGAAATCGGCGAAGTCAGCGGTACGGGCAAGAAGCCGTTCAAGCAAAAAGGCACCGGTAACGCCCGTCAGGGTTCGCTGCGTTCGCCGCAAATGCGTGGCGGGGCAACCATCCTTGGTCCGACCCCGCGCAGCCATGCGACCGATCTGCCGAAAAAAGTGCGCCAACTCGCGCTGAAATCGGCCCTGTCGGCGAAGGCAAAAGAAGGTAAGCTGATCGTCCTCGACGCGGCCACGGCGGCCAATCACAAAACCAAGCCGATGGCGATTTTGCTCAAAGGTCTGGGTCTGGATTCGGCGCTGATCGTCTGCGGCAAGGATATCGATGCGAATTTTGCCCGCGCGACGAACAACATTCCGAAGATTGACGTTCTGCCGAGCCAGGGCGCCAATGTTTACGATATCCTGCGCCGCGACGTTCTGGTGCTGACCAAGGACGCGGTTGCCGATCTGACCGAGCGTCTGAAGTAAGAGATTTAGAAAAGAAGGTTGAAAACCATGGCTACGAAAGCGAAAAAAGACGTTCTGGTGACGGAAAAGATGTATGACATCGTCCGCCATCCGCTGGTGACGGAGAAAACCACGCTGGGGTCCCAGCATGGCCAGGTTTCGTTCCGGGTTCCGCTCTGCGCAACCAAGCCGGAAATCAAGCGGGCCGTCGAGGCTCTGTTCAAGGTCGAGGTCAAAGCCGTGAACACGCTGATCTCCAACGGCAAGACCAAGCGTTTCAAGGGGGTCAAGGCCTTCCGCAGCGACACCAAGAAGGCGATCGTGACGCTGAAAGACGGCCAGACCATTGATGTCGGAACCGGCATCTAGAAGAAGAATAGGTTTTAAAGGTAAAGGGCTTTAAAAATGGCACTGAAGAAATACAAACCGGTAACACCAGCGCAGCGTCAACGCATCATGGTTGACCGCAGCAAGCTGTGGAAGGGCGGTCCGGAAAAGAACCTGACCGAAGGCCTCAAGAAGACCGGTGGCCGCAACAATCAGGGCGACACCACGGTCCGTTTCCGTGGCGGCGGTCACAAACGCCGTTACCGTATCATCGACTGGGCGCGCACCAAATGGGATATGGAAGCAACGGTCGAGCGGATCGAATACGATCCCAACCGCACCGCCCATATCGCGCTGATCAAATACACCGATGGCGAAATGGCCTATATTCTGGCCCCGCAACGCCTCAATGTCGGCGATAAAGTTGTCGCTGGCGAAAAGACCGACGTCAAGCCGGGCAACGCCATGCAGCTGCGCAACATCCCGGTCGGGACGATCGTGCATAACGTTGAAATGAAGCCGGGCAAGGGTGGCCAGCTGGCCCGTTCCGCCGGAACCTACTGTCAGGTTGTCGGCCGTGATCAGGGTTATGCCCAGCTCAAGCTGGCGTCGGGCGAACTGCGTATCGTGCGCGCCGAATGCATGGCGACGATCGGCGCGGTGTCCAACCCCGACCACCTCAACGAAGTTGTCGGCAAGGCCGGTCGTTCCCGCTGGAAGGGGCGTCGTCCGCACCAGCGCGGTATCGTGATGAACCCGGTCGACCACCCGCACGGCGGCCGGACCAAGGGCGGTACGCACTGGTCTTCGCCGACCGGCGTTCCGGCCAAAGGTTATAAAACACGCAGCAACAAAGCCACGGATAAATACATCATCCGTCGCCGCAAGAAATAAGGTTTAGGAGAGAAGAAGAATGGCTCGTTCAGTCTGGAAAGGCCCGTTTATTGACCGTCACCTTCTGAAGAAGGTCGATGTGGTGCGCTCCGGCGCCAAGAAAGAGGTCATCAAGACCTGGTCCCGCCGCTCGACGATTCTGCCGCATATGGTGGGTCTGACTTTCGGCGTTCACAACGGCAAGATGGTTATTCCGGTTCTGGTCACGGACAACATGATCGGGCACAAGCTGGGCGAATTCGCGCCGACCCGCACCTTCAAGGGTCATGGCGGCGACAAGGCTGCGGCCAAGGGCAAGGCGCCTGCGAAGAAGTAACACGTTTATTTGATGTGAGGATGTAAAGATTATGGGACAGGCAGCAAACAAACGGCGCGAAGCGCCGAATGAAGCCAAGGCGATGACGAAATACATCGCCTCCAGCCCGCGCAAACTGAACCTGGTCGCACAGATGATCCGGGGCAAGTCCGCAGGCAAGGCTCTGACCGACCTCGATTTCTGCGAGCGCCGTGTCGCGAATGAAGTGCGCAAGACGCTTCAATCCGCGATCGCCAACGCCGAAAACAACCATAACCTCGACGTTGACCGTCTGGTGGTGGCTGAGGCCGTCGTCGGCAAGTCGGTCATGATGCGTCGTTTCCGCGCCCGTGCGCGTGGCCGTGTCGGCCCGGTTGAGAAGTTTTTCAGCCGCATCACCATTATCGTTCGCGAAAAGGAAGTATAGAACATGGGTCAGAAGGTTAATCCAATCGGGCTTCGCGTCGGCATCAACAGAACCTGGGACTCCCGCTGGTTCTCCGACCGTAACTATGCCGAGCGCCTGGTTCAGGATCTGAAGCTGCGTGAATACATCAAGGACAAGCTGAAAGCCGCCGGCATCAGCAAGGTGATCATTGAGCGCGCCGCGAAAAACACCCGCGTCACTGTTCAGACCGCGCGCCCGGGCGTCATCATCGGCAAAAAAGGCGCCGATATCGAGAAACTGCGCGCCGATCTGTCCAAGCATGCGGGCAGCGAAGTCGCGCTGAACATTGTTGAGATCCGCAAGCCGGAACTGGATGCGCAGCTGGTTGCCGAGGGCGTTGCCCAGCAGCTCGAGCGCCGCGTTTCGTTCCGCCGCGCGATCAAGCGTTCGGTTCAATCCGCCCTGCGCCTTGGCGCGCTCGGCGTCCGGATTTGCGTTTCCGGCCGCCTCGGCGGGACAGATATCGCCCGGTCCGAATGGTACCGCGAAGGCCGTGTGCCGCTGCACACCCTGCGCGCCGATCTGGACTACGGCGTGGCTGAAGCATCGACGACCTTCGGGATCATCGGTGTGAAGGTCTGGATTTACAAAGGTGACGTTCTGGAACACGACCCGATGGCGCGCGACAAGCGCATGAATGACGGTCAGGGCGGAACGCCGCGTAACTAAAAGAAGTGAAGATCGTTTTTTAAGAGAGAACAGCGATGCTGCAACCGAAGAAGACAAAATTCAGAAAGGCGCACAAGGGCCGTATCCATGGCAACGCCAAGGGTGGCTCCGACCTGAGCTTTGGCGCTTTTGGCCTTAAAGCCCTTGAGCCGGAGCGGATCACCGCGCGTCAAATCGAAGCCGCGCGCCGTGCCATTACGCGTCACATGAAGCGTCAGGGCAAGGTCTGGATCCGCGTCTTTCCGGATGTGCCGGTTTCCAAGAAACCGCTCGAAGTCCGGATGGGTTCGGGCAAGGGGTCGCCGGAATGGTGGGCCTGCCGCGTCAAGCCGGGCCGCATCATGTTCGAACTGGACGGCGTACCCGAAACGATCGCCCGCGAGTCTCTGGCTCTGGGCGCGGCCAAGCTGCCGATCAAAACCAAATTCATCAAGCGTATTGGTGAGTAAGAGGATATTATGGCGACGAAAGCAAAAAAACTGACCGCGGAAGATCTGCGGGCCAAAACTGAAGACGAACTGGCCAAGATGCTGATGGACCTGAAGAAGCAGCAGCTCAACCTGCGCTTCCAGAAATCCGGCGGCCAGCTGGCCAACACCGCCGAAGTGCGTGCGGTGCGTCGTGAAATCGCCCGGATTAAAACGGTTCTGACACAGAAAACAGACGGTTCTGCCGCCCCCGCCAAAGCCAAGGCCGCGAAAGCCGCGCCCAAGGCCAAAGCGAAAAAAGCAGCCGCATAACGGATAGAGAAAGTAGGAGCGAAAGAGATGCCCCGCCGCGTATTGGAAGGCAACGTAGTCAGCGCAAAAACCGACAAGACCGTCACGGTTCTGGTCGAGCGCCGCTTCATGCACCCGGTTTACAAGAAATACGTTCGCAAGTCGGACAAGTATGCCGCGCATGACGAGCAGAATATGTTCAAGGAAGGCGACCGCGTCCTGATCGAGGAATGCCGTCCGATGTCCAAGAGCAAGCGCTGGAAGGTCGTCGAAGGCCTCGGTGCAGCCGCGGGCCGCAAGGCTGGCGAAGGCGTCCCGGCAGGCGTGAAAGCCGCCGCCGAGAAGGTCGCCGCCGCGCCGAAGAAGGCCGCCAAGCCGAAGGCTGAAAAAGCGCCGAAGGCCGAAGGCGAGAAGAAAGAGGCGAAGAAGCCTGCCGCGAAAAAACCGGCGAAGAAAACAGAAGAATAAGAGTTTAGAGAAGTAAGAAGGCAGAACGATCATGATCCAGATGGAATCAAAGCTCGACGTTGCTGATAACAGCGGTGCAAAGAGCGTCAAGTGCATCAAGGTGCTTGGCGGTTCCAAGCGCAGATTCGCCAATATCGGCGATGTTATCGTCGTTTCCGTGCAGGATGCGATCCCGCGCGGGCGCGTCAAGAAGGGCGATGTTCACCGTGCCGTGATCGTTCGCACCAAAAAGGGCCTGCGCCGCAATTATGGCGAGCAGATCCGCTTCGACACGAATGCTGCCGTGCTGATCAACAAGCAGGGCGAGCCGATTGGAGCCCGTATTTTTGGCCCGGTGACCCGTGAGCTCCGCAAGAGCTTCATGAAAATCGTTTCTCTGGCCGCAGAGGTGCTGTAATGACCCAGGTAAAACTGAAAATTAAAAAGGGCGACAACGTCGTCGTTCTGACCGGCAAGGACAAGGGCGCCAAAGGCGAAGTCCTGAAAGTGTTTCCGGAGGAATCCCGCGTGCTGGTAAAGGGCGTGAATCTGGTGAAAAAGCACCAGAAGCCGTCGATGGCCGGCTCCGGCGGCATCGAATCGGTCGAGCGTCCGATCCATGTATCGAACGTTGCCCTGATGGACCCGAAAACCGAAAAGCCGACCCGCGTCGGCTACAAGGTCCTGAAGGACGGCAAGAAGGTCCGTGTTGCAAAGCGCTCCGGCGAAACCATTGAATAGTGAACATTAGAAAAGGTTGAAAATCATGAAAACGAAACCGCGTTTTCAAGAGATGTACGAGAAAGAGATCGCTCCGGCGCTGGTGAAGAAGTACGGTTATAAAAACCGTTACCAGGTTCCGAAGCTGGAGAAGATCGTCCTCAACATGGGCGTCGGCGAAGCCAACGCAAACCGTGCGCACATCGAAAATGCCATGTGGCGCTGAGCGCCGGTCAAAAGCCGGTCGTCACGCGCGCTCGCAAGGCGAACGCATCGTTCAAGATCCGCGAGGAGATGGCGATCGGCTGCAAGGTGACGCTGCGCCGCGACCATATGTATGAATTCCTTGACCGTCTGGTGACGATCACCCTGCCGCGCGTCCGCGACTTCCGCGGGATCAACGGCAAGAGCTTCGATGGCCGCGGCAACTATGCCATGGGCATCAAGGAGCAGATCGTGTTCCCGGAAATCGAGTACGACAAGGTCGACCAGATCCGCGGCATGGACATCATCATCTGTACGTCCGCGAAAACGGACGACGAGGCAAAAGAACTGCTGCGCGGCTTCATGATGCCGTTCAGAAACTAGGTTAACCAGAGGACAGACAAGCAATGGCAAAACTTTGCTCAATTCGCCGTAACGACAAACGCATCAAGCTGAACAAGCGCTATGGGAAGACCCGTGCCGCGCTGAAGGCGAAGATCATGGATCAGAAAGTATCCCCCGAGGAGCGCTTCGAGATGGTTCTGAAGCTGGCCGAGATGCCGCGCAACAGCGCCAAGATCCGTATCCGCAACCGTTGCGCCCTGACGGGCCGCCCGCGCGGGAACTTCCGGAAGTTCAATCTTTCCCGGAACGCCCTGCGTCTGCTGGCTTCGCGCGGCGAGTTGCCCGGCGTGGTGAAGTCGAGCTGGTAAGCCGAACGAACGTAATAAAGGTTTTATAAAAGAGGAAAACAACAATGTCATTCAGTGACCCCCTCGGCGATATGCTGACCCGCATCCGCAACGGCCAGAAGGCGCGTATGGATGTCGTGGCCTGCCCGGATTCGAAACTGCGCCGCAGTGTGCTCGACGTGCTGAAGCGCGAGGGCTATATCCGCGGCTACACCCAGAAGAAGGACGAGCGCGGGATCGCCCAGCTGATGATCGAGCTGAAATACGATGCCGGTCAGGCTGTGATCCAGATGGTCCAGCGCGTGTCCAAGCCGGGCCGCCGGGTCTACTCCGGCTCCAAGACGCTGCCGCGCGTGGCGAACGGTCTGGGCGTTGTTGTGATTTCCACGCCGAACGGCGTGATGGCGGATTACGAAGCCCGCGAACAGAACGTCGGTGGCGAAGTTCTGTGCCAGGTCTTCTAACAGAAGATAAAGTTGAAGGTTTGAAAGGACATAAAAATGTCGCGTATTGGTAAAAACCCGGTCATCGTTCCGGACGGCGTTACAGCGGAAGTCAGCGGCCAGACTGTCAAGGTCAAGGGCAAGCTGGGCGAGTTGTCGCTGGTTGTGGACGAAAATGTCGGCGTCAAGCTGGAAAGCGGCGAAGGCGGGCAAAAGCAACTTGCATTCACTCCGCTGAGCGAGGACCGCAC
>JACPDM010000061.1:30718-42897 GCA_016184045.1 Micavibrio aeruginosavorus | reverse complement strand
ATCTCGCGGATAATTTTCCGCTGTATGATTCACCGCATAACGGGGCAGGTTGTTCATGGGAATGTTGTTCTGGTTTGTGATCGCTTACTGGGTCGTTTCCGTTCTGATCGGTCTTTGGGCCGGAAGCAAGGTGCATAACACCCGCGATTTTGCTATTGCCGGACGCCATCTGCCTTTTTACATGGTCGTTGCGACGGTGTTTGCGACATGGTTCGGCTCGGAGTCGGTTCTGGGCATTCCGGCGACCTTTATCAATGAGGGCATTGGCGGGATTATCGCCGACCCGTTCGGCGCGTCGCTCTGCCTTATCCTGTTCGGCTTGTTCCTTGCCGGCCCCCTTTACAAGATGAACCTGCTGACCATCGGCGACTTTTACAAGAAGCGCTATGGACGCACTGCGGAGGTTATGACGACCATCGCCATCGTCGTGTCCTATCTGGGGTGGGTCGGGGCGCAGATTACAGCGCTGGGCCTAGTCTTCAATATCGTTTCCGGCGGTGAGATCAGCCAGTTCTGGGGGATGTGGATCGGGTCGATGACCATTTTGATCTATACATTCTTCGGCGGTATGTGGGCCGTTGCCATTACCGACCTTTTGCAGATGGTGATTATTGTTCTCGGCATGGTTTATATCGGCGGGGAAGTCGCTGAAATCGTGCCGGGCGGGATAGGCGGCGTCGTTCAGCACGCGGTCGATGCCGGGAAATTCAGCAATTTCTGGCCTAGTATGGATCTGGTCGGGATTATCGGTTTTGCCGCCGCGCTGATGACCATGATGTTCGGGTCGATGCCGCAGCAGGACGTTTTCCAGCGGGCGCAGTCGGCCAAGAAGCTGCAATACGCGAAGTGGGGATCGGTTCTAGGCGGGTCGATGTATTTCTTCTTCACTTTTATCCCGATGTACCTGGCCTATTCCGCGCTTCTGATCGATCCGGAAATGGTCAAGACGCAGATGGCCGAAGGCGGCGATCAGCAGATGATTTTGCCGACGCGGATCCTCAACCATGCTCCGCTGGTGGCGCAGATCGTGTTCTTCGGGGCGCTGCTTTCGGCGATCAAGTCCTGCGCGTCCGCAACGCTGCTGGCACCGTCGGTCACGTTTACCGAGAACATCCTGCGCCCGCTGCGTCCCGGGATTTCGGACAGAAATTTGCTGCGGGCCATGCGCTGGGTGACGATTATCTTCACGCTGCTGGTGACGCTGTATGCAATCAATTCGGATTCAAGCATCTTTGAAATGGTGGAAAATGCCTACCAGATTACGCTGGTTTCCGCGTTCATTCCGCTGGTGTTCGGGATTTTCTGGCGCAAGGCGACCAATCAGGGGGCAATCGCCGCTATTTTCTGCGGATTGTTCGTCTGGCTCGGATGCCTGATTTTCCCGGCGGCGGAGACCGTTTTACCGCCGCAATTCGCGGGGCTTCTGGCCAGCCTGACCGGGATGCTGGTTGGGTCGCTCATGCCGCAATTCGTCAAGAATGACCCGACCGTCTTTGACCGGCTGAAGTCCGGGCAGATGGCGGAAATCATTCCGACGACGGAGCAGCCTCAGCCTGCGGAGTAGGCGGATTTCCCGGCCTCAAGGATATGCTCTCGAGGCCGGACTGCTTCTTTTTTAGTTATGAAAAAATGAAGCGCAGCTAGCCTCACAAATTTATGTGTTGCCGCCGCAAGGCTCTATGCAGACTCCGGCCTTTTGGGTATATCTTGGGCCGCTGATATTCATCATCTCAGGATCTCTGCCATGCTTGCCGATCAGGACCGGATTTTTACCAATCTATACGGGACCGAACCGTTTTCGCTGGAGGCGGCGCGCAGGCGCGGCGACTGGGATAACACCAAGGACATTCTGGCCAAGGGCCGCGACTGAATCATCGAGGAGATGAAAAAATCCGGCCTGCGCGGACGCGGCGGCGCAGGCTTTCCGACGGGGATGAAATGGTCGTTCATGCCCAAGGAATCTCCGGACGGGCGGCCCAGCTATCTGGTCATCAACGCCGACGAATCCGAGCCCGGCACCTGCAAGGACCGCGACATCCTGCGCCACGATCCGCACAAGCTGAGCGAAGGGGCGTTGATCGCGTCTTTCGCCATGGGCGCGCATCGCTGCTACATCTATATTCGCGGCGAGTTTTACAATGAAAGCTCCAACCTCAACAAGGCCGTGCGCGAGGCGTATGACGCCGGGCTGATCGGCAAGAACGCCTGCGGCTCGGGCTGGGATTTCGATCTGGTCGTGCATCGCGGCGCGGGGGCGTATATCTGCGGTGAAGAAACCGCGCTGATCGAAAGCCTCGAAGGCTCGGCAAGGATGAAAAGAACACGGGAACAAAGCTGTTCTGCATTTCCGGCCATGTCGCCCAGCCCTGCAACGTCGAGGAAGAGATGGGCATTCCGCTAAAAGAGCTGCTGGAGCGGCATTGCGGCGGCGTGCGCGGCGGGTGGGATAATCTGCTCGCGGTCATTCCCGGCGGTTCTTCGACGCCGCTTCTCACCAAGGAAGTGTGCGAGAACATCACCATGGATTTCGACACGCTGCGCGCCGCGGGCTCCGGCCTCGGTACGGCGGGCGTGATCGTCATGGATAAATCGACCGACATCATTTACGCGATTGCGCGCCTGTCGCAATTCTACATGCACGAATCCTGCGGCCAGTGCACACCGTGCCGCGAGGGGACGGGCTGGCTGTGGCGGACGATGCTGCGCATGGTCAAGGGCAATGCCAGCGTCGAGGAAATCGACATGCTGTTCGAGCTGACCAAGGAAATCGAGGGCCATACGATCTGCGCTCTTGGCGATGCGGCGGCGTGGCCGATTCAGGGTTTGATCAAGAACTTCCGCCCGGAAATGGAACGCCGCATCATGGAATACCGGAAGATGGCGGCCTAAAGGAGAAACGCGATGGGCAATGTGCAACACGGATTGCTGAATCCTTACTATGTCGAGCTTCCCTTTGAAACGCCGGAAGCGCAGGCAAAGGCCGACAAGACCAATGCGGAGCTGAAGTCTCTTGGCTTTCGTACGTTCCGCGGCGCCTATGAATGGGGTTATTCGACTTTCGATGACATCAAGACCGACCCCAGACGGCATACGCAGCTTCAATCGGGCGATCTGGTCAAAGTCTTCAAGACCGTGAGCGCGGGCGATGTCGCGTGGAGCGGCAAGGTCGATTACAGCTATAAGAAATACCATCACGGCCTGCAAAAGCGCCTCGACCCCCGGAAATGGAGCGGAATGTTCAACCGCCAGCTTCCGGCGAAGATGGAGCGGGACGGAAAGGCGATTTTCGGCGCGCTGGAGCCGTTCTGCGAAACGGGGACGGAGGGCGTCATCTGGTCCCTGCAGGAATACGGCAAGACTGGCTATGACGGCCTCAATGTCCTCAAGAAAGGCGATCTCCTGACCGTTTACAACACCGTGCGCGACGGTGAGGCCGAATGGGAAGGCAAGCTCGATTTCGGGCCGGAAAAGGTCGAGAAGATCGGATGGAGCGAAGTGATGCGCCGGACCAACCATATGGATACGCAAAAGTGGCTTGAGCTGTCATGGCAGCGCCGCCCGGTGATCGTGACGCCGAAATAGATTTTGTCAGGTAGAGAAAAATCATGCCCAAGCTGAAAATCAATAACGTCGAAATCGAAGTCGAGAAGGGTACATCGATCCTTCAGGCCTGTGAAATGCTGGGGCATGAGGTGCCGCGGTTTTGCTATCACGACCGCCTGAGCGTCCCGGCCAATTGCCGCATGTGCCTGGTCGAGGTCAAGCCCGGCCCGCCCAAGCCGCAAGCCTCCTGCGCACTGGCCTGCGCCGACAACATGGAAGTGTTCACCGACTCCCCGATGGTGAAGAAGGCCCGCAACGGCGTGATGGAGATGCTGCTGATTAACCACCCGCTGGATTGCCCGATCTGCGATCAGGGCGGCGAGTGCGATTTGCAGGATCAGGCCGTCGGCTACGGCTTCGATCGTTCCCGCTATTACGAGAACAAGCGCGCGGTGAAGGATAAAAACCTCGGCCCGCTGATAAAGACCGTGATGACGCGCTGCATCCAGTGCACGCGCTGCATCCGTTTCGCCGAAGAAATCGCCGGGACGCCGGACCTTGGCATGATCCACCGCGGCGAGGATTCCGAAATCAGCACCTTTATCGAGAAGACGATCACATCGGAGATGTCGGGCAACCTGATCGACGTCTGCCCCGTCGGGGCGCTGACCTCCAAGCCTTACGCGTTTCAGGCGCGTCCGTGGGAACTCAAGAAAACCGAAACCATCGACGTGCATGACGGGCTTGGCTGCAACATCCGCGTCGATAGCCGGGGCGGCGAGGTGATGCGAATCCTGCCGCGCCTGCATGAGGATATCAACGAGGAATGGATCGACGACCGCACGCGCTTTGCCTATGACGGGCTGAAGCGGCAGCGTCTGGACCGCCCCTATGTCCGCGACGACAAGACCGGGCGCCTGCGCCCGGGGACATGGGAAGAGGCTTTCCTGAAAGTATCCGAGCGCATCCGCGCCACCAACCGCGGCAAGGTCGCGGCGCTGGCGGGCGATCTGTGCGACGCGGAGTCGATGGTGGCGCTGAAAGACCTGATGCGCAGCCTTGGCGTTGACAATCTGGAATGCCGCGTCGATGGCGCGCGGTTCGATACGTCGGCTCGCGCCGGTTATATCTTCAACAGCGGCATCAGCGGGATCGAGCAGGCCGATGCGATCCTGCTGGTCGGGACCGATCCGCGCAAGGAAGCGGCGCTGGTCAATGCCCGCATCCTGAAGACATGGCGCGGCAAGCGCGTGAAAATCGGGCTGATCGGCGAGAATGCCGATCTGGCCTATCCCTATACCCATATCGGCACGGGTCCGGCCAGCCTTGAAGATCTGGCCGGGGGCAAGGGGGCGTTTGCCGATGTTCTGGCGAACGCCAAAAATCCGATCCTGATCGTCGGCGCGGGCGCGTTCCGCCGCGAGGACGGCGTAGCCATTCAGGGCCTGTGCCGCGCGGTGGCGGAGAAATACAAGGCCGGTTACAACGTCCTGCATATGGCGGCGTCGCGGGTCGCGGCGCTGGATATCGGCTTTGTGAAGGATGATCTCGACCTTCCGGCGATGCAGGTCGTCTATCTGCTCGGCGTCGATAACCCGGACATTCTGGACCAGATCAACCCTGACGCTTTCGTCGTCTATCAGGGGCATCACGGCGACGCCGGGGCGATGCGCGCCGACGTGATCCTGCCCGGAGCGGCCTATACCGAAAAAGACGGGCTTTACATCAACACCGAAGGCCGCGTGCAATTCGCCAAGCAGGCCGTCTGGCCGCCCGGCGAAGCGCGGGAAGACTGGAAAATCGTTCGCGCCTTGTCGGCCTATCTCGACCGGCCCCTGCCGTATGACGATATTATTCATCTGCGCGGGCGCATGGTGCGGGAATGGCCGCATCTGGCGGAGCTGGATGCGCTGATCCCGGCGGAATGGGCGGCTTTCGGCAATCCGCAAGCGCCGATCAGCAAGGATGCGTTCGTGCCGGCGGTCAGCAATTTTTACATGACCAATGTCATCACCAGAGCGTCCCTGACCATGGCGAAATGCACCGATACGCTGCTGAAATCCGCGGTTATGGGCGAAAACGGATCCGTGGCGGCGGAATAGGGCGGATTCCGTGTTTTCTTGACGGCAGGGCGGCCTGCGCTGTATATATTTGCCATATTCTTAACGCAAGGAGCATGGGAAATGAGCGTAAAATCCGGCCTGTCCGCCTTTGCTCTGGCTGCCGCCACGCTTGCCGCTCCGGCTTTCGCCAATCCGGGCTGGCATTACGGCGACCCCAGACATCCGAATGTCTCCATCATCTTCAGCCCGCCGGGTTCGAGCAAGCATCTGGTCGAGCCTTACAGGCCGCAGCGCCCGCAGCTTTACGGACGCAGGATCATCAAGCGCGAATTCCACTATCACGATTATATCCCGCGCGGGGAATGCGCGCGGGTGACGGTCTTTGACCGCAATGACTTTATTGCGGCAAAGAACAGGCTCGTCTGCAACGGACGGCCTTATCCGGAATAGGTTTTCTATTTCTATAAACCTGCAAAACCTCATCGGAATTTTCAATTTTTGCCAGTGGCTTGCGGCTGGTGATTATGCTTAAATACGGGCCGGATTTGCCGGAACGGCATATAAGGAAATCACGATGACCGAGTTTTTTGCTTCTCCCCTGTGGACCGATTACGGCTGGCCCGGACTGATTATGGTGGGGCAGATCGCCGCCATGATGGGGGTGGTGATTTTCGCCGTCGCCTATCTGACCTATGCCGAGCGCAAGGTTCTGGGCGCGATGCAGCGGCGGCAGGGGCCGATGACGGTCGGGCCGTTCGGCTTGCTGCAGCCGATCGCCGACGGCGTCAAGCTGCTGTCCAAGGAAACGATCGTCCCGTCGCAGGCCAACAAGCCGGTTTTCCTTCTGGCGCCGATCATGCTGTTCACCCTCGCGCTGGTGGCGTGGGCGGTGATCCCGGTGAACGCGAAATGGGTGATTGCCGATATCAATGTCGGCGTCCTGTACCTGTTCGCGATTTCATCGATGGGCGTTTACGGCATCATCATGGCGGGGTGGGCGTCGAACTCGAAATACGCGTTCCTCGGCGGGCTGCGCTCCGCGTCGCAGATGGTGTCCTATGAAGTGTCGATGGGCCTTGTGATCGTCACGATCCTGCTCTGCGTCGGATCGCTGAACTTGAGCGACATTGTCACCGTGCCGCGCCCGGTCTGGGTGCAGATCATGCTGCTGCCGATGTTCGTGGTGTTCCTTGTTTCTATTCTGGCGGAAACCAACCGCGCGCCGTTCGACCTTCCGGAAGGGGAGTCGGAGCTTTCCGGCGGTTTCATGGTGGAATATTCGGCGATGACCTTCGCCCTGTTCTTCCTTGGTGAATACGCCAACATGATTTTGATGTCGGCGATGGCCACGGTGCTGTTCCTTGGCGGCTGGTTGCCGCCTTTCGGTATTGACGCGCTGGCCGTTGTGCCGGGGGTGGTATGGTTCTCCCTCAAGGTTTGCGCCATGCTGTTCTTCTTTATCTGGGCGCGGGCGACGTTCCCGCGCTACCGCTACGACCAGCTGATGCGGCTGGGGTGGAAGGTGTTCCTGCCGTTCAGCCTGATCTGGGTCGTGCTGATGGCGGGACTCCTCATGACGTTTGACGCTTTGCCGAAATAAGGATTGACTGGAATGGCCTTCGATCAGGTTGCGCGCAGCTTTATGCTTTCAGAGATCGTCAAGGGCATGGCCCTGACGTTCAAATACATGTTCAAACCGCGGGTCACCATCAACTACCCGTATGAGAAAGGGCCGCTCAGCCCGCGCTTTCGCGGGGAGCACGCGCTGCGCCGTTATCCCAACGGGGAGGAACGCTGCATCGCCTGCAAACTCTGCGAAGCGATTTGCCCGGCTCTGGCGATCACCATCGAGGCCGAACCGCGCGAGGACGGCAGCCGCCGCACGACACGCTATGACATCGACATGACCAAGTGCATCTATTGCGGCCTGTGCCAGGAAGCCTGCCCGGTGGATGCGATTGTCGAAGGGCCGAATTTCGAATTTGCCACCGAAACGCGGGAAGAGCTGTTCTATAACAAGGAGCGCCTGCTCGCCAACGGCGACCGCTGGGAAGCGCAGCTTGCCGCCAATCTGGCCAAGGATGCGCCGTATCGGTAGATGACCCGATCGCTGCGGCGCTGGGACATAAAATAAAAACGGCGGCCTGTTTGAGCCGCCGTTTTGCATTTCCTGACCGCGCGGATCAGTAACCGCTGTCGCTGCCCGGACCGCTGGCGAGCCAGTTGACGGGGATGTGGTAGTAGACGCTCATGATTTCGGTACCGGGGTTGCGGTCGCCGAGGCTGGCGTTGGAGATGTGGCTGATGCCGGCGCTGACGCGGCTGGCGTTTTCAAACTGGTAGCCAAGTTCGAGCATCGAGCGGAATTCAACGGCATTACCAAGATCCTTGCCGCCGCCGTCGGCATACAGGCCCGCGCCAAGGCTGGGGGTCAGGATCCAGTTATTGCCGAGGTGAAAATCGTAAAGGAATCCGCCGCCGCCATAGAGGCCGCCATCGCTGGTGACTTCCGCGCCGAGCCAGGGACGCAGTTCCCAAATGATCGCCGCGCCGGGGCGGTACTCAATACGGAAATCAGCGGCGTCGTGATCGTCGAAGATGTCATAATACCCGACGCCGACACTGACGCGGTTTACATCGTCCGCCATGGCCGGGATTGCGGAAAAAGTGATTGCTGTCGCAGACAAAGCAAGGAGAAGTGCGGATTTCACGGTTTTAAAGCCCCTGTTGAAGAAACGGGCATGGTACTGATGCCCTGCGTTCATTGTCGTCAGCCGGATGGAAAAATCAACTGATTTATTACTGATTTATTCAGGGGTTAGGGGGTTTCCGTGCTTGCTTATGCCGGTGGGGCATATTAGAAAATGGCAGGTCGAAATTCAACCGTGGCCGTTATCCGGTTCTCGCCGGGGTGACGGTCAGAAAGATCGCATAACATGATCGAAACCGCCGCTTTTTATCTCTTCGCTGCCGTCCTGCTGCTGAGCGCCTTGCTGGTGATCACGGCGCGCAACCCTGTGCATTCGGTGCTGTTCCTGATTTTGGCGTTTTTCAATGCCGCGGGCTTGTTCGTTCTGCTGGGGGCGGAGTTCGTCGCGCTTATTCTGGTGATCGTCTATGTCGGGGCGGTCGCCGTCCTGTTCCTGTTCGTGGTGATGATGCTGGATATCAGTTTTGCCGATCTGCGCAAGGGAGCGATGCAGTACGTGCCGATGGGCATGGTTCTAGGCGGCGTTCTGCTGGCCGAATTGCTGGCCCTCTACGGCGCATGGCACTTTGCGCCGCAGTTTGCGCAAAATCTGGCCTCTCCTATGCCGGATGCGGCTGATGTGCAGAATACCATGGCGCTCGGCAACGTCCTTTATACCGAATATGTTTTTGCCTTCCAGGTCGCGGGGATGATCCTGCTGGTGGCGATGATCGGCGCGATTGTCCTGACCCACCGCGTCCGCCCCGGCGTCCGCCGCCAGAAAGTGGCGGATCAGGTGGCGCGCAAGCCTTCGGATGTTCTTGATATTCAAAATGTTGCACCGGGATCGGGGGCGTGAATGGAAATCGGTCTGACGCATTATCTGACCCTTGCCGGGTTTCTCTTTACCCTTGGCGTGTTCGGGATTTTCCTCAATCGCAAGAACGTCATCATCATCCTGATGTCGATCGAGCTGATGCTGCTTTCCGTGAACATCAATTTTGTCGCATTCTCGAGCTTTCTCGGCGATCTGACCGGGCAGGTTTTCGCCATGTTCATCCTGACCGTCGCCGCCGCAGAGGCCGCGATCGGACTCGCCATTCTGGTCGTTTTCTTCCGCAACAAGGGATCGATTGCGGTTGAAGATATTTCGACACTCAAAGGGTAGGGACCAGCCAAGCCATGGAACTGATCGCCGTATTCGCGCCGCTTTTCGGATTTCTGACTGCTTTCCTTTTCGGAAAGCAGATCGGGGACAAGGGCGCGCAGTTTGTGACCTGCACCGGGTTGATCGTTGCCGCCCTGGCGTCGTGCGGTCTGTTCTACGATGTCATTCTCCAGCACGACCCGCGCGTTATTCCGCTGGCCTCATGGATTGCGGTCGGCGATTTTCAGGTGAACTGGGCGCTGCGCGTCGATCAGCTGACCGTTATCATGATGTGCGTCATCAACATCGTGTCGGCCTGCGTCCATGTCTATTCGGTCGGGTATATGAGCCACGATCCGAACAAGGCGCGGTTTATGTCCTATCTCTCGCTGTTCACCTTTGCCATGCTGATGCTGGTGACGGCTGATAACCTGCTCCAGCTTTTCTTCGGCTGGGAAGGGGTGGGCCTTGCGTCCTACCTGCTGATCGGCTTCTGGAACCACAAGAACAGCGCCAATGCCGCCGCCGTCAAGGCGTTCGTCGTCAACCGCATCGGCGATTTCGGCCTTGCGCTCGGCGTCATGGCGGTGTTCGCCGTGTTCGGATCGGTGCAATTCGACGCCATCTTCGACGCCGCGCCGGAAAAGGCGGTCGAGATGTTCAATTTCCTCGGGTTCGAGGTTCATGCCCTGACCCTGATCTGTTTGCTGCTGTTCGTCGGCGCGTGCGGAAAGTCGGCGCAACTTGGCCTGCATACATGGCTGCCTGACGCGATGGAGGGGCCGACACCAGTTTCCGCTCTGATCCACGCTGCGACGATGGTGACCGCCGGGGTGTTTCTGGTGGCGCGATTTTCCCCGCTTTATGAATACGCCCCGATGGCTTTGCAGGTTGTCACCGTGGTCGGCGCGACGACGGCCTTTGTCGCCGCGACGATCGGCCTGACCCAGTTCGATATCAAGCGCGTCATCGCCTATTCCACGATGTCGCAGCTGGGCTACATGTTCTTCGCCCTTGGCGTTTCGGCCTATAGCGCGGCGATGTTCCACCTGATGACCCACGCTTTTTTCAAGGCGCTGTTGTTCCTTGGCGCGGGTTCGGTCATTCACGCCATGTCGGACGAGCAGGATATGCGCCGCATGGGCGGGATCTGGAAGCTGATCCCGACGACCTATGTCCTGATGTGGGTCGGATCGCTGGCGCTGGCGGGCATGCCGTTCTTCGCCGGGTATTATTCCAAGGACCTGATCCTTGAGGCGGCCTTTGCCGACCATAGCTGGTTTGGAACCTATGCTTTCTGGATGGGGATTGTGGCGGCGCTGATGACGGCGTTCTATAGCTGGCGCCTGATCCTGATGACCTTCCACGGCAAGCCGCGCGCCGATGAAAAAGTGATGGATCATGTCCATGAATCGCCGATGGTCATGCTGGCGCCGCTGGCGGTTCTGGCCGCAGGGGCGATCATGGCGGGTTCGGTTTTCTACGGGGCTTTTGCCAATTCTGCGACTGCGCCGGGCCATGCCGCGGATATTGCCAACATGAGCGAAATGGTCAATGTCTGGGACAAGGAACATTTCTTCGGCGAGAGCATCAAGGTTCTGCCGGGGAACGACACCGTTCTTGCCGCCCACCATGTTCCGGAAGGGGTGAAGCTGGCACCGATCGGCGTCGGGGCCATCGGTATTGCGCTGGCCTATCTGATCTATCTGCTGCGCGAGGGTATGGCGGCGAAAATCGCGGCGGCATTCCGCCCGCTGCATACGCTGTTCTTCAACAAATGGTTTTTTGACGAAATCTACCAGTTCCTTTTCGTCCGATCCGCATTCGTGCTGGGGCGGGGATTCTGGCTGGGCGGCGACAAGGCGATTATCGACGGTTTGGGGCCGGACGGGATTTCGAATGCGTCGCGCGGTGTCGGCGGCATCCTCAGCCGGTTCCAGAGCGGATATATGTATAAATACGCTTTCGTCATGATGATTGGCCTGATCGGCCTGATCTCGTGGTTTATCTATCGCACCAAAATGGGGCCGTAAGAGATGATCGACTTCCAGATTCTTTCCCTGATGACATTCCTGCCGCTGGTGGGGGCTCTGTTCATCATGACGATCCGGGGAGATGCGGCGCTGGTGGCGCGCAACGCGCGGTTCGCGGCGCTTTATACGGCGCTGTTCAATTTCGCCCTGTCAGTCTTTCTGATCCTGAACTTCGATGGGACTCGGGCAGATTTCCAGTTTGTCGAGAAGGCGGAATGGTTTCCGTCGATGGGAATTTCTTATCATATGGGCGTTGACGGGATTTCGGTTTTCTTTGTTGCGCTGTCTGCTTTCCTCACCCCGATCTGCATCATCGCCAGTTGGGATTCGATCAAGGTCAGGGTCAAGGAATACATGATTGCCTTCCTGGTGCTGGAAACCTTCATGATCGGCACGTTCTGCGCGCTGGATACCGTCCTGTTCTACGTGTTCTTCGAGGCCGTGCTGATCCCGATGTTCCTCATCATCGGCATCTGGGGCGGGCCGCGCCGGGTTTATTCGGCGTTCAAGTTCTTCCTTTATACGCTGCTTGGCTCGGTGCTGATGCTGGTGGCGCTGCTGACGCTGTACTTCCAGACCGGATCGACCGACATTGCCACGCTGATTGCCAATCCGGTGGCGCGGAATACCCAGTTCTGGCTGTTCGTTGCCTTTTTCGCCAGCTTTGCGGTCAAGATGCCGATGTGGCCGGTGCATACCTGGCT
>JACPDM010000061.1:15973-30675 GCA_016184045.1 Micavibrio aeruginosavorus | reverse complement strand
TGCTGAAGATGGGCGGATACGGTTTCTTGCGTTTTTCCATCCCGATGCTGCCCGACGCGACCGAGTTTTTTGCGCCGATGATTTACTGGCTGTCCATCATCGCGATTATCTATACCTCGCTGGTAGCGCTGGTGCAGGAAGATATGAAAAAACTGATCGCCTATTCTTCCGTGGCGCATATGGGTTTTGTGACCCTTGGCATTTTCACGCTGACGGCGCAGGGGATTCAGGGCGGGCTCTTCCAGATGATCAGCCACGGGCTTATTTCCGGCGCGCTGTTCCTTTGCGTCGGCGTCGTCTATGACCGCCTGCATACGCGGGAGATCGGGAAGTACGGCGGTATCGTCAGGAACATGCCGATCTATGCGACGTTTTTCATGATCTTTATGCTGGGGTCCGTCGGTCTGCCGGGGACATCCGGGTTCGTCGGCGAGTTCCTGTCGCTGATCGGGGCTTTCCGGGTCGATACGATGGTGGCGCTGTTCGCGACGTCCGGCGTCATTCTTGGCGCGACCTATATGCTGATCTTGTACCGGCGCGTCGTCTTCGGGCCGGTGACCAATCCGGAAGCGGGGGAGATGCGGGACCTGACCTGGAAAGAGAAGATCAATTTCATTCCGCTGGCCGTTCTTGTCCTCTGGCTCGGGGTTTTCCCGTCCGTGGTCTTGAGCCGGACACAGCCCAGCGTCGATCAACTGATCATCCAATATGAAAACGGACTTGCCAAGTCCGAGGCCGCGACGATCGAGGAGCCTGCAAATGACTGAGACAACCGTGTGGAACTGGGGTTCTTTACTGGTCGCGATGCCGGAGCTGTTTCTGGCGCTTTCCGGCCTTGTTTTGCTGGTCATGGGAGCGTTCCTGAAACGGGAAGGCTCGACCATCATGTCGTGGGCGGTGCTCTCGATGTTCGCGGTGACCATGTTTGTCCTGTTGCATATGGACTGGGACCGGGCGACGGCGTTCTCCGGGCATTTCGTCATGGACCGGTATTCGGGCTATATGAAGCTGCTGGTTCTGATCGGGCTTTGCGGTTCACTCTTGTTGTCCATCCGCACACTGGCGCTGGAGAATATGGCGCGGTTTGAATATCCGCTGCTGGTCCTGCTCGCGGGGCTTGGCATGATGGTTATGCTGTCCGCCAACAGTTTCCTCAGCGTCTATGTCGGCCTTGAGCTACAATCCTTAAGCCTCTACGTCCTTGCGGCGCTTCGCCGCGATCATGTCCGGGCGTCGGAGGCCGGCCTTAAATATTTCGTTCTTGGGGCTCTGGCCTCGGGCTTGCTGCTGTTCGGGATTTCTCTGGTTTACGGCTATGTCGGCTCTATCGGCTTCGAAGCCATCGGCAAAACCCTGACCGAGCTGCACACCGAGGGCACGGTCGCCCCCGGCGCGATCATCGGCATGGTTTTCATTCTTGTCGGGATCGCCTTCAAAATTTCCGCCGTTCCGTTCCATATGTGGACTCCGGATGTTTATGAAGGCGCGCCGATCCCGGTGACGGCTTTCTTTGCAATCGTTCCGAAAGTGGCCGCGCTCGGGTTGCTGATGCGTATTCTGTTCGATCCGTTCGAAGCGCTGATGCCGGACTGGCAGCAGGTTATCTGGGCCTTGTCGGCGGCATCAATGACCTTCGCCGCTTTTGCCGGTCTGACTCAAGGCAATATCAAGCGCCTTCTGGCTTACAGCTCCATCGGCAATGTCGGCTATGCCCTGATCGGCGTCGTCGCCGGAACGTCCAGCGGGGCCGGGGCGGTTATTTTGTACCTGACCATTTACATGATTATGACGGCGGCGGCTTTCGGCGTCATCATGATGCTGCGCCGGAACGATATGGCGGTCGAGCGGATCGCCGATTTCGCCGGCTTGTCCCGCAGCAATCCTGCTCTCGCCTATGCGCTGGCGATCATGATGTTTTCCATGAGCGGCATTCCGCCTCTGGCCGGGTTTTTCGGCAAGCTGATTATCTTTCAGGCTGCGATTGAATCGGGTTTTTACGTCCTGGCGGTGCTGGGTGTCCTGACCTCGGTCGTGGCGGCGTATTATTACCTGCGCGTCATCAAGGTGATGTTCTTCGACGAGGCGGGCGATCCGTTCGACCAGCAGCCGACCTTTGTCAAAAAGGCCGTCGTGGCGTTCTGCACGGTTTTTGTCCTGGCTTTCGTTTTCATCCCTGATACGCTGCTCCAGACCAGCCGTGCGGCGGCCTCCGCCCTGTTCGCGGTCGCTGGCGGCTCATGACGATCGCCTGGAAGATCGAGGTCTTCGATACCCTGCCGACGACGCAGGATCTTGCCATCGCGCGGGCGGAGGGCGGCGCACCCGAAGGCACCGTCATTCAGGCCATGAGCCAGTCGGGCGGGCGCGGGCGGCACGGCAACCCATGGATTTCGCCGCTCGGCAACCTGTATATGTCGCTGATCCTGAAGCCGATGTGCAGGCCCGACCTGGCGGGGCAGATTTCCTTCGTTATTGCCCTTGCCCTGTCGGCGGCGATGGACCCCTACGTTCCCGAAACGCATAAAAAGACCCTGAAATGGCCGAACGACGTTTTGATCGACGGCAGGAAATGCGCCGGGATTTTGCTTGAGAGCAGCCTTTCCCCCGACGGGCTGGTTGAAAACCTGATCGTCGGCATGGGCGTCAACATTCACGCGGCGCCGCCGGATTGCGCCGGGTTGCAGCACGTGGCAGGGGAAAAGCGCCTTGCCGTGCACCGCTTCCGCGACGAGGTGCTGGCGCAGGTTTCGGATTTTTATGAAGGCTGGAAGGTGAGGGGGTTCGCCCCTGTGCGCAGCGACTGGCTGAAGCAGGCCCATGCGCTGAACCATAAAATATCCGCCCGCCTTCCGGACCGGACGGAAAAGGGGATTTTCCGCGATATCGGCCCGGATGGCGCGTTGATGCTGGAAACGGCGGGCGGAAAATCAATTGCAGTGAGGGCGGGAGAAGTTTATTTCTCTGCCTGATAATGGAAATGACAGAAATGACCGAAGACAAAAAACTGGACCTTGATCCTTCCGAATTGCATTTCATCCCGATGGGCGGGAGCGAGGAGTTCGGCGTCAACCTCAATGCCTATGCCTATCAGGGCAAATGGCTGGCGATCGATTGCGGGATCGGCTTTGCCGGGCATCGCTACCCGGGCATCGATATCCTCCTGCCCGACCCGCAATTCCTTGAAAGCCGTAAAAAGGATCTTGCCGGGCTGATCGTCACCCATGCGCATGAGGATCATATCGGCGCGGTTCCGTATCTTTGGAAGCGCCTGAACTGCCCCATTTACTGCTCCCCCTTCACGGCGCAGATCATGCGGCAGAAAATGAATGACCTGCCGGGGAACGAGAGGGCGAAGATCATCGTCGTCAAGCCCGGCGATACCATCGACATTGGCCCGTTTAAAATCAGTTTCGCGCATGTGTCGCATTCTATCCCCGATGCGTTGGCGACGTTTATCCAGACGCCCGCCGGGAACATCCTGCATAGCGGCGACTGGAATCTCGATCCGGTTCCGGTGATGGGGCCGGTGACGGATGAAACGACGTTGAAGGCCTGGGGCGAGAAGGGGGTTCTGGCCTATATCGGCGATTCCACGAACGCCGAAGTCGCCGGGCGCACGGGTTCGGAAACCGATGTTGAAAAGGGGCTTGCCGCCCTGTTCCCGGAGATCAAGGGGCGGATTGCGATTACCCTGTTCGCCTCCAATATCGGGCGCGTGCGCAGCATCTGCCGCGCGGCGAAAACATCGGGGCGCAAGGTCGTCCTGATGGGCCGCTCCCTGCACCGCATGGTCGGGGCGGCGATGGAATGCGGGTATCTGAACGATATACCGGATTTCATCGAGGAAGACGAAATCGAAAACATTCCCGATAGCCAGCTTGTGATGCTGGTGACGGGATCGCAGGGCGAGCCGAACGCCATGTTATCGCGCATCGCGCGCGGCGAGCATCCGCGCGTCACGCTGCGCCGGGGTGATACGGTGGTATTCTCCGCCCGCGCCATTCCGGGGAACGAGGAAGACATCAACGCCGTCAAAAACAATCTGGCGGCTTCGCATATCCGCGTCATCGGAACCTACGACACCGAGCATATCATCCACGTGTCCGGCCATCCGTGTCAGGATGAAATCCTCGACATGTATCACTGGACCCGCCCGAAGATCGTCATCCCCGTGCATGGGGAACGCAGCCAGCTCGAGGCGCAGGCGCGTCTGGCACGCGCGGCGCAGATCGGATCGGTGGTCGTGCCGAATAACGGCTCGGTCATCCGCATCGGCAAAAAGGGGGCGGAGATTATCGACCATATCACCACCGGCCTTCTGGCGGTCGAACCCAACCGGATTTTGCCCGCCGGGCATCAGGCCATCAGCGCAAGGCGCAAGCTGCAATATACCGGTACAGTTCACATAACATTAGTTCTGGATGACCGGGGCGCTCTGGTCGCGGACCCGAAAGTCAGCTCCATGGGGCTGATCGACCCCGCGGACGAGGAAGAGGCGGGATTTGAGGAAGATATCGCCATAGAGGTGGAGGACGCCTTGGCGGATATGGACGACCGGCGGCTTTCCAGCGATGATGACGTTGCGGAGCAGGCCCGGGTGGCCGTCCGGCGGCTGGTCAATTCGGTCCTGGGGCTGAAGCCGAAAACGTCCGTGCATATCGTCAGGGTTTGATCCTATGGGCTGGTTCTCCGGAATTGTCGTCTATCTGTTGATCTGGTGGGTGGTCCTGTTTACAGTGTTGCCCTGGAAAAGCCGCCCGCCCGCAAGGCCCGGTCGCGGCCATGCCGCCAGCGCCCCGAAAACGCCAAATTTGGGGATTAAGTTTGCCGTTACCACTGTGATTGCGGCCTTTCTCTGGGTCGTTGTCTATATTCTGATTGAAAAAGGCTACATAGATTATCGCGCCATAGCGATGCAGATGATGCAAGAGGATCACGCACGATGAATACGAAAGTAAAAATGATGAAGACCGCCCTGATGACGGTTTCCGTTCTGGCTGTAGCGCTGACGGTCACGCCCGCGATGGCGCAGCCGGATGTCATGTGCTCGATCAAGTCCAGCTATCAGGGCGGCGTCAGCGTCGATGGCAAGGCCGTCGCCCCTGCGGATGTGCCCGCCCCGGCGATGCCGACCGTGCGCATTCCCCTGACCGTCGATCTGGCCCAGCGGATGAATGAAATCATGCCTGAGGGCATGAAGCTGGAAATGCAGACCGGCATGGTTGAAATCCACAATGGCGGCCGCGTCTTTTTCAACGGCAAGGACATGACCGGCCCCGCCAACGTCCTTTGCAGCAATATCAGCAAGCAAAAAGAAGCGGCGATGAAGACCAAAGACGCCGCGAAGAAAAAGAAGCACCACGTTAAACGCGCCGCCGATGTCCCCGCCGATGTGAACGCGGCCCCTGTCGCGGCCCAGCCAGTCGAGCCGGTTGCCGCGGAACCCGTGCCGCCGGTCGCGCCCGTCGCTGAAACGCCGCAGGCTCCGGTCGAGCCCGCTCCGGCACCGGCTCCTGATGTGGCGCCTGCACCTGCCCCTGAACAACCTGCTCTGGCTCCTGAGCCTGCTCCTGCTCCTGCGCCGCAGCCTGCTCCTGAAACGGCACCTGCTGCCCCGGCTCCTGAAGCTGCAACGCCGCCGATGCCTGTCCCGACCGAGCCGCAAATCCTGCAGCCTGCGGAACCTGCTCCGGCTCCGGCTCCGGCACCGGCACCAGCGCCGGCAGGCCAGTCGGAAATCCTGTCGCCGACCGAAGGCGGCCTGGCGCCGCGTCCGCCGGAAGACGCTCTGGGCGGCACCCCGGCGCCGGCACCGAGCCCGGATGAAACGCTCTCGGGCGGCGGACAGTAGGAATTTCCGCTTTGTATTCCACTGTCACCCCGGGGGCTTTTACTGCACTCGGGGTGACAACATTTATACGAGGATACTCTCATGACGCAGGCTCAAGCCAAGGTTAATAAAGCCCCCGCGAAAACGGCGATCACGCCGACGCGCGCTGAAAATTTCCCGGAATGGTATCAGGGCGTCATCAAGGCTGCTGACCTCTCGGAAAATTCGCCGGTGCGCGGATGCATGGTCATCAAGCCTTATGGCTATGCCTTGTGGGAAAACATCCAGCGTGCGCTCGATGACAAGATTAAAGCCGTCGGGGTGCAGAATGCGTATTTTCCGCTGCTGATCCCGCTTTCCTTTATCAGCAGGGAAGCCGAGCATATCGACGGCTTTGCCAAGGAATGCGCCGTCGTCACCCACCACCGCCTCGAAAAGGGCCCGAAAGGAAACCTGATCCCGTCGCCGGACGCCGAACTGGAGGAGCCTTTTATCATCCGCCCGACGTCGGAGACGATCATCGGCGATTCCATGGCGAAATGGATTCAGTCCTACCGCGATCTGCCTTTGCTGCTGAACCAGTGGGCGAACGTGATGCGCTGGGAAATGCGTCCGCGCATGTTCCTGCGCACGACCGAATTCCTGTGGCAGGAAGGACATAACGCCTTCGCCACGAAGCAGGAAGCCATCGATGATATGATGAAAATGCTGCACGTCTATAACGACGTGTATGAGAATTACCTCGCCATCGGCGGTATCATGGGCGAGAAAACTTCCGATGAGCGATTCCCCGGCGCGGATAACAGCATCACTATCGAAGCGATGATGCAGGACGGCAAGGCGCTGCAAGCCTGTACGTCCCACAATCTCGGCCAGCATTTCGCCAAGTCCTTCAATATCCAGTATCAGGGCACGGACGGGCAGATGCATACCTGCCATACGACGTCATGGGGTTTTTCGACCCGTTCGGTCGGCGGCCTGATCATGTCGCATGCGGATGACGACGGCATGGTGATGCCGCCGAAAATCGCGCCGCATCAGGTGTCGATCATCCCCATCGTCAAGGATGACGGTGCGGCCGTGATCGCGCATTGCCAGAAACTGGCGGCGCGCCTTAAGGAAAAGGGCATCCGCGTCCATCTTGACGCCTCCGATGCGCGGTCGTCCGACAAGATGTGGTCGGCGATCAAGAAGGGCGTGCCGCTGCGGGTCGAGATCGGTCAGCGGGAAATGGATGAAGGCAATCTTACCCATATCCGCCGCGACCTTGGCCGCGATTCCAAAACAACGGTGGGCGAGAATGAATTTATCGGCACGGTGCAGGCTGTCCTGGACGCGATGCAGGCGGACATGCTCAAACGCAGCCGGGATTTCACCCGCGGCAATATCCATGAGATGAAAACGCTGGCCGATGTCGATGCGTTCTTCAAGGGCGATGGCGTCGGGTTCTGCAAGGTCGATACAAACCTGACCATGAACGATCCGGAAGGGTTTAAAAAGCTGAAATCCGAACATGCGATCTCTCACCGCTGCATGCCGTTCGAGGACGAGGGGCGCAAGGTCCTGCTGGGTAAGTCATACTGATGTTCTCCCCGTTTGAACGCATGATGGCCGGACGTTACCTGCGCGCGCGCAAGGCGGAGGGGTTCGTGTCCGTGATCGCGACGTTTTCGTTCCTTGGCATCATGCTGGGCGTGGCGACGCTGATTATCGTCATGTCGGTGATGAACGGGTTCCGGGCTGAGCTGATTACCCGTATCCTTGGCCTCAACGGTCATATCAATATCTATGCCGATAGCGGGCCGCTGACCGATTATGCGGCGTGGCAGTTGCGCGTTGCCGATGTGCCGGGGGTGGTTTCTGCCGCCCCGGTGATTGAATCGCAGGTTCTCCTGACCCTTGGCGGCTATGCCAACGGCGCGCTGGTGCGCGGCATGACGAGGGAGGATTTCGCGAAGAAGCCGATCGTTTCAACCTCCATCATTCAAGGCAGCGTCGATAATTTTGAAGGAACGAATGTCGCCATCGGCCGGATCATGGCGGAAAAACTGCGCCTCAATATCGGCGATTCCCTGACCCTGATGGCGCCCAAGGGCAAGGCCAGCCCGTTCGGGACCATCCCACGCACGCGGCAATTTACCGTCGGCGTGATTTTTGATGTCGGCATGTACGAATATGACAGCAGTTTCGTCTTTGTGCCGCTGGAGGCCGCGCAGACCTTCTTCCAGCTCGACAAGGCCGTGACCTCGCTTGAGGTCATCACGCAAAGCCCCGATCACTTGACGCAGATCCGCAACGATCTTGAGAATGTGGTCAAGGGGTATGCCGGGGTGCATTTATGGACGGATTCGAACAAGAGCTTCTTTAACGCGCTTCAGGTGGAGCGCAACGTCATGTTTCTGATTTTGACGCTGATTATCCTTGTGGCGGCGTTCAACATTATTTCCTCGATGATTATGCTGGTGAAAGACAAGGGTCGGGATATCGCCATCATGCGGACCATGGGCGCGACCAGCGGCAGTATGATGAAGATTTTCATCCTGACCGGAGCGACCATCGGTCTTGCCGGGACGTTCGTTGGCGCGGTTCTGGGGATTCTTTTTGCTCTCAACATCGAATCCATCCGCCATTTCCTGCAAACCCTGATCGGTACGGAATTGTTTGCCGAGGAAATTTATTTCCTCTCCAAACTGCCCGCCGTCATCGACTGGAACGAAGTTATTGCCGTGGTCGGGCTTGCCTTTACCCTGTCGATCGCCGCGACGCTTTATCCCGCATGGCGCGCCGCCCGCCTCGACCCGGTGGAGGCCCTGCGTTATGAGTGAGCGCCTTCTCGAGGTTGCGGGCCTGAGCAAAACCTTTCATCAGGGCGAGCAATCCCTGATGATTTTCAAAGATTTGTCCTTGCATATCAATGCGGGGGAGATCGTCGCTCTGGTCGGCTCCAGCGGCTCGGGGAAATCCACCTTGCTGCAAATGATCGGACTTCTCGACACGCCGACGACGGGGCAGATCATGATCAACGGGCAGAACGCCGTCGGTCTGGACGACAATGCCAGGACCCGGATGCGCCGGGAGTTCCTCGGCTTCGTTTATCAGTTTCATTACCTGCTACCTGAATTTTCGGCGCAGGAAAACGTCGTCCTGCCGCAGATGATTGCCGGGGTTCCGCGCAAGGAAGCAAAAGCGCGGGCGGATAAAATTCTTTCTGCTCTTGGCCTTGGTCATCGCCTCGACCATCGCCCGGCGCGGCTCTCCGGCGGCGAGCAACAGCGCGTTGCCATCGCCCGCGCCATCGCCAACCGCCCGAAATTGCTGCTGGCGGATGAGCCGACCGGGAATCTCGATGAAAAAACCTCGGACGAGGTGTTTCAGATGCTGCTGGAGCTGAGCCGCAGCGCCGGGATCGGCGCGCTGATTGCCACGCACAACATGGATCTTGCCGACCGCATGGACCGTGTGCTGGAACTGCGCGGCGGGCGGTTGACGCTGTACTGAGCGTTAAGGCGAAGGGGAATCCTTGCTGCCCGTTTCCTTGAGCCTCCGTCCGGACATCGATTGGCCGATGCGAAGGCCTACAGCCTGAAAGCCGAAAGTGACGGAGAGCATGAAAAGGACGCGGGGCGCGAGTCCGATCTGGCTGTTGACGGCGGCGTTGTGGCTGCGCTCTTCAATGCATTCCCGTACGGATTGATTGAGCGCCGGAGATTCCTGTTCGCAGGCGGCTTGAAATTGTGCGCGCAGTTCGTGCTTTTTATCGGTAAATTCCGGCGTCTGCTCAAATCCTTCGTCCGGGGCGGTCATGTAGGCGGCTGAAAGGCAGATCGCGGCAAGTGCCGCAGCGCCGCGGCTGGCGTAGCGGTAGAAAGTGTAAACCTTTTGGCTTTCGTCTTTGGGTGGCATGGCTGCGCGCTCCTGTCTGGCCGGTACGATAGCGCCCGGAATGGCCATTTTCCAGTGTTTTTCGGGTGACAGAACCGCGTCTTTCGCGTTTAATCGGGCCATGACCGCCGGTTTTATCCATCTCCATACCCATTCCGCCTATTCGCTGGCGGAAGGGGCGATCAAGATAAAGGACCTTCTGCGCCTTTGTCAGGGGCTGCGCATGCCTGCCGTGGCGGTGACGGATACGCGCAACCTTTTTGGCGCGCTGGAATTCGCCTCTGCCGCCGCCAAGGCCGGGGTCCAGCCGATTATCGGCTGCCAGATTCAGCTCGGGGTCGAGGGGCATCAGCTTGTCCTGCTGGTCCAGTCGGAGGCGGGATACAGAAATCTCTGCGCCCTCGTCAGTAAATCTTTCCTTGCCGTCGATCCGCAGGAAGAGCCGCATATCGAATGGGATGATCTTGGCGGCCACGCCACGGGGCTGATCTGCCTGACTGGCGGGGTCAAGGGTCCGGCGGCGCAATACCTGCTGCACAATCAGGCCAAACCGGCGGAAGAGGCGCTCAAGCGTCTTAAAAAACTGTTCGGCGACAGACTTTATATCGAATTGCAGCGCCATGGCTGGCCGGAAGAAGACGCGGTCGAGGAATCGCTGATCGATCTTGCCTATAAACACAATATTCCGCTGGTCGCGACCAATGACTGCTATTTCAGCGAGCGCGACATGTATGAGGCGCATGATGCGCTGCTTTGTATCGCCGAAGGCCGCTATATCACCGAATCCGACCGCCGCCGCGTCACGCCGGAGCATTATTTCAAGTCGCAGGAGGAAATGGCGGAGCTGTTTTCCGACCTGCCGGAAGCGATTGAAAATACCGTCAATATCGCGCGGCGGTGCAGTTATTTGCTGAAATCCATCGATCCGCTGCTGCCGCGTTTTGACTCGGCGGACGGGCTGTCCGAAGTCGATGAGCTAAAGAAGCAGGCGCGGGACGGCCTCCAGTGGCGGCTTGAAAATTTCGTGTTCACGGAAGGGTGCGACAGGGAGGTTATCGCCAAGCCTTACCGCGACCGCCTTGAGTTCGAGCTTGAAACGATCATCAAGATGGGTTTCCCCGGTTACTTCCTGATCGTGTCCGACTTCATCACCTGGGCCAAGGACCATAATATCCCGGTCGGACCGGGGCGGGGATCGGGCGCGGGGTCGGTCGTTGCCTGGGCGCTCAAGATCACGGACCTCGATCCGCTGCAATTCAATCTGCTGTTCGAGCGCTTCCTTAACCCCGAGCGCGTGTCGATGCCGGATTTCGACGTCGATTTCTGTCAGGACCGGCGCGATGAAGTCATCCGCTATGTGCAGCAGCGCTACGGCCATGACCGCGTGGCGCAGATCATCACCTTCGGGCAGTTGAAGGCCCGCGCGGTCGTGCGCGACGTCGGGCGCGTCCTGCAAATGCCGTACGGGCAGGTGGACCGCATTTCCAAGATGATCCCGAACAACCCGGCCAACCCCCTGACGCTGGAAGAAGTTCTGGCGCAGGACCCGGAGATGAAGGCGGAGCTGTACCGCGACGAAACGACGGCCAAGCTGATCGATATCGCCTTGCAGCTTGAAGGGTAGAGCCTGCGGGTCTGGTGAAATTCGACTTCCTTGGCCTCAAAACCATGACGGTGATCCAGAAAACCGTCGAACTGGTCAACAGCACGCGGGAAGGCGAGAAACTCGATATCCTCAAAGTCCCGCTGGACGACGCAAAAACCTACCATCTTTTGACGGAGGGCAAGACCGTCGGCGTGTTCCAGCTTGAAAGCGCGGGGATGCGCGATACGCTGCGGAAGATGAAGCCCGACCGCTTCGGGGACATCATCGCCCTTGTCGCGTTGTACCGCCCCGGCCCGATGGACAATATTCAGACCTATATCGATGTGAAGGAAGGCCGCATTGAAGCCGATTATATGCATCCGAAATTGAAGCCGTATCTGGAAGAAACCTACGGCATCATGGTTTATCAGGAACAGGTGATGCAGGCGGCGCAGGTTCTGGCAGGCTATACGCTTGGCGGCGCGGATCTTCTCCGCCGCGCCATGGGGAAAAAAATTCAGGCCGAGATGGACGCCCAGCGCCAGCGCTTCGTCGATGGCGCCGTGGAGCATTCGCAGATCACGCCGCAGCGCGCCTCTGAAATCTTCGACCAGATCGACAAATTCGCGGGTTACGGATTCAACAAGTCGCACGCGGCAGCTTATGCGCTGATCGCTTACTGGACGGGCTGGCTCAAGGCCAATTATCCGCGCGAGTTTATGGCGGCGTCGATGACCCTTGATATGGGCAACACGGACAAGCTGGCGATTTTCAAGCAGGATCTCGACAAGTTGGGGATTCCCCTGATGCCGCCGGATATCAATAAATCAGACGTCGAATTTGCCGTGGAGGGCGACGGCATCCGCTATGCCCTTGCGGCTCTGAAAGGCGTTGGCGCGCAGGCGATGCACAGGATTGTTGAGGACAGGCGTGAAAAAGGCCCGTTCAAAAACCTGTCGGATTTCGCGGCGCGCCTCGATCCCGGCAGCATGAATAAGCGCCAGATGGAGCAGATGGCCTGTGCCGGTGTTTTTGATTCCATGGTCAATGACCGCGCCCGGCTTTATGCCGGGGTGGAAACGGTTTTGCGTCACGCGCAATCCCTTGCCGAAGAGCGCGCCGTCGGGCAGACCAGCCTGTTTGGCGGTCCGGCAGGGCAGGGCGCGCCGATGCCGGAGCTTCCTGCCGTGCAGGGCTGGGACCAGCTTGAAAAATTGCACCATGAATTCGATGCGGTTGGATTCTACTTGTCGGCTCACCCCCTTGATACCAAGGCGGCGCAGCTTGAGCGCCTGAATATCCTCAGCATCGCGCAGGTTGAGGACATGCTTTCCGGCATACAGTCCAGCGCCTTCGTTAATATGGCGGGCGTGCTCCTGAAAAAGCAGGTCAAGGTGTCGCAGAAATCGGGCAACAAATTCGCCTTCCTGCAAATCTCGGACGCGTCGGGGGTTTATGAGGTCGTCCTGTTCTCCGAGGTTCTGGCCCGGGCCAAGGATATGCTGACGGAAGGGGAAACCCTGCTCCTCAAGGCAATCGCCGAAAAGCAGGAAGATCAGATTCGCTTTACGGTTCAGGATGTTCAGCCGCTGGACAAATCCCTGACCGGGAAGATCCGCGAGGTGCGGGTCGCCCTCGACACTCCGGATGCCGCGCGCAAGCTGAAGGATTTCCTTGTGGCGGAGGGGCAGGGCCCGGTGAAAGTAATCGCGGAAATCGCCCTCAACGACAATGAAACCGCTATGGTGACGTTGCCCGGTTCCTACAGTTTTTCCCCGCAGGCGCGGTCGAATTTGATGAGAACCGCAGGGATCAGGAATATTCAGGAATTCTGACCCGGGGCGCGCCCAAAACGCTGCGGATATGCAAAAAACCCTTGAAAATCCGCGGAATCGCCTATATAAACCCGACAACTTGTTAAATTCACATGCGGAACCGGGTCTGCCTTTGGTTGGTATGTCCCTCCGGTGTCTTCTGAAATCCATTAAGGAAATCAGAGAGATATCATCCGCAGAGGCACTAACCGGAAAAGGAACGATACTATGGCTATGCCCGAATTCTCCATGCGCCAACTCCTCGAAGCTGGCGTTCACTTTGGTCACCACACCCGCCGCTGGAACCCGAAAATGAAGCCGTACATCTTCGGTGTGCGGAACGGCGTTCACATCCTCGACCTGCAACAAACCGTCCCGATGATGGACCGTGCGCTGAAAGGCCTGCGCGACATCGCAGCCAATGGCGGCCGCGTGCTGTTCGTCGGCACCAAGCGTCAGGCGCAGGATAAGGTCGCGGAAGCCGCGAAAAAATGCGGCCAATACTATGTTAATCACCGTTGGCTCGGCGGTATGCTGACCAACTGGAAAACCATGTCCAAATCCATTAACCGCCTGCGTGAGCTGGAAAAAATCCTGAACGGCGGCGAAGGCAAGCGGACCAAGAAAGAGCTTCTGGTTCTGTCCCGCGAGCTTGAGCGCCTGGAGAAATCCATCGGCGGGATCAAGGAAATGGGCGGCCTGCCGGACGCGATTTTCGTCATCGACACGATCAAGGAAAAGCTGGCGATTGATGAAGCGCATAACCTGGGCATCCCGGTTTTCGCGATCATCGACACCAACTCCGACCCGGACGGGCTGGAATTCCCGATCCCCGGCAATGATGACGCCCTGCGCGCGATCGAGCTGTACTGCGATCTGGTCGCCGGTGCGGTTCTGGACGGTCTGCAGGCGGAGCTGAAACATAGCGGCAAGGACAAAGATATGGGCGCGTCGGAAAACCCGACCGAGCTTATGCCGTCCGCCGAGGAAATGGCAGCGCCCGAAAAGAAGGCCGCCACGGCTTAATCCGGAACTTTAAGAAAACGCGACAACATTCTGTTATAAAGGAAGAAAACGATGGCTGATATTACAGCTTCGATGGTCAAGGATCTGCGCGAAAAAACCGGTGCCGGCATGATGGATGCCAAAACGGCACTGGTTGAAAACGGCGGCGACATGGAAAAGGCTGTTGACTGGCTGCGGACCAAGGGTCTGGCCAAGGCGGCGAAAAAAGCAGGTCGCACGGCTGCGGAAGGTCTGGTTGCCGTGGCCCGTTCGGGCAACGCGGCGGCGGCGGTTGAAGTCAACGCCGAAACCGATTTTGTCGCCCGGAACGAGCAGTTCCAGGGTTTTGTTAAGAAAACGGCTCAAGTCGCTCTGGCGGCTGGCGGCGATGTTCAGAAACTGGCTGCCGCGCCCTATGGCGACGGCAAATCGGTTCAGGATACTCTGACGGCGTTGATCGCCACCATCGGCGAGAATATGTCCTTGCGCCGTACGGCGGTGCTGAGCGTCGGCAGCGGCGTTGTGGCCAGCTATGTCCATAACGCGATCTCCGACGGCCTCGGCAAGATCGGGGTTCTGGTTGCTC
>JACPDM010000061.1:0-15939 GCA_016184045.1 Micavibrio aeruginosavorus | reverse complement strand
GTCGCTGCGGCCAACCCGGCCTATCTGGACAGTGCTTCGGTCGATCCGGCAGTGCTGGAGCGTGAGAAGAACGTCATCCGCGAAACCGCGAAAGAGCAAGGCAAAGCCCCGGAGATCATCGAAAAGATGCTCGAAGGCCGCGTTCGCAAGTACTATGAGGAGGTTTGTCTTCTGGAACAGACCTTTATCATGGATGGCGAAACCAAAATCTCAAAAGTTGTGGAAAATGCCGCCAAGGATATCGGCGCACCTGTCAAGCTGACCGGTTTCGTCCGTTTCCAGCTTGGCGAAGGGATCGAGAAAGAAGAAGCCGACTTTGCCTCGGAAGTGGCGAAGGTCGCGAACGGTTAAGATTCCGTCGAAGTCTGAAATCTGAAAAACGCGGGGGAGGAATTCCTCCGCGTTTTTTATACCCAGCATCGTTTCGTGCTACGATTGGAAAAACAGGTTTTCAGGATTATGGCGCGACATCCCCTCTTTATTCTGGCAAGCAGTTTTGCGCTTTTCCTTCTCATCGGCGGCGCCCAGACCGCATCTTCCTTCGCCGTACAGCAGCCGGAAGATTCCGCCATGAAAGAGGCCAGTTTTACGCTCGGGCCCTTTCATCTTGACCGCCAGTATCCGTCGATGACCGGTCCGGACAAGCGTGAAAAAGTGACTCTGGGCGCTGGAGAAACGGGATCAAAAATCTGGGTCAAGGCCATGCGGCTCGATATCCGCAACGCACAGGGCGGGTCGGAGCCTGTTGATTATCTTTGTCATGCATGGCTGGCGATGGACAGGCCTGGTGACCAGAGCGTACCGGAGAAAACCAAAGGTACGGTCACGACACGCGGCAGGAATTATTATCTTGAAGACTCGATGAACTTTACCTTGTCCGGGTCGCATCGGGAAATCCGTCTGCCGCCCGGTTATGCGATCCCGGTCGAGCGCCGCGATCTCAATGCCACGGTAATCGCCATGGCGCTGAACAATGAAGATGGTGCGATGGAAAAGGACCTGTATTACACCATGACGGTTCAGTACATGGATGACGCAGCAGCCCGGCAATACGGTATCAAGCCGCTGAAAATCCTCAGCACCTTTATCCCGACCATCGACGTTGCGCCGGAGCTTGCCGTTCTGCCGGGAGACTCGATTTGCTTTTCGGATGCGCATTCGGCCATGACGGGGCGGATCGCCAATACGGCTGTGTTCCCGGTCCCGCCGGGGCGGCATGAATTCCGGACTGTTCTTGAAAAAACAGGGATTTTTGAAAAGGGCGGCACCATTCATTACATGGGAACGCATATGCATGCTTTCGGCGAGTCCATGGCGCTTTTTGACAAAACGGAAAACAGGACTCTTTGGGCCGGGCAGGTCAATCAGCGCCGGACGGCGAATGCGACTCCCGCGCCCGATGGCTGGTATGCCAGCGCGGAAGGCATCGCGATCGACCCGGCTCATGATTATGAGCTGGTGGGCGTTTATAACAACACGACCGGGAAAACCATTCCGGATGCTATGGCGATGCTGCGGGTTTACTACTCGGAGTAATCTCGCCCGATGCCGGAGGTGTCAGGGGCCGGGATTGCGTCAGCCTGTCGCGCAGTGTCAGGAAGGGCCGCTCGATGCTTCTGTACAAAAGCCATGAAGCCAGAAGCGTCATGGCGATAGCGGCCAGCAGGAACGGAGCGCCGGATTCATCAAACAGCGGAATGCCCGAGAGAAGCCGCATGCTGCCATAAATCGTCATTTTATGGACGAGATAAATGGAGAATGACAGGATAGCCAGCGTCTGCGCTCCCGGAATGCGGATTTTATAAAGAAGGCAATTCGGGCTGAGTGCCGAGAGCAAAAGCAGGGCACAGCCAAGCGAGTGCAGTGTGTAGCTAAAACCGGCCTCCAGCATGTCAAGATTTTGATTTCGCTCTAATATGCTGCACAGGACAAGAACGGCGATACCGGAAAGCAGCGTAACATCGCTGTGCCTGATGCCGGTCAGCTTGCCCCAGAAGGCTGTATGATGGTTTTTGGCAAGGGCGATCAATGCTCCGAAAACGACACCATCCAGCCGCGTAATGCTGGGGTAGTAGATATACTTGTTGTAAGTTTTAAATCTGCTGAATATCTCCTGCTGCGGTTCCACAAAATTGATAAACAGAAAGAAGCGCAGGCTGATCGCCCCGAGTACAAGAAAAATCAGGGTGTTCATCAGGAATTGGGGCGTGGCCTTGCGCAGGAGGAAAAGGGCAATCAGGGGAAAGAGCAGATAAAAATGCTCCTCAAGGCAAAGGGACCAGATATGGGAGAACCCGCCATTCTCCAGCCCGTAATTCATCGTAAGCGTCAGGAATTTCCACAGCGGGGCTGTCACGGGTTTTTCCTGTAAAAAGGGAAAACAGAAATAGAGGAATAAAACTGCAAAATACGCAGGAAGAATACGCAGCGACCTGCGCAGGTAAAATTGCTTCAGGTCAAATGTCTGCGCGGCAACGGACCTGAAAATATGATCGGCGATCAGGTAGCCGCTGAGGACGAAAGAGAGGTCCACCCCCATGGGGGCGAAGCGGTTCAGGAATCCGACGGGGCTATGGAGTGTGATCGCTGTATAATGCGAAAAGAAGACAAGAATGATCGCAAGGATGCGCAGGGTGTCAAGGCTGTGCAGTCTCGTTTCGGGAGGGGAGAAAGCCATGGTTGCCGCGTGTAGGAAAATAAAACAAGGCTATCTGCCCTGTTTTCGAGCATAGCAGCGATCATGCCGCCGGGGCAAAGTCTGAAATTAATGAATGATTTTATCCGGGTTTCCGGCAGCTGCCATCGAGAAACCGCTATCGGCGTTCAGATGGACAGGGGGTTGCAGTGCGGAATTAAGATTTTCAAACATTCCGCTCAGATCATCGCCGAAGAGAACCCCGGCGCTGCCGACCATGGCGCTTACAAAGCTGAGGACAACTCCCGTTTCAATGGCGGTTACGCCCCGGGTATCGGTGAGCCAGAGATAGAATTTTGCAGAAATTTGTCTAAAATCCAATATATTTTTCATAATTCAAATATAGCGCGTTTTATTATCAGTCGTCAAACTTTAAAAACAACGGCTTAGAACGTGTGGAGAAATATGTTTAACACCTTGTTTTTAAATGCCTCTTTCTGTAGATTGGGCCGGTTTCCACCCGTCCCGAAGCCCTGAACGAGATCTGAATGAAAGCTGCCGCGATGACATTGCCTGAATCTGCCACTGCGCGTTCCGTCGATCCTGCCGTGAAGTTCAAGCGGGTTTTGCTGAAAATGTCCGGTGAGATCCTTCAGGGCGACCGGGAATATGGCATCGACCCGAAAACGATCGACCGGGTCGCCGCGGACGTCAAGCAGGTCGTCGATATGGGCGTGCAGGTCTGCGTCGTTGTCGGTGCCGGGAACATTTTTCGCGGCGCTTCCGGGGCTGAAAACGGCATGGAACGCGCGACTGCCGATTATATCGGCATGCTCGGCACGGTGATGAATGCGCTGGCCCTGCAATCCGCATTTGAGAAAATCGGCGTGCAGACCCGCGTACAGTCCGCCATTCCGATGCAGGCCGTTTGCGAACCCTTTATTCGCCGCCGTGCTTTGCGCCACATGGAAAAAGGCCGCGTGGTGATCTTTGCCGCCGGGACGGGCAGCCCGTTCTTTACGACCGATACGCCCGCAGCCCTGCGCGCGACGGAGATGGATTGCGATGCCCTGTTCAAGGGAACGAAGGTGGATGGCGTTTATTCCGCCGACCCGGTGAAGGACCCGAGTGCGAAGCATTATGACACGTTGACCTATATGGATGTCCTGACCAAGGATCTGAAGGTTATGGACGCGACGGCAATCGCCATGGCGCGAGAAAACAAGATTCCCATCGTCGTTTTCTCGGTCAAGGATGCCGGGAGCTTCGCCGATGTCGTGCGCGGCAAGGGCCGCTTCACAATTGTGACGGACAAGTAGAATTAAAGGCTGGAGAAAAAGAGATGGTTCTCGATAAAAACGACCTCAAGCGTCGTATGGACGGTTCGGTGGAACAGTTGCGGACGGAATTCGTAGGTTTGCGGACCGGGCGGGCGTCCACCAATATGCTGGAAACGGTGACCGTCGAGGCTTATGGTTCGCGTATGCCGCTCAACCAGTGCGGTTCGGTCAGCGTGCCGGAGCCGCGTTTGCTGACCGTTACGGTCTGGGACGCGTCGATTACCAAATCGGTTGAAAAGGCGATCCGTGAATCCGGCCTTGGTCTGAACCCGCAGGCGGAAGGGACTGTCATCCGCGTGCCAATCCCGCAACTGAACGAGGAGCGCCGCAGGGAATTGCAGAAGGTCGCAGGGAAATACGCTGAATCTGCACGCGTTGCCGTTCGCAATATCCGCCGCGACGGCATGGATGTCGTCAAGGCAATGAAGGGCGAAGTGTCCGAAGACGACCAGAAGCGCCTGAATGATGAAATCCAGAAGATCACCGACGATTATATCGGCAAGATCGACAAGATGCTGGAAGAAAAAGAAAAAGACATCATGACCGTTTGACGGTTGTGATGCAGTCATGCATGAGGGTGCGTAACAGTATGTCCGATCATCGCTTTCCAAACCATATCGCCATCATCATGGATGGCAATGGCCGCTGGGCGCAGGCTCGCGGATTGCCGCGCACGGCGGGGCACCAGCGCGGGGTCGAGGCCGTCAAGCGCGTTGTGAAAGACGCTGCGGAAATGGGAGTCAAATACCTGACCCTGTTCGGCTTCTCGACCGAAAACTGGTCGCGCCCGGTGGATGAAGTGAAGGAATTGATGCGCCTTTTGCGCATGTATCTGCGGGCGGAAACGGCGGAGCTCCACGCCAGCAACATTCGCCTCAAAATCATCGGCAACCGCGCGGAACTGGAATCCGATATTGTTGCCCTGATCGAACAGGCCGAAGACCTGACCAAGGACAATACCGCCATTACGGTGGTGATCGCGCTGAATTACGGCGGACGGCATGACATTTTGAACGCAGCGGCGCGGATGGCGGCGGCCATGCAGGAAAAAGGCGTCGTGCCGAGCTATGAATCCGCTGAAGAATTTTTCCCGCAATTTCTTTCGACTGCCGGCATTCCCGATCCCGATATCCTGATCCGCACCAGCGGCGAGCAGCGCATCAGTAATTTCCTGCTCTGGCAATGCGCCTATGCGGAGATGGTTTACGCGCAGACTCTGTGGCCAGACTTCTCAAAAACGGATCTTGAAGCGGCAGTGGCCGAGTTCAAGGGGCGCGACCGCCGCTTTGGCGGACTTGGCGCGGGCAGGGGATAGATGGCCCTTTCAAGCCTTCAGAAGCGGGTTCTGTCGGCTTTGATAGCGGGCCCTGCTACGCTTGCCGTGATTGTGCTTGGTAACGGGCCGTTTCTGATTTTCATCGGCGCAGGGGCTGCGATCTGCTTTTATGAATTCTTCCAGATGGAAAAAGCCGGGGCGCATTTCGCGCGCAACATGGCGCTCTGGAGCCTTTATATTTTCTTGTGCGCTTATGCGTTCATCCAGTTGCGCGCCGTTCCCGATGAAGGGCTGCTTCTTGTTCTGGCGCTGATGCTGACCGTATGGGCCTGCGATATCGGGGCGTATATCGCGGGGAAAACCATTGGCGGGGCGAAAATGGCACCGACGATCAGCCCGAACAAAACCTATGCCGGATTGATCGGGGGCATGGTTTGCAGCGGCCTCACTCTTATGGGGTTTGATCTGGCGAAGGATATTTTCGACGTTCCTGCGCCGGTTGTCTTTTTGACGGGTTTTGCCTTCGGTGCGGTCGGGCAGGCAGGTGATCTCATGGTTTCAAGCCTGAAACGGCGTGTCGGGGTCAAGGATACCGGGCATCTGATGCCCGGGCATGGCGGCCTTTTGGACCGGATTGATTCCCTGCTGCTGGTGACGCCGGTCTTTTTGATGGCGTGTCAATTATGGCTGATCTGAAAATCGTTTCCATCCTCGGCGCGACCGGATCGATTGGCCGCAGCACGGTAGACCTCCTCAAAGCGCACCGTGAACGTTACGCCGTCAATGTCCTGACGGCGCAAGGCAACGTCGAGTTGCTGGCGGAGCAGGCGCGGGAATTGCGCGCGAGAAAAGCGGTCATCGGGGATGAAGCGCTTTTCGCGGTTCTGAAAGACAGGCTGGCGGGGACAGGAATTGCATGTGCCGCAGGGCGCAAGGCGATTATAGAGGCTGCCGCCGATCCTGCCGACTGGACGATGGCGGCGATTGTCGGCATGGCGGGGCTGGAGCCGATTTTGGCGGCCATCGGGCAGGGGGGCTGTGTTGCTATCGCCAACAAGGAGCCGCTGGTCGCGGCGGGGAAGCTGGTTATCGCGGAGGCGCGGAAGCGCGGCACGACCCTCCTTCCTGTGGACAGCGAGCATAACGCAGTATTTCAGGTCTTCGAGCCCGAAAACCGCGGCGGGATCGAGCGCATCGTCCTGACCGCTTCGGGTGGCCCGTTCCGGACATGGACTCTCGCGCAGATGACACAGGCGACGCCGGAGCAAGCCGTCGCGCACCCGAACTGGTCCATGGGAGCCAAGATTTCAGTCGATAGCGCAAGCATGATGAACAAGGCGCTGGAGGTGATCGAGGCTTCTTATCTTTTCGACATGCCGCCCGAGAAAATCGATGTTCTGGTCCATCCGCAATCCATCATCCATTCGATGGTGGAATATGCTGACGGGTCGTTTCTGGCACAACTTGGAGCGCCGGACATGCGCACGCCGATCGCCAATGCGCTGGGCTGGCCGGGGCGGATCGCCACATCGGGCCTACGGCTGGATTTAGCTGCGCTGAAGCGGCTGGATTTCGAGACGCTCGATTCCGCGCGATTTCCGGCGGTAGGGCTGGCGTATGACTGCCTGCGGGCAGGACCGGGGGCGTGCCTGGCCCTCAATGCCGCCAACGAAGTCGCGGTTCAGGCTTTTCTTGACCGGAAGATCGGATTTTTGCAGATTGTTGATACAGTCAGGGCCGTTCTTGATTTCACGAAATTCGAGCAACTGGCGGATTTGCCGGGGATAATTTCTTTCGATCAGGCTGTGCGTCAGGCGGCGAAATCCTATATACTTTCAGAAGCAGCGTCAGAAAAGGTTAACCGATAATGCCCGGATTCCAGGATCTCCTTCATCTTGTCACCACCAATATGTGGGTTTACGGCGGGTCTTTCCTGCTTGTTTTGAGCATTCTGGTGTTCGTTCATGAGATGGGGCATTACCTTGTCGCGCGCTGGTGCGGCGTACGAATCGACAGTTTTTCCATCGGCTTTGGCCGGGAAATCTGGGGTTTTACCGACAGGCACGGGACGCGGTGGAAATTCTCGCTGATACCGCTTGGCGGTTATGTCAAAATGTTCGGCGATGTCGATCCAGCCAGCGCCAAGCAATCCGAGACCGTCGGCGCCGGGGACGCCGCCCGCCCGATGACGGCGGAGGAGCGCAAGGGCGCCTTTTTCGCCAAGAACGTCTGGCAGCGCATGGCCATCGTTTTTGCCGGACCGGGGATCAACTATCTTTTCGCTATCCTTATCCTGACCGGTCTTTACGTTTTCTATGGCCAGCCGGTCACCCCGCCGCAGGCTTCGGCGATTGTCGCCGGGTCCGCCGCCGAAAAAGCCGGATTCCAGCCGCATGATGTCATCACCGAGATTGAAGGGCGGAGCATCGCCCGGTTTGAGGACGTCCGGCGCGAGGTCGCCGTCAAGCTGGATACGCCGACGGTATTCCAGATTAAGCGCGGCGATCAGGCCGTGACCCTGACTGCGGAGCCGCTGCGCCTTGAGTCCGAGGACGAACACGGTTTCAAGCAATCTCGCGGTTTTCTTGGTATCGTCAGCCCGGGAAACGCTATTGATATCAAGCATATCAAGGTGATCGACGGGGTTGCGGTGAAGGACGCCGATCAGGCGCGGGAGTTGCTTCTTTCCCGTATGGACCAGACTTTCGTTGTCGAGCTTGATCGCGGCGAAGGGGCGGAAGCCGAAGCCCAGAACAGGATACTGATCCATCCCCTCGCGGCGAATAATGCCGATATGAAGGATTCGGTCGCGCCGAATTTCAATGCGCTCGTCATCTCCGAAAGCCAGGAAGAGGCTGTGATCAAGCATGGCCCGATTGACGGTCTGGGGCAGGCCATCCGGGAAACGTGGAATATCACCGTCAGCACCCTTGAAGCCATCGGCCAGATGTTCAACGGGACGCGCAGCGCGCAGGAACTGGGCGGGATTATCCGGATCGGTGCGATCGCCGGGGATATGGCGCAGGCCGGGGTTATCGCCCTGATTACCTTCACGGCGCTGCTTTCCATAAATCTTGGCCTTATTAACCTGTTCCCGGTCCCGATGCTGGATGGCGGACACCTTTTGTTCTATGTCATCGAAGCGATCCGCCGGAAGCCATTATCTGAACAGATTCAGGAGTATGCCTTCAGATTGGGGCTAGCCATACTTGTCGGAATCATGGTATTTGCTAATCTTAACGACATCATGCAGTTGATCCTGTAATCCGGATCGACGCGACTCCGTAAAGATTGGCAAAAAATGATCACGTTCAAAAGGCTTTGCCTTGCTGCGCTTCTCTTTGTTCCGCTGGCTGCGGGAACTTTCCCCCCGAATAATGCGTTGGCTCAAGTTCAAGGCAGTTCGTATGTCGAGCCGTCCGGCACGATGATCCGCGACATTCAGGTCGTCGGCACGGAGCGGATCGAGCCCGCGACGGTCCTCACATATCTGGACATCAAGGTCGGCGACCCCATGACGCAGGAAACACTGGATAGCGCGCTCAAGAGCCTGTTTGGCACGGGTCTTTTCGCCGATGTGTCCCTGCGTCAGAAAGGCAGCACGCTGGAGGTGACGGTCGTTGAAAACCCAGTCATCAATGAAATCGCCTTTGAAGGCAACGACAAGATCAAGGACGACGAGTTGCTGGCGGAGATTCAGCTGCGCCCGCGTCAGGTGTTCACCCGGACCAAGGTGCAGACCGACACCACCCGCCTGTATCAGGTTTATCGCCGCAATGGCCGCTTTGCCGTCAATATCGAGCCTAAAGTCATCAAGCTGGACCAGAACCGCGTCAACCTTGTGTTCGAGGTCGATGAAGGCCCGGTCACTTACGTGAAAAGCGTGAAATTCGTCGGCAACACGCATTTCAGCGACAACAAGCTGCTTTCTGAAATCAGCACTGCGGAAACGCGCTGGTACAAATTCCTTTCGACCGATGATCGCTATGACCCGGATCGCCTTGCCTACGATCAGGAATTGTTGCGCCGGTTCTATATGTCCGAGGGCTATGCTGATTTCCGGGTGATTTCCGCCACCGCGGAACTGTCCAAGGACAAGGATTACTTCTACGTTACCTTCACGGTTGAAGAGGGCGATCGCTACCGCGTGGGCAATGTCCGCGTCGCTGCCGATCTTCGCGACTTCGATGAGAATGCGCTGGTTCCTTTCCTCAAAATCCAGCCGGGTGAATGGTATAACGCCGACAAGGTGCAGGAAACCGTCGATGCTTTCACCGAGGCTCTGGCCGACATGAACCAGAACTTCGTGTCAGTGCGCCCCGATATCGAGCGTAACCGCGAGAAAAAGACCGTCGAACTGTCCTTCAGCGTCGTTGAAACGCAAAAGCAGTTTGTCGAGCGCATCGATATTCAAGGCAATGTCAGGACCATGGACAAGGTGATCCGCCGTGAGATGCAGCTTGTCGAGGGCGATGCCTTCAACAAGGAGAAGCTGGCCAAGTCGGAGCAGAACATCAAGGATCTGGGCTTCTTCGAAAACGTCCGTGTCAGCAGTCAGCAGGGCAGCGCGCCGGACAAGAAAGTTATTGATATCGGCGTTGAAGAGAAATCGACCGGGGAACTTTCCATCGGCGCCGGGTTTTCGACGGCGGACGGCCCCTTGGCCGATTTCCGCGTGCGTGAGCGTAACCTCCTCGGCAAGGGGCAGGACCTGCTGTTCGCGACGACAATCGCAGGCGAGCGCACGGAATTTGACCTCTCTTTCACCGAACCGTATTTTCTTGATCGCGACCTGATGGCGGGTTTCAGCCTGTTCCATATGACTCGCGACCTGCACGACGAAAGCTCCTATGCCCAGCGCCGTACGGGCGGATCGCTGCAGATGGGATACCCCCTGTCTGAAAACCTGCGCCAGACCCTGAATTACCGTCTGGAGCGGAACGATATCGAGGATGTCGATCCCGATGCGTCCCGCTTCATCCTCGATCAGGAAGGCAAGCGCGTGACGTCTGCGATTTCGCAAACGCTGGCTTACGATACGCGCGACAGCAAGCTGATCACGACCAAGGGAACCTATGCGTGGCTGAATACCGAATTCGCAGGACTTGGCGGCGATGCGGAATATCTGTCCGGCAAGCTTGGCGCAAGTTACTTCTACCCCGTCTATGAGGATCAGGTCATTCTGAGCGTTCTTGGGGAAACCGGGGCTATCGGCGGCCTGTCCGGCAAGGATGTGAAAATTAACGAGCGCTACTTCCTTGGCGGAACATCGCTGCGCGGCTTTGAAACCTCCGGTATCGGACCGCGCGATACCCTGACAGATGACGCTTTGGGCGGAAACCTGTTCTATCGCGGCTCTGTCGAGATGGCTTTCCCCATCGGTCTGCCGGAGGAGATGGGCATTCAGGGCCATGCGTTCACCGATTTCGGTTCGCTCTGGGATCTGGATGAAACCGGGACTGATATTGTCGATAACAACTCCTTGCGTGCGGCGGGCGGGGTTGGCGTTTCGTGGCGTTCGCCCATGGGCCCCGTGCGGGTCGATCTGGCGACGCCTTATTTGAGCGAGGATTTCGACAAGGAAGAGAATTTCCGCTTCAGCTTCGGAACGCGTTTCTAAGACAGAATTTTCCGGCGGCGGCGCAGTGCCGCCGCCGTTTTTTACCCTATGACAGGAGATAGAAATCCATGCGTAATGTCCTTTTTGCCCTTTGCCTTTCCGCAGCGTTTGCGGTCGGGGGCATTCGCTCCGCCCATGCCGAGGCTTCCAAGGCGGCGACGGATGGCGTGACCAAAATTGCGATTGTCGATGTTCAGGGGCTGATGAGCGACTCCAAGGCGGGGAAAAGCATTCAGGACCAGATCGCCCGGCAGCGTGATTCCTTCAAGGAAGAATTCACGAAAATGGAAAAAGACCTGACGGAAACGCAAAAGAAGCTCGCCGAACAAAAAGACCTGAGCCCGGAGGAGGCTGCGGCGAAGAAGAAGGATTTTGAAGCAAAGCTTATGGAGGCCAACCGTCTGGTCCAGCAGCGCCGTCAGGCGCTTGAAAAAGCGGCTGCGGAAGCGACGATGGATCTGCGCAAAGGGGTCGTCAAGGTCGTTGCCGAAATTGCCAGCAAGGAAGGCTATGATGTCGTCCTGACCAGCCAGAACGTGATTGTCAGCCAGGATGAAATGGACATCACCGCCGCGGTCCTGAAGGCGATGGACAAGGATATGCCGGATCTGAAGCTGAAAGTTGACAGCGCCGCGCCGGAAAAGAAAAAGTAAAATCGTACGATAATGGCCGATCCACGTTTCTTTCACCGCACAGGTCCGCATACGCTGGGCCATCTGGCCGGTCTGGCCGGGGCGGAGATTGTGCGCGGGTCGGCCGATCTCGTTCTTGAGGATGTCGAGGCTCTGGACCGCGCCGGGGCACGGCAGATCAGTTTCCTTGATAACGTCAAATATCGAGATGCCTTCAAGGTCAGCAAAGCTGCCGCCTGTATCGTCGCGCCGGAGATGGTCGAGCTTGCGCCGGAAGGCATGGCGCTTCTGGCTTCAAAATCTCCCTACAAATCCTATGCCTTGATCGCGCAGGCTTTCTACCCCGAGCCATGGCCGGAAACGCGCATTGCGAATACCGCCATGGTGCCCCCCGGCGCGCGGCTTGGTCAGGGCTGCGTGATTGAAGACGGCGTTGTCATCGGCGAAGGCGCGGAGATCGGCGATGGATGCTGGATCGAGGCCAATGCCGTCATTGGTCCTAAAGTCATTATCGGCACGCGCTGCCGCATCGGCGCGAATGCCTCAGTTTTCCATGCGCATATTGGCCATGGTTCCCGGCTTTATCCCGGCGTGCGCGTGGGACAGGACGGCTTTGGTTTTGCCATTGATCCGGCGGGCTACGTCAAGGTGCCGCAGCTCGGGCGTGTCATTATTGGCGACAATGTCGAGATCGGTGCCAATACCTGTATCGATCGGGGTGCTGGACCGGATACGGTGATCGGCGACGGGACGTGGATCGATAATCTGGTCCAGATTGGACATAATGTAAAAATCGGCAAGCGCTGCGTCATCGTTGCGCAGGCCGGCGTTTCGGGCAGCACTGTGCTGGAGGATTATGTCGTTCTGGCCGGGCAGGTTGGAATTGCAGGCCATTTGCGCATCGGCATGGGGGCGAGGGTAGCCGCCCAGTCGGGGGTTATGCGCGATATTCCCGCCGGGGAAGAAATGATGGGTTATCCGGCCTTGCCACTCAGGCAGTTTATGCGGCAAATTGCTACCTTGAGCCGCCTGACCAAGAAGGGGAGTGCCTCGTCATGAGCGAATCGCAGACCATCGATATCATGCGCATCATGGATATGATCCCGCACCGATACCCTATTTTGCTGGTGGACCGGATTGTCGAGTTCGAGCCGGATCAATATGCCGTCGGCCTGAAAAACGTGACGTTTAACGAGCCGCATTTTCAGGGGCATTTTCCGCGCATGCCGGTGATGCCGGGCGTCTTGATTGTCGAGGCCATGGCCCAGACTTCGGCTATTTTGGTGGTGCAGACCCTTGGCAAGGCGGCCGAGGGAAAGCTCGTCTATTTCATGACCATCGATGAAGCCAAATTCCGCAAACCCGTGACCCCCGGCGATACGCTGATGATCCATGTCACCAAGGAACGCAGCCGCGGCGGCGTGTGGAAGTTCCGCGGCGAGGCTCGCGTCGGGGATGTGCTTTGCGCCGAGGCAACGTACAGCGCGATGATTCTGGATAAATAGCGCCTTCTTCCGCAGCCCATATGCTGTAACAATAGGCAATAAACCGTGATTTTCCTTCGTTTTCGGCGGACCCTATAATCTTTTTATGACAGATCTTATCCATCCTACCGCCATCATCCACCCCAAGGCCGTTCTCGGGAAAAACGTCCGGATCGGACCGTATTCCGTGGTGGGCGAACATGTCACGCTTGGCGATAACGTCACGCTGCATTCCCATGTCGTGGTGGACGGGCATACGACGGTGGGCGAAAACACCCGTATCTTTCCCTTCGCCTCGATAGGGCATGCGCCGCAGGATCTCAAGTTTCATGGCGAGCCATCGCGCCTGAGCATCGGCAAAAACAACACAATTCGTGAACATGTCACCATGAATCCGGGGACTGAAACCGGCGGCATGGAAACGCGTGTCGGCGATAACGGCCTGTTCATGATGGCCTGCCATATCGCGCATGACTGCATCCTTGGAAACAATATCATCATGGCGAATAACGCCACTCTGGGCGGGCATGTCCATGTCGGGGATTTTGCCTTTATCGGCGGGCTTGCCGCCGTACACCAGTTCGTGCGCATCGGGGCGCATGCCGTTATTGGGGGCATGTCTGGAGTTGAAAACGATGTCATCCCCTATGGCAGGGTCAAGGGTGAGCGCGCTTTTCTTGCGGGCCTCAATTTGATCGGGCTTGAGCGCCGCGGTTTCAGCAAGGACGATATTCGCGTCCTGCAAAAGGCATATAACCAGCTTTTTGCCGATGACGGTACGCTCGAGCAGCGTCTTGAACAGGTGGAAAAGGATTTCGCCGGACAGGCGCAGGTGATGGAGCTGATCCATTTCGCGCGCGAGAAAACACGGTTCCCGTTATGTCAGCCCTCCCGCAAGGCAGCGTAGGAAAACTCGGCATTATTGCAGGTGGCGGCGCTTTGCCAGAGCGCCTGCTTTCGGCTTGCGACAAGGCCGGGCGCGAGAGCTTCGTCGTCGCATTCGAAGGGCAGACCGATCCGGCTTTGCTTCAGGGGCGAAAATATCTGCTGACGCGTCTTGGGGCTGCGGGGTTGATTATCAACACGCTCAAATCCAATGGCGTTCACGATCTTGTCTTCATCGGATCGATCCGCCGCCCGTCGCTGGCGGAGATGCGGCCTGATTTGCGGGCGATGAAGTTTTTTGCACGGCTGGCTACGCATGCGCTGGGCGATAACGGCTTGCTGACTGCGATGAAACAGGAACTGGAGCAGGAAGGATTTCGCCTGCACGGCGCGCATCTTTTCATGCAGGATCTTCTGGCGGCGCCGGGGCCTCTTGGCAATTGCGCGCCCAAGGACGCCGATCAGGACGATATTAAGCGCGGTCTTGACGCCTTGCGGACGATGGGGGCTTTGGATATCGGGCAGGCCTTGGTGGTGCAGGAAGGGATTATCCTTGGCGTCGAGGCGGCGGAGGGAACAGATGCCCTGATCCGCCGCTGCCGTGAATTGAAGCGCAAGGGGCGCGGCCCCGTTCTGGTGAAAATCGCCAAGCCGGGGCAGGATCGCGATCTCGATATGCCGACAATAGGGCCGGATACGGTGATGATTGCCAAGGAATGCGGCTTTTCTGGAATCGTGATCGAGGCCGGATCGACTCTCATCCTTGATCCGGCGAGTGTTGCGGAAATTGCAGATGAGGCAGGGTTGTTCATTTACGGGGTCAATGCATCATCATGAAAGTTTATCTGATCGCGGGCGAGGCTTCGGGCGATGTTCTGGGCAGTTTTCTGATGAAATCCTTGCGCGCGCACGCTCCGCAGGGTGTTACGTTTTATGGCATTGGCGGAAAGCTGATGGAGGCGGAAGGGCTGCGCAGCCTGTTCCCTGTGCATGAACTTTCGGTCATGGGAATTGCCGAGGTGTTGCCGCGCCTCCAGAAAATCCTGGCCAGAATCAAGGAAACAGCCGATCACATCCGTGGAATCGATCCCGATATCGTCATTACAATCGACGCACCGGATTTTTGTTTCCGCGTGGTCCGCAGCGTGCAGAAGCAGGCTGCAGCGAAAAGACCTTTATTTATCCATTATGTCGCGCCCACTGTCTGGGCGTGGCGTCCGGAGCGGGCAAAAAAAATCGCTGACCTTTATGACGGTATTTTGTGCCTGTTTCCTTTCGAGCCGCCATTTTTTCAAAAACACGGCCTTCCGGCGGGCTATGTCGGTCATCCGGTGATGGAGCAAGGGTATGTCGATGCCTCCGGGGCGGCGGTGCGTGCGGAATTCGGCATAGACGCCGAAACTCCTGTTCTGGGACTGATGTTCGGCAGCCGGGAGGGAGAGGTCGCGCGTCATGGCGCAATCCTGCGCGAGGCAGCCGAAAAACTTCAGGCCACGAACCCGCAATTGCATTTCCTTGCACCGACCTTGCCGCATATCGAATCCGCCGTGCGGCAGGCGCTGAGCGGGATTCATAATGTGCATGTCACTTGCGACTCTGCGCGCAAACCGGAAATCTTCGCGGCCATGACTGCGGCAGTGGCCGTATCCGGCACGGTGGCGCTTGAGCTGGCGGTGGCAAATGTGCCGCATGTTATCGCTTACCGCATGTCCCCTTTGACGTACCAGATTGTCCGCCGTCTGGTGCGGGTGCGTTTTGCGCATCTGGCCAATATTTTGCTGAACAAGGGCGTCGTGCCGGAGTTCATTCAGGACGAGTGTACGGCGGACAATATTGTCGCCGGGATCAGGCCGTTCCTGAAAGTCGGGAATGACGTTGATAATCAGTGTGCGGAATTCGCCACTGTCCGCAAACTCCTGAACGGTAAAACGAAAGAGCCGCCTTCGGTTCAGGCGGCTCAATTCGTTCTGGAGCTTTACCGGCAAAAAACGGACAAGACGTTCGTGCCGTACGCGAAAGCGTCCTAGCGTTTTTCAAGCGGAACATAAGGGCGTTCGGCGGCACCGG
>JACPDM010000065.1:14938-38130 GCA_016184045.1 Micavibrio aeruginosavorus | reverse complement strand
CACGAAGGTTGCGCCCATCGGCACGGTGCCGTTGGTCAGCCCTTTTGCCGTGGTGATGATATCGGGCTTGATGCCGAAATACTCTGAAGACGACATCGCGCCGAAGCGGCCAAAACCGGTGATGACTTCATCCAGAATCATCAGAATGCCGTATTTATCGCAGATTTCGCGAATGCGCTTGAGGTAGCCCTTGGGCGGCGGCAGAACGCCGGTTGACCCCGGAACAGGCTCCACAATCACGGCAGCGATATTTTCCGCCTCATGCATGTAGACAAGGCGCTCCAGCGCATCGGCATATTCAATGCCGTGATCGGGCTGCCCCTTGGCGAAAGCGTTACGCTTCAAGTCATGCGTATGCGGAAGGTGATCTACCGCCGGCAGCAACTGGCCGAAGGCAGAACGGGTATAAGGCAGACCGCCGACGGAAATGCCGCCGAAACCAACGCCGTGATAGGCGCGCTCCCGCCCGATCAGGACGCGACGGCCGGCGTTGCCCTTGGCGCGGTGATAGGCAAGTGCGATTTTCAGCGCCGTATCGACCGCTTCCGAGCCGGAATTGCTGAAGAAAACATGGCCGATATGCTCGGGCATCCCTGCGACCACGCGCGACGCCGCCTTGAAAACAGCCGGATGGCCGAACTGGAAACTCGGCACATAGTCGAGGATTTCGAGCTGCGCTTTGATCGCATCCTTGATCTGCGGCACGTCATGCCCGGCATTGACGCACCATAAACCGGCGGAGCCATCAAGGATTTCCTTGCCGGAATCGTCGTAATAGTACATTCCCTTCGCCCTGACGAGCATGCGCGGCGCGTTCTTATAAAGACGCTGCGGCGTGAAGGGCATCCAAAATTCATCAACGGAATTCGCTGCGGTTGAAAAATCGTAAGCCATCTTGTCCTCGCTTTTAAGAGCCATTACTTTTAGAGAAGGTAATGCAAAGCAGCAAGGGGACGACCGTGCAGGGCAGCAACGGACATAATAACGACGATGGTTCTGGAAATAATACAGACGATAAAAGCAACGTCATTCCCCTGCGTAAACCCCGGCGCAACAAGGGCCATAACGCTGATTCCGCAGCAAAAATTCGCACTACCATCATGATGGGCGGAACACGCCGCGCGCCAGGCGCGTCGGCGCATCCGCCAGCCATCAACATGCCGCCGATGACGAAATTTCTGGTCATTACGCTTGTCGTTATCGAAGCCGCGATGAAACTGGCGCTTGATCCTGTCCAGCAATACTGGGTCATTTCCCATTTCGGTTTTGTCCCGGCTAGCTATTCAAGCGATGCCGTTTTTGGATGGGAGGCTTTTCTCGGGCCCATTACCTATGCGTTCCTGCACGGCGGATGGCCGCATGTGGGCTTGAACGTCCTGATGCTGATGGCCTTCGGTACAGGGCTTGAACGATGGATGGGCTGGAAGCGTCTTGCCCTGCTGATGATCGCATGCAGCGTTATCGCCGCGATGATTCATCTTGTCTTCAACATCGGCAGCGACAATCCGGTGATCGGCGCATCCGGCGCGATTAGCGGCATGTTCGCCGCAGCCATGGTGATGCTGCAACAAATGCAGCGCTTTGACACCGGGCGCTTTGGCCTTCTGCCCTTCGCCCTTGTCTGGGTCGGCATATCGGCGGTCTTTGGCATGATCGGCGGCCCCGGCGGCGAAAGCGTCGCGTGGATCGCGCATATCGGCGGATTCCTGGCCGGCCTTGCCTTTGTCGGCCCGGTCATGCGCCTGAAAATCTGAATCCCGGAATCTAGGGCGCGGGCTTCAGCCCTTCGCGGCGGAACAGCGCATCGGGGTCCGGGTCACGGCCCATCAGTTCACGGTAAAGCTCCGCCGGATCGCGCGTGCCGCCGGTTTCATAGATGCTTTCCCGCACGCGCTTGAGGAAAGGCTTGTCGTAGACATGGCCGTTTTCCTGTGACTTGGCGAAAACGTCCGCCGCCATCACATCCGCCCATTTATAACCGTAATACCCGGCAGCATAACCCCCGCCAAAAAGATGGCCAAAGCGCGTGGACATCAATCCGCCTTCGCGCGGCAGCAAGGTCGCAACGGCGCAGACGCTATCCTCCAGCGACTCAACTGACGCGATTGTCGCCGGATCCGCCGTATGCCACTTCATATCCAGCATCCCGAAGAATGTCTGGCGCAGTCCTGCAATGCCGGAGTCGAAATTCTGCATTTCCGCGATCCTGTCCAGCAGGGCGGGAGAAATTTTTTCACCCGTCTTGTAGTGGCGGCCAAGATCGCTGTTTGGATCCTTGGCATTGGCCATGACCCATCCTTCCTGCAATTGCGATGGCAATTCGACCCAGTCGCGTTTGACCCGTGTGCCCGCAAGCCCCTGATAACGAGCCTTGCTCAAAAACCCGTGGACGCCGTGACCGAATTCATGATTGATCGTCTCGACCTGATCGATGGTCAATAAAGTCGGCTCGCCATTGCCGTTCTTTTTGTAATTGCAATCATTCGTAATCGCCGGCGTGGAGGCGTTGCCATCCCTCACGAACCGGGTCTGAATCTCGTCCATCCATGCCCCACCCTGCTTGGCGCCCGGGCGGGCAAAGTAATTGGCATAGAACAGGCCGACGAAACTGTTGCTGGCCTTGTTGAAAATTTCATAAACGCGCACATCGGCACAAAGCGTTGAAAGTCGATTTCAACTCGAAATACGGCAAAACCTCCTCCATATCGACGGAAAAGAGTTTTTCTTTTAGTTTTCGTGCGTAAAACGGCGTGTCCCACGGCTTGATTTCGTCCAGACCGTCTTCATCGCGCGCGAAATCGCGAATCATCTTCAGATATTTTTCCGCCGCAGGCTTATAGACGTCCAGATTCCTTTGCAGGAAATCGTTCACCGTCTTGACACTGCCGGCCATGCTATCGGAGAGGATATGCTCGGCCGTGCTGGAGTATCCCATCATCTGCGCCAGTTCATGCTTGAGGCGAATCATCTCAAGCACGACCGGGCGGTTGTCTCGTTTCGGGTCGGAAAGGGCTATCGTGGAATCGGCGCGGTAAATTTCCTCCCGCAAGCTGCGATCTTTGGCATGGGTTATGATTTCCTGCGGATACGGCTCCAGCACGATCAGCCATTGATCGGGCGCGCCGGCCTTCACGGCATTCTCTTTATATTCCTTGCGCGCGCGTTCGGGCACGCCGTCAAGACGCTTTTCATCGGAGATGAACAGTCTGTACGATCCCTTGGCCTCCATCACATTGCCGCTGTAAAGCGAGGAAAGAACAGAAAGTCTGGCCTTGATTTCCTGAAACCGCTGCTTTTTCTCCGGGGGGAGATTGACGCCGTTCCGGGTGAAGGATTTGTAAGTGTTCTCCAGAAGCATTTTCTGCTCCGGGTCCAGATTGGCCGAAACCGGGTCGTTGTAGACAGCTTCGACACGCTTGAACAACGCGGCGTCCTGATAAATCTCGCCGCTGAAAGCGGCCATCATCGGGCCCAGTTTCGATTCCAGCTTGCGCAAAACGCCGCTGCTTTTTGATAACGTGAACAGATTGAACACTGTCGCCGCGCGACCAAAATCCGGCGCGGCATTGTCCAGCGCCACAATCGTGTTTTCAAACGTCGGCGCATCGGCGCTGGTCTTGATGGCTTCGATCTCGGCCTTGCCCTTTTCGATGCCGTATGCGATCGCGGGCAGGAAATGCGCTGACTTCACCTTGTTGAGGGGCAGCGCGTCATGCAGGGATTGCGGCGGGTTGACAAGCGGGTTGGACAGCAATTCTGCCGGGATCGTCATTCTGAATGCCTCACTGCTCAAAGTTTCTTGTTATGAGGCATTTTTAGAAAGAAACCGCGCCCATGGCAAGGATTTCCCCTAACCCCTTGCGGCGATTTCCTTTACAGGTTCGATCACAAGGTCGTTCCGCGCCGCGATCACAGGCGCGGGCGCGGCTTCCCGCAGGGGTCTGGGATTGTCCCAGACGATAGTATTGAACGCCCCGTGCGGTGCAGCAAACGGCGACCAGCTTTCATAGATGATGCCCGTATCCTTGCATATCCAGACCTTGTCCGCGGCAGGGGCGTTGGCGACTTTTTCCCAGTAACGCCGCGCGGATTCGGCATGGCCGGTTGCTTCTTCCATCTGCGCCCACAGGCGGTACAGCCGGGCCGATGGACGGATTTTTTCCGCGGCGGCAAGGTACTGCCACGCCTCCCCCCACAGCCCGTCGGCAATCGCGGCCTGCGCCGCCGCGATCTGGCTTTCAACATCGCCGGGCTTGAGCGCGACAAGGCGCTCGAACCAGCGCAGCTTTGCCGCCATGTCGCTGTCCTTATGCGGCGGGGCCAGCGATTCCCACACGGGGATGAGGTCCACGTGCGGATTGTCTTTCCAGGCGCGCTCGATCACCGCAATCGCGGCACGGCGTTTTTGCGCCGAAATATACGCTTTGGCAAGGCGCTGCGCCGCCGGGGCGAAAGCGGGATCGATACGGTTTGCGTCCCGGAATTTCTTCAAGGCCTCTTGCTGATAGCCCGCATGAAGCAGCTCGTCCGCCTGCTGGATCAGGATGGCAATGCGGCTTGAGCGCAATTCTGTTTCGGAGAACGCCCGGGCGCGCTCGGCCTTTTTCAATGTGGCAAGCGCCGCCATCCATTCATGCTTTTCGACCTCAAGCCCGAAAACGGTACGGATGATCCATGGCTGGCCCGGATGCATAGCGAGGGCCTGCCGCGCCATCTCCAGCGCCCGGTCGGCATCTGCCGCTTCGATCGCGGAATAAAGCAGGCCGCGAACGCCAAGAAACGCCGTATCCTTGTCCTTCAGCAGTTTTTCAAAATGCGCGCGCGCCTCCGTTTCATCCCCGCGCAATCTGGCCGCCTGCCCTTCCAGCAGATCCGGCAAGCCTTTTTCATCGGGAATGAAACGCCGCATTTTATAGGCGTGATAGGTGGCAAGTTTCGCATCCCCCGCCGCGACCGCCGACAGCCCCAAAGTCAAGGCGCGGAAACCGCGATCCCGGCGCTTGCGAAGGTTGAAGTTCTTGAAATAGGACGGCAGGGATACGATGAAGCCGACAATGCGCGTGAATGCGGTAATGATAAAAACCGCAACGACCAGAATGACAAAGGCCACCGCCGTCGTCGTTTCAACGTCATATTCGTTCCAGTGCAGCGATACCGTTCCCGGATTGCTATAGAGCCAGAGCGCGGCGGCCGCGACAGCCGCAAACTGGATCATCCCCCACAGCGTCCTCAGCATGGCTTACTCCCCGGCTTTCGGCGGAATATAGACGTGAGGTGCAAACGGACCCATGGCGCCCGGGGGAACGCCGGGAATATTCATGCGCGGCGCCGCCGTGTAGGGAACGCGTTTGGCGGTCAGGCCCGTTTTGATCTGCCCCATGACATTGTTGGTCAGCATCCCCTGAACCTGATGCGCCATGCGGGTGATCTCGGCCTGATCGAGGACGGGCTGGACCGTCGTCCGCGCCGGGCCTTCGATGCTTTCAAGCTCCGCGATCGCGCCATCGACATCGCCAGAATCCAGAAGCGCCTGCGCCCGCGCCACTTTCGCCTGCGCGTCGGAACCCATGACCGGCTTGCCGTCTTTCTGGATTTTCAGGACTTCCTGAAACCGCGCCATGGCCTTTTCCTGCACAGAGACATCCTTGCCCGCGATAGAGGCAACGACGATCTCCCCGGTCAGGGATTTCAATTCTTCGGACAGCCCCTTGGGCGAAAGAACGCCCTTTTCCGCATAAGGCGCAAGCTGGGCAATCGCTTCGTTGAGCTGCGGGTCCTTGTCGCCCAGCATGGTCTGCAGCAAGGCGAGGTCTTCGCTGAAAGGCCCGCTGCGATTCATGGAATCGCGGAACTGCGACAGGCCGATCAGCAAGGCCGCCGCCTTGAGCTGTTCGGGCGACACCCCTTCAAGCGTCTGCGCCAGCTCGGAGTCCCCGGATTGCTGCTCCGCCGCCAGCGCATTGTCCACAGCTTCGCCCTGTTGCGCCTGCATTCCCGCCATCATGGCCTGAAGCTGCGCCACTGTGGCCTCAAGCTGCTGCTGGCCTTCAAGGCTTTTTTGCATCTCGCCGATGCGGCCCAGCAGCGCCGAAAGATCGGTATTGCCGCCGGAAAGGCCGCCGAGCTTGCTCTCAAGCTCCATCACCCGGTCAACAAGGGAGGAGTTTTCAAGACTCATGAAACTCTCCGCCTGGGCTTTCAGATCCTTGACGGAAACCTGAAGCGATTCCGTCTTGTTGCGCAGATCGTAGAATTTCTGGTTCATGTCCTGCATCATGCTCTCGACCACGCCGGGGGGGATGGTCTTGCCCGATGATGCGGGAGCCCCCTGCCCGATGGTTTCGACGCGGCTTTCGATCGTGGCGATGCGTTTGGTCTGCTGCGCGACCTGCTGCTTATTGATGGCAAGCAGCATCCCGTAAATGACGGCGAATACCGCCAGCAAAGCGAGGGAGGCCACCATGCTGCGCCGGATGGCGCGGGTCTGGGCTTTATTGATCTCTTTCATCATGACCTCATGCGTCACACCGGCTACGGCCTTTTCCCGCGCTTCCTGCGCCTCGGTGGCGCGGGCGGCGGCGATGGCCTGTTCGTGGGGGCGCAAGGAATCGGGATTTTGCGCCTGCGCCGCGGCTTCTGTTTTCAGCGCCGCAGAAAAATTGTTCTGGTTCGCAACAATGTCCGAAAGATCAATATGGTGCGCCTGCGCCGCAAGCAACACATCGGCGCGGCGATTTCCGGGAATGACATTGCGCTTTTTCCAGCCCTGCACCGTCGTCACCGGGACGCGCATCTTGGCCGCCATCGGGCGGATTCCGCCGAAACGGTCGATCACGGCTCCGGCATCGGTCAGGGCGTCAATATCGTCAGGCTGGTTCGGATCGGCTGGCATCGCGTACAATCTGTTTGAGCAGGGATTGCATTCCGGCCTGATCCGGCGTCGGGGAAACAAGGATTTCCGCCCAGTTCAGGCCCATGGCCGACTCTACCACCGAATGGGCAAGGCACAAAGCCTTCGTCCCACGCAAATCCGCCTCCGGCCAGTCCCGGCGCAGCGCGGCGGCGAAAGCGGAGGCGCTGCGCGCCGAATAGAACATCACCGCGTCAATGCCGGAGTTCTGCAAAGCGGCGACGATATGCGGAGGGAGCGTCGGGACAGGGTTCGCTTCATACAGAATGATTCCGTCAACACGATACCCGTCCGGCTCAAGATCTTCAGCCGGATCGTGCCGCACATCCCGCCCCCGGAAATGCGCCAGCCGTGCCGGCGGCGCCAGCGTTTTGCGCATCAGCGCCACCAGATCGACCATGGTTCCGGCGGCGCTCACGACATCGCCCCACCCTGCCTGCCGCGCCAAGGCAGCCGTATGCTCGCCAACCGCGAAAACTTTTTTGGAAAGCCAGCGCGGATCGGCCCCCCGGGCGGCAAACGCCCGGGCCCCGGCGGCGCTCGAAAAAATGATAGCTTTATATAAAGCAGGGTCCGGCAGGGCAGCCCCGGTCTCCCTGATCTCCAGAACCGGGACGCAGAGCGGGTCCAATCCGCAATTCCTGGCCAACTCAGCCGTCGCCGCCGCTTCCTCCTCCGGCCGCGTTATGAGAATGCGCAGGCTCATGCCAGAAGATCGGGCGGGATGCGGGATTTAAGGCGCAGGCCCACCACCTGCCCCAGCCTTGCAGCATCCGCATCATTTTGAACCGGACCGGATTGTTCATCCCGGAACACCTGCCGCCCGTCGCCGGAAGCGACCAGAACGCGGAGAGTCATAATCCCGCCGTCCCGCAGCGCATGGGCACCGATCGGGGTGTGGCATGACCCGTCCAGAACCGCCAGCGCCGCCCGCTCCGCCGCCGCGGCGTACCCGGACTCCGCATGGTGGATTGGATCAAAAAGACGCGCCGTTTCGGAATCGCCCTCCCGGATTTCGATCCCGACAATGCCCTGACAGGCGGCGGGGAGCATCTGCTCCTCCGTAAAAGTGCAGGCAATTTCACGTTCCAGCCCCAGACGGCGCACTCCGGCCAGCGCCAGAACGGTCGCATCGACCTGCCCGGCCCGCATTTTTTCGATACGCGTCGGTACGTTTCCACGCAACGGCACGATTTTAAGGTCCGGGCGCTGCGCCAGAAGCAAGGCCTGCCGCCGCAAGCTTGCCGTACCGACAACCGCCCCTTCGGGCAAATCGCCAAGATTACGCACCGCACCGTTTGCCAATAAAACGTCCCTTGGGTCTTCCCGTTTTAAAACGTGACGGATCACAAGTCCTTCCGGCAGGAAGGAGGACATGTCCTTTAAGGAATGCACGCCGCAATCGACCGCTCCGGCGAGGAGCGCATGCTCGATCTCCGCCGCGAACTGACCCTTTCCGCCCTTGGTTTCGGAGAGCCGGGTTTCACCCTGCTCCGGCTTCCAGTCGCCGGAGGTCTGGATGATTTTGATCTCGACCTCAAGGCCAGGATGCGCCGCGATGAGGGCATCACGCACCATCCCCGCCTGAACCAGAGCCAGTTTCGAGCCGCGTGTGCCGATACGAAGAGTTTGCGCCATCTTTTTTGCTTTTCTTTTATCCGGCTGTCCTTATAGCATCCCCCCCATGCTTGTTCTAGGGATAGAAACCAGTTGCGATGAAACCGCCGCCGCCGTCGTGTCCGGGGAGCGGCGGATTCTGTCCAATCTTGTCCTGAGCCAGCTTGACGAGCACCGCGTCTTTGGCGGCGTGGTTCCGGAAATTGCCGCGCGGGCGCATATGGACCATCTGGATACGCTGATCCGCGCCGCAATGGCGGATGCCGGAATCGGCTTCAGGGACCTATCAGGCATTGCGGCCACCTGCGGCCCCGGGCTGATCGGCGGGGTGATGGTCGGGATGATGGCGGGCAAGGCGATCGCCGCTGCGCATGACCTGCCCTTTATCGCCGTCAACCATCTGGAAGCCCATGCCCTGACGCCGCGACTGACCGACAATGTGGCATTTCCTTATCTCCTCCTCCTTGTTTCCGGCGGCCATACGCAGATTCTGGTGGCAGAAGATGTCGGGGTTTACCGCCGCTGGGGCACGACCATCGACGATGCGGCAGGGGAATGCTTTGACAAAGCCGCCAAGCTGATGGGACTGCCCTATCCCGGCGGCCCCAATCTGGAAAGAGCCGCCACGTCCTGTACCAGTGCCGCGCAGGCGCAAGACCGTTTCCCCCTGCCCCGACCGATGCTGGGGCGGCCTGATTGCGATTTTTCCTTCTCCGGCCTGAAAACCGCCGTGCGCAACCATGCCGACAAACTGCCGGCTGGCGCGCTCGATCCGCGCGACGTGGCGATGCTGGCTTCATCCTTCGAAGCTGCGATCTGCGATGTCGTCACCGACCGCTGCGCGCGGGCGATGCAGCGCTTTGGCGCAGCCTATCGAACGGAAACGCCGACCATCGTCGTCTCCGGCGGTGTTGCCGCCAATACCGCCCTGCGCGGCGCTCTGCAAAATCTGGCGACGGAGCAAGGTTTTGCCTTTGTTGCCCCGCCCTTGAAACTGTGTTCAGATAACGCCGCCATGATTGCATGGGCGGGGATCGAGCATTTGCGGCGCGGGAAAAGTGACGGCCTTGATTTCGCCGCCCGCCCGCGCTGGCCGCTCGACCCCGAGGCGGAACCCAAACGCGGAGCAGGTGTGAAAGCATGACCACAATTTCCGTCATCGGCGCAGGAGCATGGGGAACGGCGCTGGCGCAGAGTTTTTCCCGGGGCGGGCGGGATGTGATCCTGTGGGCGCGCGATCCCGGCCTTGCCGATACCATCAATCAAAAACATATCAACACGGCCTACCTGCCGCACCAGCCCCTTCATCACGACCTGAAGGCCACAAGCGATCTTGAAGCCGTATGCGCCGCCGATATTCTCGTCCCAGTGATACCGGCGCAATATCTGCGCGCCATGCTGACGCAGATTTCAGCGCAGATCGCGCCGGGAAAGCCGCTGGTCGTCTGCGCCAAGGGGATCGAGATGAACAGCGGCAAGCTGATGACGCAGGTCGCTGGCGAAGCGGTCCCGCACGGCCTGATCGCCATCCTGAGCGGCCCCAATTTCGCGCATGAAGTGGCCAAGGGCCTTCCCGCCGCCGCGACGCTCGCCTGTGCCGACATGCAAAAGGCATTGCCCCTGCGCGACGCCCTCAGCAGCAAATCGTTCCGCCTTTACCTGACCGACGACCTGATCGGCACGCAGATCGGCGGCGCGGTCAAGAACGTCATCGCCATCGTCTGCGGCATCGTCGCCGGGCGACATATGGGGGAAAATGCCCGCGCCGCGGTCATGACGCGCGGCCTGCATGAAATGGCCCGTCTGGCGACGGCCATGGGCGGCGACCGGGAAACATTGATGGGGCTGTCGGGGATCGGCGATCTGATCCTGACCTGCTCGTCGATGCAGTCCCGCAATTTTTCCCTGGGCCATGCGCTGGGGCAAGGAAAATCCCTGCAAGATATTCTGGCCGAGCGTCACGATGTAACCGAAGGCATCCCGACCGCGGAAGCCCTTGTCGCCCTTGCCGCCGCCCATAAAATCGACATGCCGATCGTCGAGGCCCTGCATGACTGCCTCAAAGGCAACACCAATATCGACGCCGCCATTCACCGCCTGATGGATCGCCCGCTGCAGATGGAAAATTCCTGATGGCTTACTGGCTGATGAAGTCGGAGCCGTTCGAGTGGTCGTGGGAGCAGCAGGTCGCGGCCAGGACCGCACCATGGACGGGCGTGCGCAATTATCAGGCGCGCAATTTCATGAAAGACATGAAAAAGGGCGACCTGTCCTTTTTCTACCATTCCTCCAAGGGGCTGGAGATTGCCGGTATCGTCGAAATCGTAAAAACGCATTACCCGGATCCCGCGGATGAGCGCTTCGTTCTGGTCGATGTCCGGGCGAAGCAGGCGATGAAAACTCCCGTCCCCCTCGCTGCCCTCAAGGCGCGGGCGGAGTTGCAGGACATGCCCCTGATCCGCCAGCCGCGCCTTTCCGTGATGCCGGTGACGGAAAAAGAGTGGAAGACGATCTGCACGATGGGCGGCCTGCCCCAGTCTTGACACTTTGACGCGGCAGACTATCTGGACTGCGTACTCACCCTGCCACGGACCATCATCATGCCTGTTCGCGATATCCTTCTGGCCCTTCTCGTCGTCATTCTCTGGGGCGGGAACGTCGTTGCGATCAAGATCGGCGTTACCGAACTGCCCGCGCTTGTGATCCTTGCATTGCGCTTTTCCATGACGGCGCTGGTGTTCCTGCCGTTCATCAGGATTCCGCCGCGCAGCCAGTGGCGCCTTTTGTTCGAGGTGTCGTTTTACATGTGCGTTGTGCATCAGGGCCTGCTGTTCGTGGGCCTGCATTATCTGGACGCCTCAACCGCCGTTATCCTGCTGCAATCGCAGATCCTGTTTGCCACGCTTCTGGGGTGGATGGTTCTCAGGGAAACCATTCACTGGCGGACGGCGGCGGGTCTGGCAATCGGATTCTTCGGGATACTGCTGACCTTCGGCGCGCCGGATTTGCGGCAGCACCCGGCGGGATTTATCCTTCTGATGCTGTCCGCTCTTGCCATCGCTTTCAGCTATATCAGGATGCGGCAGCTCAAGAACATTCACCCGATGACCTTCATCGTCGCAACCAACGGCTTGGCCGCTCCGCTTATTTTCATCGCCAGCCTGTTTCTGACAAAAGACGGATGGGCGCAGCTTCCGGAAGCCGACTGGCTGCGGGCGGGCGGCGTCCTTGCGTATCAGATTCTGCTGATCAGCCTCTCGCATATTCTCTGGCAAGCGCTTCTGGCCCGCAACCCGGTAGCGACGGTGGCGTCTTTCGTGCTGCTGATGCCGATCGTGGCGATTTTGCTATCGGCGGCGCTGCTGCATGAAACGCTAAGTCCAGCCCTGATCTGGGGCGGCATCCTGACCCTTGCCGGTGTTGGAATCATCACGGTCCGCAAAATCCAGAAGCGCCTGCCGATGGAGGCCGATCCGGCAATGTGAATTGTGCGTCGCACAATCAGCGTGCTCTCCCACCCTGCCCGCCAGCATGATAAAAGATAGATCATCTATATACAGGGGAGAGCCATTATGTCCGAAACAGCCCTCAAAGCGCCTGCCGCCGCAATTTTTCCGCCGCCTGAGGGCATTGAAAAGAACGCCCTTGTCGATGCGGCGAAATACCGCGCGATGTATGAATGGTCCCTCACCGACCCCGACGGATTCTGGGCGGAGATGGCGCAGCGCCTCACCTGGTTCAAGCAACCGTCAAAAATCAAGAACACATCTTTTGACGGCGACGTATCGATCAAGTGGTATGAAGACGGCATCCTCAATGCCTGCTACAACTGCATCGACCGCCATCTGCCGGAGCGCGCGCACCAGACCGCCTTGATCTGGGAAGGGGACGACCCGTCACAAAGCGCCGTCATCACCTACGGCGCGATGAAGAGCGAAGTCTGCCGCGTTGCCAACGCGCTGAAAAGCCGCGGCGTCAAGAAGGGCGACCGCGTCACCATCTATATGCCGATGGTCCCCGAGGCCGTCTATGCCATGCTGGCCTGCGCCCGCATCGGCGCCGTCCATTCCGTCGTCTTTGCCGGATTTTCCGCCGATTCTCTGCGCGACCGGATCAAGGACTGCGACAGCCACATTATTCTGACCGCGAATGAGGGGCTGCGCGGCGGCAAAGCCATTCCGCTCAAGGCCAATATCGATGCCGCTCTGCAATCCTGCCCCGACGTCGATACGGTAATCGTTTTGAAGCGCACGGACAATCCGACCGCAATGACGCATGGCCGAGATTTCTGGTGGGATAACATCGTCGCCAGCCAGCCCGCCGATTGCCCGTGCGAGGAGATGAACGCGGAAGATCCGCTCTTCATTCTTTATACCTCCGGCTCCACCGGAAAGCCCAAGGGCGTTTTGCATACCACAGGCGGCTATATGGTCTATACCAGCCTGACCCATGAAGTTACCTTCGATTACCATCCGGGCGAGGTGTACTGGTGCACCGCCGATATCGGCTGGGTCACGGGACATTCCTATATCGTCTACGGACCGCTTAGCAATGGTGCGATTTCGCTGGTGTTTGAGGGCGTGCCGAGCTATCCGGATTTCTCCCGCTTCTGGCAAGTGGTGGACAAACACAACGTCAATATTTTCTACACCGCGCCGACCGCCATCCGCTCCCTGCTGCGCGAAGGCGATGACTTCGTCAAAAAGACCAGCCGCAAATCCCTGCGCATTCTGGGCAGCGTGGGCGAGCCCATCAACCATGAAGCCTGGATGTGGTATCACGACGTCATCGGCGAAGGCCGCTGCCCTATCGTCGATACATGGTGGCAGACAGAGACCGGCGGACATATGATCACGCCCCTGCCCGGCGCGACGCCGACCAAGCCGGGCTCGGCCTCATGGCCGTTTTTCGGGATAAAACCGGAAATCGTCGATAACGAGGGCAATATCCTGCACGGGGCATGCGAGGGCAATTTGTGCATCGCCGATTCCTGGCCGGGGCAGATGCGCACGGTTTACGGCGACCACGCCCGTTTTGTGCAAACCTATTTCTCATCCTTCAAAGGGAAATATTTCACCGGCGATGGTTGCCGCAGGGATGAGGACGGCTATTACTGGATAACCGGCCGGGTCGATGACGTCATCAACGTGTCAGGCCACCGCTTTGGTACGGCAGAGATTGAAAGCGCCGTCAACGAGCATGACTGCGTCGCGGAATCCGCCGTGGTCGGCTATCCGCACGATCTCAAAGGTCAGGGGATTTACGCCTATGTCATTCTGAATGCCGGGAAAACGCCAAGCGAGGCGATGAAAAAGGAAATCGTTCAGACCGTACGGAAAATCATCGGCCCGATCGCCAGCCCGGATATCATCCATTTCACGCCCGGCTTGCCGAAGACGCGCTCCGGAAAGATCATGCGACGCATTTTGCGCAAGATCGCGGCGAATGAAACCGAGAATATGGGCGATATTTCGACCCTTGCCGACCCGGGTATCGTCGAAACGCTTATCCAGACACGACAGAAGGACGTCTGATCCCCGCCGCCACCCGGCAGAACGCCGCCGCGATGGACAAATGGGTATGCGCCTGATCGATCAGGTGCTGCATGGCCATCAGGCCGATCATCATGCTGATGAAGCTATCATGCCCGCGCTGAACCACGCGCGGAGTCTTGCGCGCGCTGAATTGCTTCCAGAACCGCGATGCGTGCGCACGCTCATCTTCGATAAGTCGCGCTTCACGCGCCGCCCATTCACGGCGAACCATCGCCTGAAACACCAGCTTGGCTTCGGCGCTGTGACGCAGTTCGATCAGGCGGGTTTCGACGGCGCATTTGGCGCTTTCAGCCATGTCGGCGGCAACGTCTTCCATCGGGTCGCCCTTGCCGCGCAGTTGCGCGAGGCGGGCATGATGCGCCCTCGCGTCCAGATATTGCTTGTGCAGGTCCGCCACAAGCGGATCAACCGCCATCCAGATACGGATTTCCTCCTGCAGGGCAGAGGCCGGAACAGGCTTCTTGCGGCCGGAATCGCGCTGGTCCAGCAGCGCGTCCACACGGCCGGCCATCTTGTTCATAATGTCCTGAACGGATGCTGTGTTGGCGGTCCTGTTCATTGTTTTTCAGCGCTCCCCATACTCACGGCCCCACCATAAAGAAAAAATATGAAAAAACGTTTAATTGAAATTAAATTTCAATTTTTACCGCAAATGACAAATTATTGGAAATCTGCAAATTTCTGGCGTACATTAAAAAAACGTTAATTAAAAAAAACTAAAATAGAAGAAAGGGACAAGGCATGATCGGCAAACAGACTGTAAGATCGACGATGGAAATCAAGCAAGGCCTGCTGCGCCGCGCCTTTGACGGAATCTCGAAATACTCCCCCAGCGAGATGACCGCGCGGCGTCATGATGCTGAACCTGCTGGCCAAGGAAGCCGGGATTGCGGAACGCTATACCGATGCCTCCCTGACAGATTCCGGCAAGGTTATGCCGCCGCCGCTAACGCTGCAGTAACATCTCGATTTTTGCATTGACCCAGCGGTCAATTCCGGTGCGCAGGGCCTGCGCGCCTTGCTGTGCGGCGATATAGTTCTGCATCTCTTCCGTCAGCGCCGAAGCCTCGGCGGCCCGCCCTTGCGCCTGATAGAGCTGGATCAGCATGATGCGGTAAGGCACTGGCGCGAAGCGTTTCACGGCATCCCATTTGCGCCCTTCCTCCAGAACGGCAGCCGCCCGCACCGCCTGTCCCTGCGCCAGATGAACCCGCGCCAGCCCCATCCGTACATCGAAATTGAGCGGGTCTATGGCAAGCGCCTGCTCCAGCAGAACCTGCGCCCTGATGAGGCCGAGGCTCCCGCTCCCCGTCGTAATCGCATACAAAAACGCCTCGGCGTTCATGGCGAAGGTATAATAGGGATTATACCTCAGCGACAGATCGAAAGAGCGCATCGCCTCTGCCACCATCTCGTCGCGCCGGGCCGGATCCAGGGCGGCAAGGTCTTTCTGGATGGCCTGGCTGCGCCAGAGGCCGTCGATATAATAGGCCCTGTAATAGGATCTGGCCCCCAGATGCATGGCCTTGGCGGCATGCGCGGCAGCTTCTTCCAGATTGCCGGCCTGAAGCGCCTGCACGGAACGGTCGGATTCCATGACGCCGATCCCCGCCCGCACGGTCCAGACCGGCGCGCAAACAAAAAGCAAAAAGCAAAACGGAATCAGAAAGACCCTGTGCGCCGCGTTGCGGAGGCTGAGGGTTATTCGGTTTTCTCCCAGAATATCCTCGCTGGCCCGGTACCAGACCATCAGCAAAACCGCCGCGCACATCTGGGCAGGCATCATATAAAGATCAAAATTGACATGAATGTTGATCAGCAACCCCACCAGCCCGCAAAACGGCAGCATTAGCGCCAGCCGGCTTTGCGGTTGCGCTGCCGAAGCCCTGAGCGCATGGACGGTGCGCGCCAGAACGGCGATGCAAAAACCATAGAAGAGCAGCGTCGCCACAGGACTCATCTCGATCCCGAACTGAAGGGGGTCGATATGCAGGAAATAACCGTCGCTGAGATCGGCGGGATGGCGGTAGGGCGGAAAGGACAGATAAAACGTTCCGAGTCCGCTCCCCGGAAACGGGTGATCCGCCATCATCTTCAAGCCGGAACGCAGCAGCAGGAGGCGCTCATTGGCACTTCCCGCCGCATCGCCTCCGCCGCCGACAATCCGGACATATTCGTAGCGTGAGATCAGCAGCAAAATAAAAACGGATACAGCCGACGCGCCCGCTACCGCAAGCGCAAGAAAACGCCGCCATTCCGCAAGAATGGCAACGCGGCAAAAAACGATCAAAGCAATCAAGCCGCAGATCAGGCCAAGCGTCCCGCCCCGGCTCTGCGTGACCATCAGCGCGCAAATCAGCATGACGATACCCGCTCCCGCAGCAAGAGCCGCCACACCCCTCGCCTTCGCAAAAACCTGAAGGACCATGAACACCCCGATCATCAGCAGCACCGCAAGATTATTGGGGTTGAGCATCGGATGATGAATCCGTCTTTCAGTGAGGTCGGAGAGGAAAAAGAACTGCGCCAGCGCCCAAATTCCTGCCAGAGCTACGGCAACGGCGATAGCTGCCTTCTGCGCTTTTATGAGACGGGCAGCCTGGGGGTGCTGGATGGCGGCAAAGAACAGCAGCGGGATGCTGCCCAGAAGCAGCGTGAAAACCGCACTGATTTCCGGCACGCGCGACCAGCTCAGGGCCAGCGCCATCCAGAGCCAGAACAGCGCCAGAAGCAGCGATGGCATGGAAGCCGGAACCCTCCATCCCCCGCGCCATCCGCCTGCGAGCATGATTCCGGCTGACAGCAGAACAGCCAGAATCGTGGGCGTAAAAATGGCCTGATCCAGCCCGCGGAAAAACATCCCGAGGACAAAAGCGGCAAAAGTCAGGGCAAAAACAACGGAAGGAAGCCAGAGTGATTTCACAGCGATGGACCGTATCAAAAAGAAAAACCGGCCAGAAACGCCGGCCGGTTCATTCTCGCTTTTTCAAAAGCCTGAGGGAAGCCTAATCCTAATCCAGCCCCACGGCCAGTTTGTAAACGTCGATCAAGGCTTCTTCTTCGCGGCGCTTTTCGACATCCATTTTACGCATTCTGACAATCTTGCGCATGATTTTCGGATCGTAGCCGTTGACCTTGGCCTCGCCGTAAATTTCCTTGATATCTTCGGCCAGTTCAGCCTTTTCGGCCTCCAGACGCTCTACCCGCTCAATAAAGGACCGCAGGCGGGCATCGGTTTCGCCTTTTTTGGGGAAGTCTTTCACTTTCGCATCAGCCATATTCGCAACTCCTCACCCGGGCGGTCAGGTGTCGTCCGCCTGCTGGGCTTTTTTGTTCAGGTTTTCAAAGTATGTTCTTGAGAGTTCCGGATCATACGCCAGAACGGGGCCGTCATAAAGAGTGCGATGGGAATCATCCGCAAGAATCTGATTTATGAACTCTTTCAGATAGTTGGCCCACTGCACGCCCCCTTCGGCGGTCCGGATCATATCGTTTCGGATTTCAATCAGGACATTGGGCAGGCGCCGGGAGTCAGCGTGGCGGTTCATGGTCGTGCCCTGAAGGAAACGCCCGTCATAGGGCTCGTTGTCGCCAACATTGAATCCCTTTCCCCGGAAAAATTCAATAATGGCCCCGGCCATGCGCTTGTCCTGCGTCCACATGACGCCCACTTCCCACGGGCGCTTCTGGCGGAAGAAAACGGACGTGAAGCTATGGATGGAGAGGATCAGCGGAATCGTTTTACGACCGAGGAACCCGTCGATCATGCCGGCCAGGGCGGCATGATACGGATTGTAAATCTCATCAATCCGGCATTGGCGGTCTTCATCCGTCATCGTGATATTGCCGGGAACGGGTTTTCCCTCACCGCTCTGGGCAAAAGCGGTCGGGTGCTGCAGATCCCGGTTCAGGTCAACGACAAGCCGCGAATAATTCGCAACGATCGCGGGTGCGTCGATCAGCGCGGAGAGCTGCTCCGTCACGCTGCGCACGCCGATATCGACGGCGTAATGACGCGTATAATCCTCAGCCCCTAGCCCGAGAAGGCCAAGCTTCGCCGGGACAGCCGTCGCCGCGTGATCGCAGACCAACAGCGCTTTTGCGCGCCCGTCCGGATTGAGAACGGTAAAAGGCGGGGGATCGCCCGGCCCCAGAAGCGGAGGCGCATAGAAAACCGGGGAAGATGATTCAGCCATCGACGTCAGACTTAATTTTTGCGGGTATTTTCGCGCACCGCCCAGCTTTCGATGACGACGCCATGCTCAAGGATGGAATTCTCGACGCGCCCAAGCTGGAGCGTAATCAGCAGATGGCGGCTTTGCGTCGATTCCTGCGGATTATACTGCACCGTCCCGCGCGGCATGAAGCTGATCATCACCGGAACCTCGAACAGCCAGCGATAGCGCCCGTTCACCAGCCCCTGATTGAGAAGGAAAGGCTGCTCGGTTACAAAACCGTTCAGTTGCAAGCCGTTGCCTTGCATCGTCGTCAGAATACCGGAATTGATAATCCATGACTTGAACTGCTCCATTCCTTCGGCGCTGAAGCCGACCGTAAGCTCCGCCATGCGGGCGTCAAAATTCGCCGCGTCGAAAGACAGGGTTTGCGGCATGGCCTGCGCCAGCCAGTCGCCAAGCTCCTTGTCGCTGCGGTGGGGCTGGTCGATGGCGACCTTGTTGGTTTCCGTGACGGCCAGATAACGCTGATCCTTGGGCAGAGGCTTGACGCTTTCATCGGCAAAAGGCGCCACCAGCGTGCCGCTGGGGTTGACGCTTTTCTCTTCCTTGAGGATGCGGCGGAAAAAATCTTCAAAAAACGCGCTGGCTTTCTGCATGAATCCGGGCTGGGCGGCGGGGGCCGGGGAAGAGGGTTGCTGCTCCTGCGCGATAGCTGCCGCACAAGGGGAAAGAAAGGCAGCCGAAACCAGTGCCGATAGAATAAGTTGCCGCATGATGCCTCCTGCGCCGATCAAGCGCTCTTTTTGAGCTTGCCAATGATTTTGCCCATTTTAAGGACATTTTCAATCCGCCGGTCGAGAAAGGCGGAAATTTTATCCGTATCGCCCGATTCATCATTGAGCCAGGCCAGAACGGTCGTGCCGATCACGCCGCTCAGGAGCATACGCTTGGAATAATGGTTGTAATCGCTGGCCGTATCGCCCGCCCAGACCCAGATCCGGTCGGCGGTGCGCCAGAGATTGCGGCTGGCCTGCAACTGCCGGGGCGGCACGGCCCAGTATGTAATCGCACGGCGCTCGGCCTCGCGCCAGGGGGAGAGCGCATTTATCCGCGCCATCACCCCCGCATGAATCCGTTCGCGCACCCGCAAACCGTCCGGGTCGATACCGCGCAGGGAGTCCAGCATCTCCCGGTCGGCCCAATCTGAAAAATGGCTGACAAGGTCAATCACGCCTGCCGGGAACACGGACCGCGTCATGGCGCGGTCATAGCCCGCCGCAACCGCCGCGCGCGTGGCGACGTCCCATGTCCAGCCGTCGAAAACGACCTCCGGCAGGGCCTGAATCAGGATATTGTCGCGAATGCGGGTGATGGACGCCTGTTTCATATTACACTGGACATTTCTGCAAATCTGTCCATCTTTCTACCACGATGACCGAAAAACCCAAACAGAAGAAAAACGCGCCCGAACCGGAACCCAATTCCGCGGGGAAGAAAGCCGTGCGCTATGTCCGCGTTTCCGGGGCCCTGACCGGGCTTGCCGCCAAGGTCGCGGGAGAGCGTTATCTCGGCCTCACCATCGAACGGGAAAAACACGCGCAAGACCTGATGACGGCGCTGGGCGGACTTAAAGGGCCGTTGATGAAGGTTGGCCAGATTCTGGCGACCATCCCCGAAGCCCTGCCCCCTGAATACGCCCATGCCTTGCAGCAACTGCAATCCGACGCGCCGCCGATGGGATGGGCCTTCGTTCGCCGCCGCATGAAGGCCGAGTTGGGCCCTGACTGGGAAAAAAAATTCAAATCCTTTGAGAAAGAATCCGCCGCCGCCGCCAGCCTCGGGCAGGTTCACCGCGCCGTCACCCATGACGGGCGCGATATCGCCTGCAAACTGCAATACCCGGATATGCAATCGGCGATCGAGGCCGATTTGAGCCAGTTGAAACTGATCTTTTCCGTGTACGAAAAATTCGACAAGGCCATATCGACGAAATACATTCACGATGAGCTGAAAGCCAGACTGTTTGAAGAACTTGACTACACGCTTGAAGCAAAACATTGCCGACTTTACGGATGGATGCTGAAAGACGAAAACCGCATCCATGTCCCGGAAGTCATCGACGATCTTTCCACCAAACGACTTTTGTGCAGCACATGGCTTGAAGGGCGGAAAATCCTTGAGTTCAAGGACGCCCCGCAGGAGCAGCGAAACGCCCTTGCACACACCATGTTCCGCGCATGGTACGTTCCGCTGTATTATTACGGCATCATTCACGGCGACCCGCATCTTGGGAATTACACCGTCCGGGATAAGGACGAGATCAATCTTCTCGATTTCGGCTGCGTCCGCATTTTCCCCGCGCGCTTCGTCGGCGGAGTCATCAGTCTTTATAATGCGCTGATGAAAAACGACACGGCGCAGGCGGTTCATGCATATGAAACATGGGGTTTTAAAAACCTGAGCAAAGAACAAATCGAAACCCTGAACATCTGGGCCCGGTTCCTTTACGGACCGGTTATGGAAGACCGCATCCGCCCGATCGGGGAGGTCAACAACGGAGTCTACGGGCGTGAAACCGCGCACCATGTCCATCAAAAACTGCGCGATGTTGGCGGCGTCACCGTGCCCAGCGAATTCGTTTTCATGGACCGCGCAGCACTCGGGCTGGGTTCTGTTTTTTTGCACCTGCGCGCCGAGATCAACTGGCACCGCCTGTTCAATGAAATGATTCAGGGATTCGATATCGACGCTTTGGAAAAGCGTCAGAAGGCGGCCTTGAAAAAATTCGGAATTACCACTGCCGTTTAAGGACTTCCGGGCTGAGGCTGACGGTTTTTCAGCCCCTCCCGCAAGGACAGGATATTGACCCGGCTGTGAATTGCGCCGAAATCAATGTCCTTGCGCGCGGCGGCGGGGAGAACGTTCCAGACAGCGACCATATCCCGCACGCGGCCGACCCATAAATCCGGCTCCATCAGGTTTTTGATTTTTCCCTGTTGCACAAGATCGTCCAGAACGCACTGGCCGCGGGCGTTTTTCGCGAGAAGATCGTCAAGCGCGATAACGTCGCGGGTATCCTTCGCAAGGCGGAGAACGGCATCGAACTGGCCGTGCCGCACAGCAACGTGGAGCAGCGTATCATCGACAAAACCCACACGCTGGCGCAGATCGGAAAGCGCAAGATCCTGACCGGCGGCACGCAGGTTTTCGCGGATCAAATCGATGTTCTTCCACGTTTTTTCCAGCATCGCCGGCATAACGCGGACGATTTCCCCGCCGACGCCGTGCATTTCCCGCCCCGTTATCGGCGTGAAAAGGCTGGCGCGGGTTTTCAGGGCGCCAATATCAACGCTGTCCGCAAAATGCGTATCCATGATCTTGCTCAAAGATTCATGAATATGGATCGTTCCGCGCTTTTCCGGCGGAACATGCTCATAAAGACGCAGCATATCGTCAGGATTTTTCTGCCAGTATTCCGGCCTGAACAATTTCCATGCCGTGCCATGCTCCAGCGCCTTGGCCAAGGGCGTCCTGTTTCCGGCGCGGCTCGTCAGCCATTCATGCCACGCCGGCACCTCTCCGTGCTTCAATAACTCCGGCATCCAGGAATCGATGCTGTTCCATGCAGCAAAGGAATCCAGCACAGTGTCGTTGGAATTGTCGCGCAGGAAAAGATCGGCGCTGCGCAAATGATCGCCATGGCGCTCAAGCGCCACCTTGACGTCGCGTAAATCGCCAAGACGAAGGGCAACCCGCATCTTGTCCGCTGAAATTCCGGCCTTTTCAAGCTGCTCTTCCCGTGTTGTGCGGCCTTCCGCGTGCGCAACCGCGCTGCGAATACGCTGAAAATCGTATTTATTGCGCTCGCTGAACGAAAGGGTGAACCAGGCGTTTTCCATCGCTTCCATGCGCCCTTTCCAGATGGCAGGCACAAAAATCTCGTCGAGCGCATTCCGGCTTTCCGCCATCCGCAGCAACGATTTCCCGTCCATCACCGGCTTTACAATATCCTCAGGGCGCAGCGGCTCGCCGCTTTGTTCCATCATTTTCAGGATTTTGGAAAAATTTTGCCAAACTTCCCTGTATTCAAACGCATATTTCCCGTTCGGAGCTTTCCCGAACAAATCCTCGCGGGTCAGTTTCGTCGCGCTTGCCGTGAAAGCCTGAATAACTTCGCTGTCGTATTGCAGATCGCGCACAAGCTCATGATCCGGCTTGAGCTGGCAGACCATGCCCAGAAGATAGGTTTGGGCCTTATTCATTGCCGACCTCGATAAAAACCGTTTTTTGCATGCCGCAAACGCTGCACATGCGCTCGACCATATCCCTGTTCACCGGAAAGGAATCGGGGACAAGAATGGTTTCGACATCCGGACGATTGAGATAATCATACAAGTCAAAAGACATCTGCGGAACGGCAATGCCGGGGTCGTCCCGCAACACGGCCGTCACCCAGCCCCGCGGCACGTCATAGACCGCGACAGAGCCCGCGTAACGAGGGAAATACGCCAGCGCAACCTTGCGCGCCAGAATGAGGGTCATCGTTTGAACGTCCTGCGTCTCGCCGGAAGGCGTTTCCACGACTGATACCCTGCGCATTGCCTGCTGTTCACGCATGTTATACTGCCCCCGCTTCCGGTCTTATGGATCGACTGATAATGTAGTTCGGCAGAATTGCCGTGATTTCCCTGCTGACGAGCATTTTTTCAAAGCCTGCCGCTTTCTCTTCAGCAGGGTCGTTCAACATGTTTCGAAGAAGAAAGGCGGCCTTCAGCCTTTCCATGTCTTCCGGCGTCGCGGCGATTGTTTTTGCAAGCGCAGCCTTGACCTTGATGTCCGCGCCCTTCTCATCGCGGCTGACAAACGTCACGCCGCAATAGTTGAAAAGACCGGAAAGACCGGATGAAATCTTGTTACCGACCACCAGAATGC
>JACPDM010000065.1:0-14892 GCA_016184045.1 Micavibrio aeruginosavorus | reverse complement strand
GTTCCAGATCACATGCAGCGGCGTTGCTGCATTGTCGCTGTCATCCCTGACGATGACCGTGGTCGTGATGATTTTTTCCTCATCGTGCCCCTCCGCTGCCATCAGGGCCCTGTCGCGATGACCGCCCTCATTCACCGCGACGAGGCCGGAGCGGCTGATGGCGCGATTCCACAGGGCGGAAAGATTGTATTCGCCGACCCGCGGCAAAACCAGCGTTTCAAGAAAGTCCTTTTCGCTCAAAAGCTCTCCCGCCTGAGGCCCGGGCTGGCCGGATGATACGTTTCCTGCCATGTCCAGCGTACTGACCATCGACAGCGGCTGCCCCGAAACCGTATCGGCATCGCCATTCAGGATAATCAGGTCTTTCGTCACACAGGGCTGGCCGTTCCAGAGTTCCACGCCTTCGTCATTGCCCTGAACCTGCTTCAGGGCATCAAGGGAAGCCTTGACCATCGCCACGGACAAAATATCGTCGTCCGTTGCAGAAACCGTCTCCTTCCCGTATTTCTCGCGGATATGCGCGCATACCATGCGGCGAATCATGACTGCCTGAATATCGGCATTTCTGTTGTCGTAGGGGTCTTCGTCGAGCAGAGACGCCAGCGTCGGCCTGCTGCTGGCTTTTGCCTCATGAAAACTGGCCGGGACGATCCCGCAATCCGTGGCATGCTTCATTAACTGCTTGTGCAGCGCATTCTTGCCGATATCAGATGTCGTTTTGCTGATATGATTGACGATGATATACGCCAGACGCGTGCCGTAGTTCAGCATCGGATCTTCTTCGAATGCGTCTTTTTCCATGCGCGGCGGCGTTTCAAAATCCAGATCCGTATAGCCGCCGGATTGTTCGACCGCGCGGACTTCGGGCCGGAATTCAATCGCCTTGTTCACGTGTTCGGTGATTTTGCGAAAATCGATACTGATTTCCGATTTATAAACGTCGTCGATTTCCATCATCAACTTCGCAAGCTGCCCCGAGCGCGCAAGCTCCGAATCCGGGTCGATCATCATGCTCCAGCCATGGTAAAACTTCGCCATGATTTCGGACGCCTTCAAGACATCCTGCCAGCGGTTGAGCAGCCGCATCTGCATCGGCGGTATATTGTCGATCTGCGCCGGACTCATGCCGACTGTTCGCGCCTTGATCAGCCATGTCCCGAAGAAATCTGGGTCCGCCTTCCATCGCTCCTCGTCCGAGCGATAAATGGTCGATATCGGCATTCCGGTCAGGATCTGGCAAATCCGGTGCTGCCAGTCTTCGATTGTCGCCTGCGGAATTTTCTCCGGCGAAGTGCGGGAATGAACGGATTGGGAAAGCTCGAACGTGCTTTCGCCGTCGGATTCGTCGTTACCGGTCAGGGTGACGAAGAATCCGGCCCTGGCATCTTCACGGCGGAACGAAAAAGCCTGCCCCGCCTGATCGCCTTTTTCCTTCAGCGTGTTTTCCGCCAGGCATTCATCGATTTCACCGGCAAGGAATTGCAATATTTTCTGCAGCCCGCCATCGGTTCCGGGCTTGCGCTTGTTGTATTCATCAAGGACGATCTCCCGGCCCTCTTTCCACGCGCGGATCAGCGGCCCTTCCTGCGTCGCCATGCCAAGCGCATTGCCGCCAAGATGGCCTAAACCCTCAAGCGAACGCACTTTCTCAAGGCCGTCGATAGCCCCCTTGGCGTTCTCAACGCGGGTCCAGTCGATATGGGCTTTGCCGCCCTCGCGCACAAGGGCGCTTCCCAGAGACTCTTCAAGGATTTTTTCTGAAAGAGGATTCAGGCGGCCCTGCGCGCAGCGCAATTCCAGCTCCGCGTAGAAGTCGCGATCCTTCCCGAAATCAAGAACCGTCTCGTAAAGCAATTCGGCGAGGTTTTTATCGCCGCAATTGACGACCAGCGGGCCGCGCGGATCGCGCATGCGCCCGATCAACTCGCTCATATAGGTTTTTCCCGCCCCCGGCGCGCCTTTAAAATACTGTATGCGGCGGCGGCTTTCCGGGCGGCGCATGTTCAGCGCGTCGAAAAACATCGGCAGCATGCTGGGCGTCGGCATTTCGCGGTAAGCCATGCCGAATACTTCCGCATAGCTGCGATCGGAATAGACATTGAGGGGGCGCTGAGAATCTTCCAGAACGCCAAGGCGCTGGATCTGCACGCGTTCGCCCTTTTCGTTTTCGGCAAAGACCGAATCCCGCATCGGATAAGGACGACCGGGAACCCCAAGGGACTTCCGCAAGCGTGCAACCTCGTCTCCCAAGAGGTCACGAACCCGTTTTTCGAGCATTTTAGACGCTACTTTCCCTGTTCTTTGCGCCGCTTCGGGCGCCTTGTTATTTTACATTACGGGAACTTATGTTCCTCTTTGCAGTGACGCAGTGTACTCCAATTTTATGCGTTTTATAAGCGGCATTTTTTCAGTTTCAATAACCTGTTACTTGGCATCAAAGCTCATCAAGGTGCGCCGGAACGCGCTTTGCTTGCGCGTTTGCGGCACGGCTGTAAAGCTGTTGCAGGTCATGAGTTTTTCAATAAGCAAGCCGACAATCCCGAGCGTCAGCTTTTCCGGATCGTTATCGACGATCGACCCGACCTTCTGATGCGGCAGTTTAGCCTGAACATTCTCCGCGACCTTCTCCATATCGGTTTTGCTTGCGGTCGGCTCATACCATGCCCGCACCGCGCCTGGCTTTTTCTTGATGATCCCAAAATCGAGCGTCACGAACTTGCTGGCCTGGAACAGGCGATCAACGACCTCTTCCGACTTTTGCCTGTCATTGATATCGCCGTCTGACAGCACCATGAAATGCGTGTATCCGGCATAGGCTTCGGTTTTTTCCTTATTCTCGACAATCGAGCGAATCATTTCGCGGAAGGACGGGGCAAGATCGGTCCCGGAAGTAAGCCCACGGATGGCCCTGGCCAGATTTTCTCCTATTTTCGCCTTCTCATCGCCGGGCTTGGCCAGAAGCAAGGGGGTCGCGTTGCCCCAGAGGCTGATAAAGACATTGGCATCTATTTTTTTCGCCGCCTCATAAAGGACAATCGCGGAAAGGAGCGCCACATGCATATGCGTCGCCTTTTTTCCGTCGATGGGAGAATTCATGCTCATCGACCCGTCGATCATGAAAACGAAATCCGGCGTAATCGGCAGATCGACAGAACCGTCGCGGCGGAACCGCTTCAGGTCATTATCCTCAATATCCTGCCCTGTGCGCTGCTTGATGATCAGATCGCGATGCGCGTTCCGGTCAAGGCGGCCGATTTCATTGTCCTGCGGCAATTGCTCAAGATGGCGGGAGCGAATTTTCATCTTCTGAATCTGACGCTCGCGTATTTTTTCCATCATGCGCGCGACCTGATTGATCAGCGGCGCAATTTCATCGACGAGTCCGGCATAGTCAGACCAGTCGCGCGCCGCCAGCTCCTCAATCTTGACTTCCTTGCCGCCTCCGCCCGCCTGATTGCTCGCGCTGTTACCGTCCGAATCGTCCATATCCGCGCCGCTTTGGCCGTCTGCGCTCTTGGCGTCGCTATCGCCCTGCCCGCTTCCCTCCGTGCTTTGGCCTTCGGCCTTTCCTGACTGCGACTGGCTTTTCCGCTTTTCCCGTTCTGCCATCTCTCTCTTGCGCCGCTCCAGATCTTTCGTCAGATCTTCAAGAGATTTCGCGCCGCCGCCATCGCCATCATTATTTTTTTCGTCACTCTTCTTCTCGCTGTCGCCGGGTTTTCCGTCCGCTCTGGTTTTGTCGTTCTCGGCTTTGTCTTTCCCGGCTTTGTCATGATCGGCCCTGGCATCCGCCTTTTTCCCCTGACCCGGCGCATCGGACGGAGATTCGACATCCGGCATGCTGCCGACATCATCGACGTCGACATTGTTATTTTCGCTCAATCCCTCCTGCGCCAGCTTTTCGGCCAGACTGCCTGCCTTGCCTGAACTGGAATCCTCCTGCCCCGCATCCTCCCCGGGTTGGGATTCGGCAGGGGACGAATCGCCGGATTCAGGCGAATCCTCGCCCGGCTCGCCGGGTTTTCCTTTCTGCCCTTTCGATCCGGGTTGGCCCTGTCCGCCCCGTTCCTGTCCGCCTTGTTCCTGCCCGCCCTGCTCCTGACTTTCACCGGATTGCCCCTCGCCCGACTGGCCTTCGCTTTTCTGCCCGCCCTCTGCCTCGCTCTCGGCCCCCTGCCCCGAACTGTCCTGCGGCTGGCCGTTCTGATTTTGATTGTTATTTTTTTGCTTTTGCTGCTGTTGCTGCTTCTTGGCCTCTTCCATCTGCTTTTGAATCTGCTCGCGGATATCGTTGCGCAGCTCGTGCATGAAGGGCTCGATGAACTCATCCCAGATTCGCTCTGCGATGGCATTGCGCCTGTCGGCGAAAGAATCCGTCAGGGTGTTGTAATATTCGCGTCCGTAAAGGCGATCTTTCGGCGATGGCTGCAAATGCTCCAGCCCGTCCTTGCCGCCGCACAGCTCAAGAAAAAGCAGGAAATCGCTGCTGAATTCGCCGCCTTCCGCGGGCGCATTGTCATTGGCTCCGTGATGGCGGTCCCGGCGGATCAAATCGGGGTCGATCCCAAGGCGCTTCCACCCGGCTTTCGTGTTCGGGAAATAGGCATTGTTCTTGAAAAACACCATATTGATGGCGTTCATAATGGTCGTCAGGCGCGCCTCCGCGCCGGAGGGCGATTCCGCCGCGCCGTCCTTGCGGGCCGCATCGTTCCTCATGATCGCGGCCCCGTAGCCGGAGAGAGTCGTCGCGGTATGATTGAGGGAATAGCCGTAATCCTGCGCCAGAACTTTTCCCATATTGGCGGCATAACGGTTGACGACGGCGTTTTCGGTTTTATCGATCAGCTGCATCCTCAGCTTCCACTCCGCCGTCAACAGGCGCATCTCGACGTAATCGTCGCCGGAGAGCTTTCTGCCCCGCGCCTTCATTTTATCCTGCAGGGCGTCGATCTGTTCCTTGATTCTGTCCATCGACGGCAGAAATTTGACGGTCAGCTGGCTGTGGCCGATTTCGTGGAAAAGGATGCTGCGCGTATGTTCGAACCCGCCCAGCAAGGTCATCAGGAAATCCGCATTGATCAGGTTTTCATTCGAAGAAAAATAAAACCAGCTTCCAGGCGCGCCCCAGCGCATTTTGACTTTCGGATTGCGCATCGCCTCGGAGAGGTAGAAATGATGATTGATCATCTCCTCCGTCGCGTAAGGCGCGGTAGTGAGTGATTGCCAAAGCGCCGATTGCAGCAAAGGCGTATTGGCATGCTGCGCGTCCCATCCCGGCCTTATTTTTTCGTGGTTGCGGAGGATGTAGATCAGCGCCGCCGCCCACAGCAGCTGCGTTTCCGGGCGGCTGATATTGGGGTCTTCCGGCGGCGTTCCCTTTGCAATCGCCGCAACGACGGCGGGCAATTCGCGGTCCAGATATTTCTGATCCGCCGTGGACCGCGCCAGAGCATGGGTGAATTCCTCGAACAGGGCCGATGTAAATTCCGGAGCGCCCTCCCCCGGCATCAGGGATTGCAGAGCGATGCGAAGGCGCGTGTGCGGGTCGGCCAGAATGGAATCCGCCGAACCGTCGGCCTGCCTGAATTTGCGCCGAAGTCCTGTCATCTGTATTCGTGCTGCGGGAAGGCCCGTTGCCGGAGTTTTCCCGTCTCCCAGTTTTATTGTTTTTAATTAACCCTAAGCGTGCTTATACCACAGCGCCGCCCCCGTGGAAACACGGCTTTCCCGTCATGTATTTTCGGAAAACAGGAAGCAGCGTCAATGCTTGCTGTCATAGCGCGATATTCCATCCCATCCGGACGGAACGCCATTGGCCATAAGGGTCTGGATTTTTTCAAGGAAGAGTCGCGCCGGGACGTCGTCCGGATGCGCATCCAGAACGCGCGTGAATGCCGCGCCGGAATCGGAGAAATCGCCGGCGTAATAGAGATCGACCGCCGCATTGTAATCCGCAAGCGTTGCCTTCTTCAGCGCCCAGACATTTGCGTCGTCAGGGTCGCAAACCTCGAACAAGGTGACCGAATCGTTCTTCCCCGCGACGCAAACCCGGTCGATCAGGCGGGTTACGTATTTTTTCGGGTTGCGCATCTTGCCTATCACTGTATCGCTGACCATGATATTGCATCCATAGCGCTTGGTCAGGCCTTCAAGGCGCGATGCGAGATTGACCGTGTCCGAAATGACGGTCCCGTCCATGCGCTGGTCCTCGCCGATCGTCCCCAGCATGACCTTGCCCGCATGAATACCGACGCCGATCCTGACATCGGGGTAGCTTGAGCCTGCGCGCTTGCCGTTATAGGCGCGAACCTTGCGCTGCATCTCGAGCGCGGCTTCGATGGCGTCATCGACGCTTTCCGGGAAAAGCGCCATGACGGCATCGCCGATATATTTGTCGATCACCCCGTTATGCGCGCGGATCTCCGGCCCGACCTGACGAAGGTATGAATTGATATAATCGAAATTCTCCTTCGGGCTCATGGATTCCGAAATGGTGGTAAAATCGCGCATATCCGAAAAAAGAACAGCCATGTCGCGCTGGATCTGGTCGCCGAGATTGACATCCAGAATGCTTTTCTTCTCCAGAAGCCTGAGCAGGTCATGCGGCACAAAGCGCCCGTAAGCGCCGACAAGGGCCTCCAGACGATCGCTGTATCCCTGAATGGTTTCAGCCATGTGGTTGAAGCTGAAGCCGAGTCTTCCCACTTCATCATTTGAATGAATCTGGGCCCGCACGGCGAAATCCTTTTCAGCAAAACTGCGGACAAGATGATCAAGCCTGATGATCCCCCTTGTGAACCACGTCCCCATGGCAATCGCGGTCAGAAGCGACACCAGAAGGGAAAGGCTTGCGGCAAAAAGCGACTGACGCGTTACCTCCGACAGCGCGGCCCGCACCTCGCTATCGGCCATGTCAAGCCCGAGGAGCGCAAGCAGGGTTTTTCCATCGTCCGAAAGAACCGGGGCGTAACCGGACACGGTGTTGACCTTGAATGCTTCGTCATAAACATATTCTTCTTCCACCGCGCTTGTCTTCTCGCGCAGGGCGCGCTGAAGAACCGGGAACGGCGTTGTGTCCATATCCGCGCTGAAATGCGAAATCTCGCTATCCGCCGCGCCTTCGGCCTTCAGGGCCAGCACATCGGCATCGACAAGGTATCTGGCCCGGCCCGGATCGTCGGTCGGCACCACCAGATAGACATAGCGGATCAGATCTTTCTCCGTATCGCGCATGAAATTGAGCTGGTCGGAAATGATTTTATAATTCCGGGATCGCTCAAGCGCATCGACCTCGGCGGCGGAAAGGCCGGGCCTTTGTTCCGCGGTCAGCGCGCGCAGCGCCTCCCGGTCGAGGAGCTCGGCCCCCATGCGGGTGATATTGCCGACATTCTGCCGCAACTCGTCAAACAGCTCTGCTTCAAGGATGCGATACGCCACGACGCCGAGAACGGAGCTGAAAACGAATCCGATGACAAAAAACGCAATCGTGATTTTATAGCGAAGGCTGAAAAAATTCTTCTGCTGCATCCCCTGCCCGCCCGTCCTGACCGTCCGCGATTGTAATACAGGCCCGGCCCTAAAGCCAAGGACTGCTATTGCAGCGAAGGGAAAGTGGCGCGCCCGGCTTGATACAGTCCGAACTCAATATTATCAGGAAACTATAGTATTAACGAACGCGATGCCCCATGGCATCGCCCCTTTGTGATCCTCGCGTTCTTAGGGTTTTGTTTTCGATCTAAAATTTTTGAATAGTTGTGGGTTTGTAATCCACAAAATGGCCCCAAAAATCATTGCGAAGAATGCGTCAAAAACCAACATAAAAGTATCGCCAGCATAAATAGCTAGGGGTATAAAAAACATAAAAGTTAAAAATAGCCATAGCGTCAAGACTTTACCTAGCCAAATAAATATCTTTAGAAGAGTAGGTTTTCCCAAGAGAGAATGAACTGAACTATCTCCAAATATTTTTTGACTTTGCGCCTGCTGTTCTAAGGCTTTCTTTTTCTCCCCATAGATTTTTGCTAATTGATCAGTATATATTTCGACCAGTTTGGCTCTTGCCTCCTCATTACCTTCCGCCTCATATATTTTAAGAATATCGACAGATTCCTTTGTAAATATAGAATTCTTTGGCCTATTTCCGCTGCTTAACGCCTGTTTTCTAGCCTCTAACAAAATTGACTTTGCGTCGCTACTCAATAAGAATATTCGCATAGTATCATTTAGGCGCTCTTGATCTTCTGAAGGAATGCTCAGTTTTTCCAAAGGTAAAAGTTGAGCAAGTCCCCACGACTGCAGCACTGAATAAAATATAAAATTTGCACTGTTTTTTGTTGTCGCTATCTGTATTTTTTCTTCGGGAAGCTGTAACGCCGCTTGCACGATAGATAAGTCTGATGGTTTCAAGCACCATACAAGCGCTATTAAAATCCTCATGTTATTATCGGAAATATTTTGGCCTGACATTTTCTACTAAGTTCGGAAACCAATACTCTATCCAGCTGAGCTACGAGCGCTTATTTGAAAGGCTGCGCCTTTTATCCCCGAAACGGCGGGGAATTTCAATATATTTATCCGGAACGGCTTTTTATAGGCGTTTTTACGGCCTATCCGTTCGAGGTCATCTGCAAAAAGACATCTTCAAGGCTGCCCTGAACCGTGGACAGGTCGGCGATTTGATATCCGCCCCCCTGCACCGCGGCAATGATCTGACCGGCATCGATATCGCGCGGGCAATAGCTGACCGAAAGACCGTTGGGCGACAGAATCTGCGGGTTGAAACGGCGCAGCGCTTCCGGGATCAGGTCCACGGGGCGGTCGAGGCGGAAAACGATCTCCTTGCTGTCGAGGCGGGAGAGCATGTCTTCCTTCGCCTCATCGACGATGATCCGCCCGTGATCGATGATGGCGATGCGGTCGCATAATTCTTCCGCTTCCTGAAGATAATGCGTGGTCAAAAGGATGGTCACGCCGCGGCGGTTCAGATCGCGCACGTTCTGCCACATCTGCTGGCGCAATTCGACATCGACCCCGGCGGTCGGTTCGTCCAGAACGAGGATCGGCGGGCTGTGCACCATGGCTTTGGCCACCATCAGGCGGCGCTTCATGCCGCCGGAAAGCGCGCGGGTATAGGATTTCGCCTGGTCTTTCAGGCCGACAAGCGCAAGAAGTTCGGCGGTGCGGCGCTCCTTTGCCGGAACGCCGTACAGACCGGCCTGAATATCGAGAAGCTTTTCCGGCGTGAAAAAAGGATCGTAATTGATTTCCTGCGGCACGATGCCGATGGCTTCCTTGGCGTTGCGCGGAGCAAGCCATAAATCGACCCTTTGGGGATTTTCAAAGTGACATTGTCCAGCGCCACGCAGGTCTGCGGCCCGGCAAGGCCGGAGCCGCCGGTATAATAGGTCTTGCAAAGGCCCTCGACATCGATGGCAAGATCGGCGCTGTTCATCATGGCAATCTACCAGCATCCCGCGGCTTTCACCAGACCCCGCGCCTTTCACGGGCGGAAAACATAACGCCCCCCGGAGCCGAGAAAAGCCGCAAACCCGCCGCCCGTCAGCCAGTCATGCGCCGCCCGGTCCTTTTTCAGGAACCCGTCCCAGAACGCCAGCGCGCCGATCTTGATAATCGTTTCATGCTCTGCGCGTTTGGGATTTTCACCCAGCTTGCCGCGGCTGCCGTTATAGACCATGTGATCGCCGTCATTGAGGATAAGCAGGCTCTGCTCCGGGCCGCCGCTGTTCTCGAACACTTCCAGCCTGCGCGTATAGGGGAACCCCTCGACGGGGCTGGTGTCCTGCGTCCCGGTCATGTGGAACAAGGGCATGGCAATAGAACCATAGATCCCGGCGGGCGGGTCCTTGCGGTTATAGGTCGGAACGGGGCTGTAGAGGATGCCGCATTGAAAACGCGGCTCGCGCAGGCTGTATTTGCGCGCGCCGTAGCCCAGTTTTTGCCCCGCCATGATCTGCGTCGTATTGGCGCCGAAGGAATGCCCGGACATGCCAAGGCAGGTGAAATCCATTCGCGCGCCGATCTCCGGTTTTTCCTGCGCGAAGGCCGCCAGAGCGTCCAGCGCGAAGGGAATGTCGCGGTAACGGTTCAGGGCTGCCTTGCGCGGAATTTTTTCGGCACGGATGACATCCCACGGATGCCCCGGCTTTCCTTCCCACAGCGACGAATCCGTCCCCGGATGCTGGACATGGACGATGACATAGCCGTGCGATGCCAGAAAGCGGCTGATGAAACCGCCACCGTCGCGATTGCCGCCAAGCCCGTGCGACCAGATGATGACCGGAACCCTGCCCCCGCCGTCATCGACCGGATAATAGATCTTGTAGGGTACCTGCCGCCCCTGCCGTGCTGTGTCCGTGAAAACGCCGCGTTCGATCAGGATGCGGAACGGCTCCGCTCCCGGGTCGATCCCGTTCCGCCAGAATGGGCCGCCTGCCTGCATATTCGTCCTCATATTTTACTCATATTTAACATATTTACGTTAGCGTGATCGTGTCATGCATGAGGATAGCACTCCAGACGCCGGAACACAGGCGCTCGACCTTGCCAGGGCCGCAAATCCTGCACTTTCCGAAAATATCGGCAGCAAAGTCGCCGCCATGGCCCGGGAGCAAAAAGGCAAACTTCTTGAACAGTTGAAGGTCGGCGACCCCGAATCGTGCGGCCGCCTGACCATGCTGTTTAAAAACGAAGCCGATCCGGCTTACGGCGTCCTCTCGATGCAGTTCGACCGTCAAGGCAACCTGCTGATGGAAGAAGCGCACGACCCCGGATCGCAGGTCGCGGACGGCGTCACGGCGGATATGCGAAAAACGGAAGCAGGCGACCAGATCCGTCAGGGCACACCCGTCATCACGCAAATCGCGCCGACCTGCAAGCTCTGACATACGCCTTCACGTCCAGATCAGTCCTTCTTGCGGAACTGGTCAAGGGATACGACCTCGCCGGTCTTTTCGCCCTTGCCCTTCTTGCCTTTTCCGCCGTCATCGTCATCGTCGAAAGACAGGTCGTCGGGATCGAAATCGGGACCGTCATCGTCGCCGAGCGGCTGGAACTGGAGCGCGAAATTGACTGACGGGTCCGCGAAGATGCTGATGGCGGCCAGTGGAATGGTCAGTTTTTCCGGCACGTTGTTGAAAGAGAGCGTCACCGACATTTTCTCGGCATCGACGGCAAGATCGTAGAACTGGTACTGCAGAACGATCGTCATCTCGCCGGGATAGCGCTCCCGCAGGTAATCGGGAATGCTGACGCCGGGATAATCCGTCATGAAGGTGATGTAGAAATGATGATCGCCCGGAAGTCCGTCCTTCATGACTTCCTGAATAGCCTGGCGGACGACTCCGCGCAAAGCGGCTTCCACCATCTTGTCGTAGCGTAACACGTCTTGATTGCTCATAACTTTATTCGTTGCAGATTGCAGGGCGGGATACAAGGGGGAAACGGACCGGAGCCGGGCCGAATCGGATACTCATTATGTCGCATATCCGGACAGGCATGGCCATAGCGCCCGGCAGAAGCCCCCGGAGATGGCTGTGGACAAGTCCTTTACGGCAGGAACAAACCGTCCTCTTTCAGCGCATCCAGCGCGCGGCGCTGTTTTTCCGCGCTGGCAAGGCGGGTGATATGAATATAGCGCGCCTTTTCCGCCTGCTCCGCGATATCGCCCCGGCCAAGACGCTTCGCCAGCACTGCGGTTTTCTCGAAATAGGGCAGCGCATCAAAAACGGGATAGGGCCAGCGCAACCCCGCCGCCAGAAGATCCAGCGCCGCCTTGTCGTCGCCGGATGCCTGCCTGATCTCCGCCAGAGCCACGCGCGCTGGCAGATGCAAGGGGTCGATCTCCAGCGCTTTTGCAAATGAGTCTTCCGCTTTCGGATAATTGTCCGGCAGGACCGAAGGATTCACCAGACGCGCCAGATCGCCGCGGTGATACCACGCCGCCGCAGACCGGCTGTTCTGCCGCAAAGCCCTTGCGAGCAGACCGTCCGTTTGCGTGAACAGCGCCTTCTGCTCTTCCTGCGGGATCGCCGGGAAACGGTTTTTCAGGATGCTGAGCGGCACCGTCGCCGCCATAAGATAAGGCCGCGCGCTCAGCCCCATATTGACGCGGTTGGCGGCATTGACAGCCTGCGCAAAACCCTCGACATCGTCCTTGCGGATCAGCGCGGCGGCACGGCTGGCGTAATGCTCGCCCAGCATCAGAGGAACGAACACCCCGAGCAGCAGAAAAACCGGCAAAACCGCGGCAAAAACCTGCCCCTGCGGCGGCAATGTCGCCGTGAAGGAAAAGGGCGTCGCTGCAACCTCATCCCCGGCGGCTGTCCGCACCATCAGGACCCCGAAGGCCAGAGCAAACAGCATCATCGTCGGCATCGTATAAAGCAGGAAATCGACATGCGTATGCACGATAAACGCCGCGCAGCCGCAGAACAGGAAAACCGTCAGCGGATCGCACTGCGGGTTGGCCCTGAACCATCTGGCAAAGCGCATCACCGCGATAATGCCGATCGCATAAAATAAAACTACGCCCGCAACGCCGATCTCCACCCAGTATTCCAGCGGATCGCTATGCACCATGTATCCGCCTGAATATATCTCCGAAGGAAGGCGCACCGACGGATAGGTCAAAAAGAACGTCCTGTATCCCGTTCCCAAAAACGGATGCTGCGCGATCAGCGCCAGCGCAGCGCGCCAGATATCAAGGCGGTTATCCCAGGATTCAGCATGTCCCGCGATCAGATAGCCGAACCGTGTCACCAGATCGGTTTTCCCCGGCATCATCCCCATCACCGCGCCGATCACGATGACAAAAGCGAAAACCCCCGCGAGCGTCTTCCACGCTCCCGCCGGAAGCCCGCCCCGCAGCAGCGCGAAGGACAGGATCAGCCCGCCTCCCATCGTCAGCGCGGCGGCCTGGCTGGAAATCGCCGCCAGCGCCGCGCCGATCACCACAAGGCCTGCCAGCAGAACGCGGCGCGTCCAGCCTCCCTTCGCCTGAAAGCAAAGCCCCAAAGCTGCGAATGCGGCCAGATTCAAAAATCCGGCATAGGCGTTCGGATTGGCGAAGGGGTGGCGTACCTGCCCGCTGACCAGATATTCCTGCACGATGAAAACCTGCGCCAGCGCCCAGAGCGCCATCAGCAGGACAAGTCCGCCGCTCATGAACGCCAGCGCTTTTAAAAACGTCTCGCGGGGCTGAGGACTGGCGAAAAGCAGCGCCAGCAAGGTGGCTGGCATGACGGAGAATATCCCCGCATAAACCAGCGTCGTTCCCGGCGCGACGGACCAGATGCAACTGACCGCGGTCAGAAGCCAGAGCAAGACCACAGCCGCCGCAAGCTTCGGCGCGGCGACCACGCGCTTGGCGACATCGCCGCCCGCGAAGGCCAGCATCCCCGCCCCGGTCATCGCCGCCAGAACAGCCAGAAGGCGCGTTATCTCCGCCGACAGCACAGAGTCCGGCCAGAGGCTGAGAAAAAGAGCGATCGTCCAGAGAAGCGCGGCAAGAACGGGGTTCGACATGGGCAATACTGTCCCCTGCCTTCCGGGAAGCGTCAACTGAAATGAAATGAAATGAAATGAAAAAAGGAAGGTGGGCCGATTCTGTTGCGAGGCTCGGCCCGGGCCCCACCTATCGTTGTCTAGACGACAGGGATTGATTTGCAGCTACTAACTCTTGCTGTTCTTAGGCAGCCAGAGCGACATCACCCGCGAAGGTGTTGTCATTCGCTACGACGAAGTTGTCGTTTGCAAATATAAAACGGCCCGATACGACGGTACCATCCCGGATACAGACTTTCCCTTTGCCACGCATGTCGATCCTGTTTCGGCCCCGCCGGAATGCGCGCTTTATCCTGCGAATTCTGGTGGAGCCGCCGGGCACTGCCCCCGGGTCCATGTCGTCTATTCTGAAAAGCGTTCAGCATCTTCTCCGGATTACTCCGGCACTTATGATTATAGGGCAAATCGCAGGATTTTCAAACTTTTGCAGGGCGCTGAAGCCCCCTGCCGGAGAAGCCCTCCCTTTCATTCCCCACCCTGAAGGGTTGCAGGTTTCTTAAATTATGTAAATAATTGCCGCCATCCCCATGAATCTGCGCCCCCGGACCGCGAAAACCTTGCGATTCCACGCCCCGGACAGCATTTTAAAAGGACACAGATTTCTTCCGAAGGACCCCACCTGATGCAGCAATACCACGACCTGATGCGCCGCGTGCTTGAAACCGGCACAAAGAAAGAAGACCGCACCGGCACCGGAACCTTAAGCGTTTTCGGCCACCAGATGCGCTTTGATCTGGCGCAGGGCTTCCCGGTCGTAACGACCAAGAAGCTGCATCTCAAATCCATCATCCATGAACTGCTCTGGTTCCTGCAGGGCGACACGAACGTCAAGTACCTTCAGGACAACGGCGTGCGCATCTGGGACGAATGGGCGGATGAAAACGGCGACCTCGGCCCGGTTTACGGGCACCAGTGGCGCAGCTGGCCGACTTCGGACGGGCATCATATCGACCAGATCTCCAACCTGATCCACCAGATCAAAACCAATCCCGATTCCCGCCGCCTGATGGTGTCGGCATGGAACGTTGCCGAGATCGGGAAGATGGCCCTGCCCCCCTGCCACTGCCTGTTACAGTTCTACGTCGCGGACGGAAAGCTCTCCTGCCAGCTTTACCAGCGCAGCGCCGACATCTTCCTCGGCGTGCCGTTCAACATCGCCTCCTATGCGCTTTTGACCCTGATGGTCGCGCAGGTGACGGGGCTGAAGCCGGGTGAATTCATTCATACCTTCGGCGATGCGCATCTTTACACCAACCATCTCGATCAGGCGCGCGAGCAGTTGAGCCGGGACTTCTTCCCGCTGCCGGAGAT
>JACPDM010000064.1 GCA_016184045.1 Micavibrio aeruginosavorus | reverse complement strand
TCTTTTAAGCCTGAAAAAACTGATCGCTCTTACGGACGCCGAAATTCAGGTGGTTCTGAAGCAGGTGCAGAAATCTCCAAAATACGCGCCGCTCGAGATTCGCGATAATCTGACCTGGGACGAGGTTGCAACGGTCGAAGTCAATCTCCCCGATCTTCCCGGCTTGTCGATTGATGTCGGGGAGATCCGGTTTTATCCGATGGGCATGGCGACGGCGCATCTGATCGGCTATGTCGGCGCGGTCAGTAAAGGGGAGCTGACGACAGACGATCCGCTGCTGAAGATTCCTGGGTTCAAGATCGGCAAGACGGGCCTTGAAAAAATCTACGATGAATCCCTGCGCGGTTCCGCCGGGGCGGCGCAAGTCGAGGTCAACGTCGTTGGCCGCGAGGTTCGGGAGCTAAGCCGCGATCCGGGCCAGCCGGGACAGAAGATCACCCTGACCATCGACTCCGAACTGCAAAAATACATGCAAGACCGCCTGATGCAGACGGTCAGCGCTTCGGCGGTGGTTATGGACGTTCATACTGGCGCGGTTTACGGTATGGCCTCGACCCCCAGTTTCGATCCCAATGTTTTCAGCCGCGGCCTGACGCCGGAAATGTGGGAGGATCTTCTCTCCCAGCCCGCACACCCTTTGAACAACAAGGCGGCAGGCGGTCTTTATCCGCCGGGGTCAACATTCAAGATGGTGACGGCGATGGCCGCGCTTGAATTGGGGATCGTCAACCGCCACAAGACTTTTTTTTGCCCCGGTCATTATAAGCTTGGCGATACGAAGTTCCACTGCTGGAAGGCGGGCGGCCACGGGCATGTCAATGTGATTGACGCTCTGGCGCAGTCTTGCGACACCTATTTTTACAATGTGGCGGTTGATATCGGCGTTGATCGCCTTGCCGAATATTCGCGCAAGCTTGGCTTTGGACAAATTCTCGGCATCGAGTTGACCGAGGAGCGCCCCGGCCTGATCCCGACGCGTGAATGGAAGCGCTCCTATATGGGACAACCCTGGCAACCGGGGGAGTCCATCGTTGCCTCTATCGGGCAGGGCTATACGCAGGTAACGCCGTTGCAGCTGGCGGTGATGACAGCGCGCCTCGCTAACGGGGGAAAGGCAGTCAAGCCGTGGCTGGCGGAATATGTCGGACAGAAACCCAGTCACGATATGGATTGGCCGTCGCTGGGGTTTAAAAAGCAAAATCTGGAACTGGTGTTGCAAGGCATGATCAATGCCGTGAATGCCCCGCGCGGTACGGCTTTAGGGTCCAGAATCACGGTCGAAGGGATGGAGATGGGCGGCAAAACCGGGACCGCGCAGGTCACGCGGATCACGGCAGAGGAGCGTGCGCGCGGCATCAAGAACGAAACGCTGCCGTGGCATTTACGCCATCATGCCCTGTTTGTCGGCTTTGCGCCTCTGCATAGTCCGCGTTACTCTTGCGCCGTGGTCGTCGAACACGGGGTCGGCGGCGCGGCGGCTGCGGCTCCTGTCGCCAAGGATATCATGCTGATGGTGCAGCAGCGCGACCCGGCATCGAAGCAGGCCTTGGTTCCGCAAGGTACGCCCGCCGATCAAAAAATGGCTGTGCCGCAGCGTAAACCCGAGATACCCGATATCCAGAAGGAGGGCGAGGGATGAACCTGCCGCTGTCATTCGACGTCCAGAGCTCGATGAGCCTTGGCCGCAAGCTCCAGCACATGAGCTGGGGCCTTATCATCCTCATCACCATGGTGGCCTGCGTCGGCTTCACGGCCCTGTATTCAGCGGGCGGCGGGAGTTTCGAGCCGTGGGCATCGCGGCAGATGGCGCGATTTGGCGTCGGCATGATTGGGCTTTTGATCGTCGCTCTGATCGATATCAGGCTGTGGTATCGGTTCGCCTATGCCATTTATGCCATCGGCCTTATTCTCCTGATTATCGTCGAGATCATGGGCAAGATCGGCATGGGGGCGCAGCGCTGGATCGATCTTGGCTTCATTCAGTTGCAGCCTTCGGAATTCATGAAAATCGCCGTTATTCTGGCGCTGGCCCGCTATTTCCATGCGGCGACGATTGAGGATATGCGGCGCATTTTCTTTCTTATCCCCCCGGCGCTGATGATTCTGACGCCGGTCGGCCTTGTGATGGTACAACCGGATCTCGGCACGGGCGGGATGATCCTTATGGCTGGGACGGCAATGGTTTTTATGGCCGGGGCGCCGGTATGGATGTTTGTTCTTGGCATTGGGGGCGGTGCGGCGGCGATTCCGGTGGTAATGATGTTCCTGCACGATTACCAGCGCAAGCGGATTGAAACGTTCCTTGACCCGGAATCCGACCCGATGGGGGCGGGCTACCACATCATCCAGTCGAAAATCGCTTTGGGATCAGCGGGGATCGAGGGCAAAGGGTTCCTTAACGGCTCTCAGGCGCACCTTGATTTCCTCCCGGAAAAGCAGACGGATTTCATCTTTACGCTTTGGGCGGAGGAATGGGGATTGATGGGCGGGCTGTTCCTGCTGACCCTGTTCGGGCTGATTTTCGCCTATTGCGCGGGAATCGCCTTGCGCTGCCGTCACGGCTTCGGGCGCATGCTGGCTTTTGGTCTGATGGTTAATTTTTCGCTTTATGCGCTGATCAACACGGCGATGGTTATGGGCTTGCTGCCGGTGGTGGGGATTCCCTCGCCGCTGGTGTCCTACGGCGGCACGGCCATGCTTTCGCTGCTGATGGGATTCGGCTTGATTATCTCCTGCAACATCCACCGCGACAGCAAGCTGCCGCGGATGACGTAGCAGGAGAGAGGGTTAAGCGGCTTCCTCGTCGTTGAAGGCAATACCCTTCTCACGCAGCAGGGCTTGCAGCTCCCCGGCGGAAAACATTTCGCGGACGATATCGCAGCCGCCGATAAACTCGCCCTTGACGTAAAGCTGCGGGATAGTCGGCCAGTCCGCGAAATCCTTGATTCCCTGACGAATGGCGCTGTCTTCCAGAACATTGACGTCCTTGAACCCGACGCCAAGCTGGGAGAGAACCTGCACCACGGCAGCGGAGAAGCCGCATTGAGGGAACGCAGCCGTTCCTTTCATATACAAAACCACATCGTTGCCGTTGATTTCCTTGCGGATGACATCGAAAATTACGTTTTCCATGTGCAGTCTTTCTCCTTTGTCAGTGTTTTACGCAGGCACGGCGGTCTGGATTGCCAAGGCATGGAGTTCTGTCCCCATTTTTCCCTGTAGCGCTGCATAGACCATCTGGTGCTGCTGCACCCGGCTTTTGCCGCGAAACGATTCTGCGACGATATAGGCGGAATAATGCTCGCCATCACCGCGCAGATCGGTGATCTGCACCTGGGCATCGGGAATCCCCTGCCGGATGAGGCTTTCAATCGCAGACGAATCCATTGCCATGGCTAAGCGTTTCCCTCCATACAGGCCGGAAGCCAGCGTTCATTCTCGTATATTAGATTATTGACTAAGATACCTGCACCGCTCGAAAATTTCAAGGAATCTCCGCCGCTGAGGCCAAGGATATGGGCTGGAATCCCGCGTTTTTTCGCTTCTTCTTCAAGGGTTTCCGGTGCCTTTGTGGCGATCGCATAGCGTCCTTGATCCTCGCCGAACCAAAAGGCCGCATCGCCTCCGGTTTGCAGGGTCGCGCCGGTGTTCCCCGCCATCAGCATTTCGGCCAGCGCCACCAGCAACCCACCGTCGGAAAGATCGTGGCAGGCTGTGATATGCCCGGTTGCGATCATATTGCGGATAAAAAGGCCATGCCGCTTCTCCCGCTCCAGATCAACCGCAGGCGGAGTTCCGTCTTCGCGGCCAAGAATTTCGCGCAAATACAAAGATTGCCCCAAATGCGTTCCACCGCCGCCGATCAGCATCAGGGTCAATCCGGAGTTCTCCACGGCAAGGCTGCAGGCGGTTTTCCAGTCGGCCATGACGCCGACCCCGCCGATGGCCGGGGTGGGAAAAATCGCCTCGCTATTGGTCTCGTTATGCAGCGACACATTGCCCGAGATCACGGGGTAATCGAGCGCGCGGCAGGCTACGGCGATCCCGTCGATGGCGGCGACGAATTGCGCCATGATGTCCGGCTTTTGCGGGTTGCCGAAATTGAGATTGTTGGTGATCGCAAGGGGTGTTGCTCCGGCGGCGCAGAGATTGCGCCAGCTTTCCGCCACCGCCTGTTTCGCGCCCTCGAACGGGTCGGCATGGCAATAGCGCGGCGTGCAATCGGTGGTAACGGCAAGGGCCTTGTCCTTGCCGGGGATACGGACGATAGCGGCGTCGGCGGGTTTGCTTGCCTGCGTTCCGGCGATGCCGGGGCCAGAGACGGTTTCGCCGCGGACGAGAGAATCGTATTGCTCCCAGATCCAGCGTTTGCTGGATAAGTCCGGGCAGGAGAGAAGTTTTACCAGCGCATCGAGCATGTCCGTTTCTTCGGGAATCGGCGCTAGCGGTGCCGGTTTTTCCAGCTTCGCGCAGGGACGGTCATAGACCGGTGCCTGATCGACCAGCGGCGGCACGGGCATATCACACCAGACCCGGCCATGCATGGAGAGTTTCAAGCGGCGGTCTGCGGTAGTGATGCCGATAACGGCAAAATCGAGGTCCCATTTCTCGAAAATGGCGCGTGCTTCGTCCTCGCGCCCGGGTTTGAGGATCATCAGCATCCGCTCCTGCGATTCCGAGAGCATGATCTCATAGGGACTCATTCCCGGTTCGCGCATCGGCACGCGGTCGAGATCGAGATGGACGCCGATCCCGCCCTTGTCGGCGATCTCGACGGAGGATGAGGTCAAGCCCGCCGCTCCCATGTCCTGAATGCAGATGATGGCGTCTTTTTCCATCAGCTCAAGGCAGGCCTCGAGCAGGAGCTTTTCAACGAACGGGTCGCCGACTTGCACTGTCGGGCGCTGATCGGCGGAGTCGTTGTCGAATTCCGCACTGGCCATGGTCGCACCGTGAATGCCGTCGCGGCCGGTTTTCGATCCGACATAAACGACAGGCTGGCCTACGCCCGCGCCGCGCGCATAATAAATCTTGTCCTGATCGACAAGGCCGACCGTCATGGCGTTGACAAGGATGTTGCCGTTGTAGGATTTGTGGAAATTGGTCTCGCCGCCGACGGTGGGTACGCCCATGCAATTGCCGTAGCCCGCGATCCCGGCGATAACGCCGCTGACCAGCGATCGCGTCTTCGGGTGGGCGGGGTCGCCAAAGCGCAGGGCATTCATGTTGGCGATGGGGCGCGCGCCCATGGTGAAGACGTCGCGCATGATGCCGCCAACCCCCGTTGCCGCGCCCTGATAGGGTTCGATATAGGACGGGTGGTTGTGCGACTCCATTTTGAACACGGCTGCCTGCCCGTCGCCGATATCGATGACGCCTGCATTCTCTCCAGGTCCCTGAATCACCCAGGGCGCCGCCGTCGGGAGTTTTTTCAAATGAATGCGCGAGGATTTGTAAGAGCAATGTTCCGACCACATGACCGAGAAGATGCCCAGTTCGGTAAAACTGGGGGTGCGGCCCATAATCTTCAGGATGGTGTCGTATTCTTCAGCACTCAATCCGTGGCTTCCCGCCAGTTCCGGCGTCGCCTCCGGCTCGGAGAGCATATCCGGTTCCATCTTCGGTGCGGCAGCGGATCTCATCGTCATGACAGCGCTTTCATAAGGCTTTCAAAGACCGGCAGGCCGCTCAGGGTTCCCTGATGGTCCTGCGTGGCGTTTTCGGGGTGCGGCATCATGCCAAGGACGTTGCGGTTTTCATTGAGGATTCCAGCGATATTGCCGATCGAGCCGTTCGGGTTGGCCGCATCCGTCACCGCGCCGTCCGCGTCGCAATAACGAAAGGCGATGCGGTCCTGATCTTCCATCGCGCGGAGGGTTTCCGGCGCGGCGAAATAATTTCCTTCGCCATGGGCCACCGGAACACGGATGACCTGTCCCTGCGTCAGGGCCGCGGTAAAGGCCGAGCCGGATGTTTCCGTTTTCAGATGAACCTGTTTGCAGATAAATTTGAGCGAGCGGTTTCGCAGCAAGGCCCCGGGCAGCAATCCGCTTTCGACCAGAATCTGAAAGCCGTTGCAGACGCCGAGCACCCTGACGCCGCGCTTTGCCTGCGCCACGACATCCTTCATGACCGGGGACTGGGCCGCCATCGCTCCGCAGCGCAGGTAATCGCCGTAAGAAAATCCGCCGGGCAGGACGATCAGGTCCGCGCCCTTCAGGTCATTGTCCTTGTGCCAGACCAGCGTTGTGTCGACGATGCCCGCGCGGTGCAGGGCTTGCGTCATGTCAGGCTCGCGGTTGGTCCCGGGAAACACGATGATGGCTGCTTTCATGCGCGGGCCCTTCCGGCTTTGGAGCGATCGAGAATCGGTGCTGATAGCTGATTTTAACCTTTTTGCGGCGGAGGTAGAGAGGCAAAGCCGTAAAAGCCTGCCTTTTTCACAAACCTTCCCATATTGAGTAATATTGTTACAAAAAAGATTCAAAACGCAGCACTTTTATACTTGACCCTCCCGGCCATGTTCCTGTAACAATCCTAATATACAAAAAATAAACGGATCGCTGTATCGCTGGCATGGCCCTGAGAGGGGCTAAAAGCAATAATAACAGTAATCCTCATGTGCGGTGGATAGAGAACTCTCTTGCCAGCGAGTTGAACTAGGGAACACAACTTCAAGCAATAACTAAAAAAGCCCCGGAAACGGGGCTTTTTTCTTATGTCCGACGGAAGTTGGTCTATTTCCCGGCTTCGAGCTGGATTTTGGCCTCATCCTGCGCCTTGTGGATCATGGAATCGAGCATGTGATCGCTGGTTTCAATGCCTTTTTTGTCGAAATCGGCACGAACCTTGCGCTTGATGTCCTCAAACCCGGCTTCTTCCAGGTTGGCTCCGACGACCTCCTTGGCGTAGGTTTCAGCGTCCGCGCCGGACAGGCCGAGCTGCTCCGCCGCCCACAGGCCGAACAATTTGCTGGTCCGGGCCTCCAGCTTGAACATCATCTCCTGATCGTGGGCGTATTTGTTTTCAAAGGCGTCCTTGCGGTCGTTCAGGTTGGTCATGATTTTCCGGTCTCCTTCTGGTTATTCCGTGCCTGTTCTACCATTTAAAAAGGGGGGAATCCATGCTTATATGCGATTCTCGTTTATATCACCGGGGACTGAAAAACCATGTCGCGCCGCAAGGTTATCTATGAAGGCAAGGCCAAAATCGTCTATGAGGGGCCGGAGCCGGGAACCTTCATCCAGTATTTCAAGGATGACGCCACCGCCATGAACGGCGAGAAAAAAGCCGTGATCGCAGGGAAGGGGGTTTTGAACAACAGGATTTCCGCGCATCTGATGACGCGATTGGAATCCATCGGCATTCCGACGCATTTCATCCGCTCGGTCAACATGCGCGAACAAATGGTGCGGCAGCTGGAGATGATCCCGCTGGAAGTTGTCGTGCGCAACATCGCTGCCGGATCTCTGGCCAAGCGCCTCGGCATCAAGGAGGGGACGTATCTGCCGCGCCCGATTGTCGAATTTTATTTCAAGAAAGACGAACTCGGCGATCCGATGGTGAATGAAGATCACATCATCGGTTTTGGCTGGCTTGACCCGTATGAGCTGGATGAAATCATTGCCATGTCGTGGCGGATCAATGATTATCTCAATGGCATGTTCGCCGGTATCGGCCTGAAGCTGGTGGACTTCAAGCTGGAATACGGGCGGCTCTGGGGTGAATACGGCGAGTTGTATCTGATGCTGGCCGATGAAATTTCTCCTGACAATTGCCGCCTGTGGGACGCGCAGACCAACGAAAAACTCGACAAGGACCGCTTCCGTCAGGATCTCGGCGGCGTGATCGAAGCCTATCAGCAAGTTGCCGAACGCCTCGGTCTCGTTCCCAAGGGCGGCATCATCGAGGGCGGTAGCATTAACGAGCAGCTTGCCGCCTCCCTGACACAGATCGATAACGAGCTGGCAGGCGAGCGCCGCCTGCGCAGCGTGACCAAACCGACGAAGCCGCGAAAGGTCTGAAAATATGAAAGCCTATGTGCATGTGATGCTGAAGGACGGTGTTCTGGACCCGCAGGGAAAGGCCATCGGGCAGGCTTTGCATGGCCTTGGCTTTGATGAAGTCGGCGATGTTCGTGCCGGGAAGGTGATTGAAATCGACCTCAAGGACGGCACGGACAAAAAACGCATCGAGGCCATGTGCGAAAAACTTTTGGCCAATTCCGTCATCGAAAATTACCGCATCGAGGTCGCCTGACCCCGGGGCCGCAGCTTGATAAGGCGCAAGATTGGCCGATTACCTTCATCAGCTCCCGCATATCCGCAAGGGCCTGAAAGTCATTCTGGCTAAAGACAAGGTATTCCGTCGCCACGACATTGACCTCGATCATTTCAACTGGGCCTATATCGGCCCCGGTTTCGCCGGGCTTGTGCGGATCGTTGTGGGGCAGCAGGTCTCGACGGCGGCGGCCCAATCCATCTGGAAGAGGGTTGAGGCCGGCGTTTCCGTCACCCCCCGCGGCATTATGAAGGCTGCGGAAGGCGATTTGCGGGCGCTGGGCCTGAGCGGCGCCAAGGTCGCAACGATCAAAGGCCTTGCCGGGGCGATCGCTGGCGGGGATTTCGACCCGGGCGCAATGGAAGAACTGGACGATGAGGCCGTCCTTGAATCGATTACGGCGCTGAAAGGTTTCGGCCCGTGGTCGGCGCAGATGTATCTGATGTTCGGTCTGGCCCGGCCCGATGTCTGGGCACCTGCCGATCTCGGGATACAGACGGGTTTGCAATATTATCTGAACGCGAAAGAGCGCCCCGACGCAGGAAAAACGCAAAAGGCCGGGGAGCGTTTTGCGCCCAACCGCACGGCGGCTTCCCTTTTATTCTGGCACCTGAAAAGTGTGATAGAAACCGCAAGGAAGGCGCAAAAGCGGCCATCCTGAAGCCGGAATCAGCTCTCGAACTGTTCTTTTAAAATGCGCTCTTCCAGATTGTGGTCCGGGTCGAACAGCAGTGTGAGGCCGTTATCGCGCAGTTGCATGATGTCCACCTGCACGATGTCGCGCACTTCCGTATAATCCGCTGTCGCGCTGACCGGGCGCTTGTCGCTTTCCAGTACCTCAAAGCGGATGGAGACATGCGCGGGCAGCAAAGCCCCGCGCCAGCGCCGCGGGCGGAAGGCGCTGATCGGGGTCATGGCCAGAACATTGGCGCTTAAGGGCACGATCGGACCGTGGGCGGAAAGGTTATAGGCCGTGCTTCCCGCCGGGGTGGAGACCAGAATGCCGTCGCAGATCAGTTCCGGCAGGCGCTCGATGCCGTCGATCGCGATCCCGAGTTTTGCCGCCTGCCGCGACTGGCGCAGCAGTGAAACTTCGTTGAAGGCGAGCGCTTCGCTGATTTTTCCATCGCGGCTGTGCGTTTTCATTTGCAGGGGGTAGAGGGTAACGCTCTGCGCCTGCTTCAGGCGTTCCGTCAGGCTTTCCGGGCGGTAGGGGTTGAGAAGAAAGCCGACCGAGCCGCGATTCATCCCGTAAACCGGCTTGCCTGAGCGCAGGGTGCGGTGAATGGTTTCCAGCAATGTGCCGTCGCCCCCCAGCACGACGATCACGTCGCAGTCCTTTTCAGCCGTCTGGCCGTACTGCGCTGCAAGGCCCCTCAAGGCTTCCTGCGCTTCGGCGGTGTCGCTGGCGATGAAATGAATGCGCATCAATGGGAAATTCCTTCCTTGATCTGCCCGCCATGCGCGGCCGACCATGCATCGGGCGCGTTCAGGAATTTCTCGACCTCATCGAGCGTCTCGCTGTCGAAATACTGTTTTTCGCGCGCGACGGCAAGCACGTCCCAGAACGTGGTCAGGGCATGGAGTGTAACGCCCATATCACTCATGTTCTTTTCGCTGGCGGGAAAGATGCCATAGTGAAAAACGACGAAAGAATGCTCGATCACCGCCCCGGCGGCGCGCAGGGCATCGATAAAAACTTTCTTGCTGGCGCCGTCGCTTTGCAAATCCTCGATCAGGACGACGCGTTTTCCGGCATCGTCCATCACGCCCTCGATCTGCGCCATCCGGCCGAAGCCTTTGGGTTTCTTGCGGATATACAGCATCGGCTTGTTCAGGCGCTCGGCGATAAAGGCGGCATAGGGAATTCCGGCGGTTTCGCCGCCCGCGACATAATCGATTCCCCCGGCGTTCTCGCGCAGGATCGATGCGCCGAAATCCATGAGGATGCCGCGCTCTTCCGGGAAGGAAATCAGGCGGCGGCAATCGGTATAGACCGGGCTGGCGCGGCCCGAGGTGAAGATGAAAGGCTCCCGCGCGTTGAACAGGACGCTTTTGGTTTCCAGCAGGATGCGCGCCGACGTTTTGGCGATTCCGGAACGGTCCAGGGGCATGCTTTCTCGCTTCCTTGGCTTTTACGCGGTTTTCGGTCTGGCGCCGGGCACCAGAATGATCTCTGATGCTTTTACCGTACCCTGCCGGGCGGCGTCCAGAGGCGATTTCCCGGCGGCGATCCCGGCGTCATGGATCAGGACTGCGCCGTCCTTGCCGAGCGTGGTCGCAAAAAGTTGCGGGATCTTGGACGCGGCTTCAAACGCTTGCTCCGGCGCGTCGGCGGAGAACAGGGCCATCAATTCTTCGATGTTGCTGATGATGCAGGCGATTTTTTGCTGGCGGATCAGGTCGAAAATGATCTGGCGCTGGTGGACGGTGATCTCCGTATCGATCAGGTTCAGCATGATTTTTGCATCCTCGCCATGATATTTGTCGATCACGGCATGGACCATGCTCTGGCGGGTCGTCCCGGCGGTCATGCGAAAGAGGTTGGCCTCGGTATAGACGATGGTGGAACGTCCCGCTTCAAGGTCCGGAAGGTTGTTTTCGGAAAGGAACCAGCTCGCCGCGTCGGGGGAGAAGACAAAGCTGCGCTCCTTGTCCGGCGTCACCAGCGTCAGGCACAGCGATGTGCTTTTTTCCGCGTTGACCGCGCCGCGAAAGGTGACGTTGTAGGGAGCGAATCCATTGCGGAATATTTCGCCGTAGAAATCGTCATGGATCATTCCGGCAAAGGACGTTTCTATACCGCACAGGCCGACGCCGCAGGCTGTATTGGCGGCGCATCCGCCGGGGATGGAAACGGGGCTCTTCAGGTCGCCGGCCAGCGTGAGAATATCCGCCGCACGCATCAGCGTCGATGTTCCCTTGTCGATTCTGTGGCGGACCAGAAAACCTGTGTCGACATGCGCAATCACGTCGACATTCGCCACACCGATACACAGTACGGAAGATGCCATGGCCTGTACCTGTTACCTGTCCCTAGTGGCTCGACCACAGGATACGGGCGATCCATTCGATATTGCTCTCCGGGAAAACCGATTCCTCAAAGTTGTCGCCGGGCACAAGAACCGTATAGTTGCGCCTTTGCAAGGATTTGACGATGCCGCCTTTCAGGCCGCCTTTTTTAAGATAGAACAGAATGCGGTCATCGGCCTTGGCACGCGTCACCTGATCGGCGATCAGCAGGGCATCCCTGCGGAACAGCGGGGAAAGGCGGTTATCTTCGATATGCACGGCAAAGGCGTCGTCGCCGACATTATAGGCAACCGCCAGCGCAACCGTGCCTTTCTCTGACGAAAGTCGCCCGGAGCGCAGGGCCGGGTAGCTGAGCAGCGGGATGGAGCGCGGTGCGATGTCTTTCCCGTCCATCAGGTCCAGCAGGTCGCTCATCGTCGAATTGGTCACGTCCAGAATCTTCGAAAGGCTTTCTGTGGACGGCCAGCGTGGCTTGCCGTTCGGGCTGATGCGCTTGCTGCGGTTGAAGGCAGTCGCATCCAGCCCTGCCTGGCGCGCAAGGCCGGACGGGGAGAGGCCGTGAGCCTCGGCAAGACGGTCTATCGCCGTCCAGATATCATCATGTGTAAACATAGGAGAAGAGTCCCATTATATTCCGGATTGGTAAAGAGGAAAATTTTTGACATAAAATTCAATAAATTACCATCCCCCACCCCCGCCGCCCCCACCTCCGCCGCCGACAGAGCCGCCTCCGCCGCTGCTTGACGGCGGGGATGTGGCGGCGCTCAGGGCGCTGCTGAAATTCCCGGTCATGGCGCTGAGAGAAAATGATGCGCCGCCGCCTGTTCCGCCGCTCCCATACCAGTGCGGCCTTGTGGCGGCTATGGCCTGATCGGCGGTCATGGTCGCGGCCAGGGCGACGGCCAGTTTTTCCGCCCATTTCGATTCCACGCCCAGCGCCACGGCATAGGGCAGAAATTTTTCGTAGAGCTCGCGCGACATTTGCGGCGGGTCGAATCTCTGCAGGATCTTTTCCTCAACCGCTTCCATGTAGTATTGCAGCCCGTCAATATGTTCCATTACGCCGATCCCTTCCTGTGTCGGGGTTTTCATCAGCGGATGCATGACAATGACGACTGACAGAAGGATGACCGTCAGCGCGATCACCAGCCACGATACGCTGCTGAAAACGAACATCAGGACGGCGGTGCACGGAATCATCATGGCGGCAACGGGGACAAGAGCCGGAATTTTCCGCGGCAGCCGGATCATTTGGCGGATCATATCGACCGCGACAAGAATGACGGCGCAGGCGATCAGATATTCCAGCGGTACAAGGCCAGAAAAATACAGCAGCGCTCCGGCGGCCAGAAAGGGCAGGATTCCGGCGGCCCACCGCCATGTATTGACGATGAAATAACGATCGATGCACTGCGATTCTATGCATTCCTCGTGCTTTTGCGCCAGATTCTCCCACATCTTGCTGGCTGATCCGATGATCATCGGACGGGTGATTTGATCCCGGATGATCTTCTCGTCGCCGGAAAGAGCCGCGGCGCCCTTGTTTCCGTCTTTCGGGGTCAGCAGGTAGTCGCCATGCTCCTTGCCTGCAATCTCGAGATATCCTTTTGCCGCCAGTGAAATGACGGCCGCGGTCATGCACCGCCCGGGGGAGGCGTCGCCCATGCGCTGGATATAAGCGGCCATGGCGGGGGAAATATCCTTCGGCGCATCATAGAACGGGGCCAGCCTGCGGCGGCGCGGGTCGCGGCCGAAATGCGCCCACGCCCATCCGTAATACAGCGCCGTGACGGCAAGCGCCGCCAGCATGACGATAAGGCCGCGATGCTGGATCAGGAAGAATGAAAATCCCGCCCGGCTTTTATCCGCCTGCACATAGCCTTTAGGCCATGATACCGCGACGGTCAAGCCTTCGCCGGGGGAAAATTCCCTTTCCGCCGTGACGGAAAGGCGCCCGTCGCTCTCGCTTGTGCGGACATCGCTGTCGCTGGACAGGGCTTTCCCTGTATAGGAGGCATGGCTGCGAACGGGTGCGCCGCCGGGAAGGTAAATATCGGCCTGTGCATCCTTGATCGGAAAGCTCCAGCCCGTGCCGATCGCGTTCCAGTTCAGTTCATCATAGTCGTTGAAAAAGAACACCTGATCCGCGACGCGGTAAATCAGCTCATAGGTATATTGGCCCGGCGTCAGGGTTTCATCCGGGTCGCCGATATAAAGGCGCAGCGTTCCCTGCATTGTCTCCGCATGATGCGGTTCCGCCGCTCCGTCGCGCCGGATGGAAAGAATCGTGTATTCCATCGGGATCGCCCCGCCGAAGGACGTTCGCCGGAATCGCGGCATGTCGCGATAGATTCCGTGCCGAATGTCGATGCCTTCGGCATGGACCGTGATCGTTTCCGTCACGCGCAGATCGCCGTCGCCCATGATCTCAATTGCGCTGTTGTAACGCTCAATGATTTCTTCGGCCAGCGCAGGGCGTGCTGCGAGGATGAACAAGAGTCCTGTGACGGCGACAAGGACGAACGCGGCGTGAAGAGTTTTCATGACAGCTTTTCTCCGGGTGGAATCCGGATGCATGATCCGGGGAATTTCTCGCCCTTAAATTATCCCTGTCCGGGCCTTAAAGATCCGGAAAAAAGACATGGGGGCATTAACAGGAAATTAATCCTATTTTTTTCTTGACTCTGCGGGATGACTCGGGCATTAATTAGAACATAACGGGAACAAATGCGTCCCGAGCAAAGAACGTAATAAGAACGATACCAGAGCTTGGAGAAAAGTAAAGTCATGGCCAAAGACCCCCGCCACACGCCAAAACCGCAGGATTCCAGCGCAGTCACCCCGTTCGATTCGGCCGAGGAGGCGTGGTTCTGGTTCATTCAGGCCCAGCAAGCCCGCATCGACGGGGCACGAATCGCGCGGGGGCAGGGATTGCTTCCCCGCCCGTGCGAGCCGATCGACATTCTGCAAACCCTCGACCGGCTTTATCGCGGCAAGGAATTGATCATGGACCATCTGCTGGTCCTGCGCCATTACGGCCAGCGCATGCTGCCTCCTGACCCGCGCCGCGCCAAGGAAATTCGCGCCTGGCGCCTGTGGGCGGAGGCGATGAAGGCGCTGTCCGCCGTTCTCGAGAAAAAGAAAATCATCCGCCCGCAGGGTTTGTTTTCCGCGTGGGGCTTTGATCGCAATGTCGTTTCACTTGATCTGTTCCGGGAGGCAGCAGAATGACTATCGTTCCTCAATCAAAATTCGGCAATGTCATGAACAACGCGCTGGAGGCCTGGGTCGTCTTCACCGGTGAAACCGACTTGCCGTGGCTGAAAATTCTCAAGCCCGGTTTCCGGCATTGTTTCGTGCTGATGAATGACGGTAATCACTGGATCTCTCTCGATCCTCTGGCCAATCATACCGAAGTTACCGTACATCATGTGCCGCATCACTTCGATTTGCCTGACTGGCTTAAAAAGCGCGGCCAGAAAGTTGTTCCCGCCAATGTCTGCCGCACGAAGCAGCGCGTTGCACCCGTCGGCGTTTTTACTTGCGTCGAGGCAGTCAAGCGCGTTCTCGGCCTGCATGACGGGTTTGTTTTCACGCCGTGGCAGCTTTACTGCAAGCTGACGGCTTAATTTTCCAAGGAGAAACATCATGGGAAGTCTTGCTTCACGCCCGAAAGTTCCGGCGGTGCAGACGGTTTACATGCCGGTCTATACGCCGCCGCCGCCATCCTCCGCGCCGCCTGAAACGGGGCCGGAAGATTCTGCCGCCGCCCCGCCCGCCGGGGATCAGGCGGCCGCGCGGCGGAGCGAAAGCCTGCTGGATCGCCGCCGCGGCGTTTTGTCAACGGTGTTGACCGGGTTTCGCGGCCTTTTGAACCAGACGACGGCGGCGACGCCGCGTAAAACGCTTCTCGGGGAATAATCATGTCAATCATTGCAATCGATGACGGGCGCGATGCCGATACGGCATTGGCGCTCGAAGGGCTTTATCGCCGTTACGAAGCCGCGAAAGCCCGGCGCGGAGAATGGGAATCGCTCTGGCGCGATGCCTATGAATATGCCCTGCCGCAGCGCCAGGGATTCGGCGCGGCGGTCCGCTCCGGCGAAAACCGGATGGAACGTCTTTACGACGGAACTGCGCTGGACGCGGTAGAGCAGCTTGCCGCCAGCCTTCTTGGCAACCTGATGCCGCCGTGGACGCAGTGGTTCGGCTTGAAGCCCGGCCCCGACACGCCGCCGGATCGGGCGGAGGCCTTGGCCCCGGTGCTGGAAAAGGCGGCGCGAACGATTCAGGCGCATTTCGATCGCTCGAATTTCGTCGTGGAAATCCACCAGTGCTTTCTCGACCTCATCGTCGGCGGAACCGCCTGCCTGTTTCTTGAGGAGAACGAGCCCGGCGAATTTTCTGCCTTCAATTTTACAGCCGTGCCCTTAAGCCGGATCGTTCTGGAGGAAGGGGCAGGCGGCCTTCTGAATGCGGCCTTCCGCGAAATTTCGCTGACGCTGGCGCAGCTCCGGGACCGCTATGCGGGGGCAGAAATTCCCGATGCGGTTTTAAAAGAAGGCATGAAAGACCCGCAAAAACGTTTTACAGTTCTGGAATGTATCGTTCCGGAGCGGTATCGGTATTCTTTTACCGCCTTGCTGCCGCAGGCAGGTTCGGGGCCGCAGTTACTGAAGAAAACGACGGTGGCGGAATCGCCGATGATCGGGTTTCGCTGGTTGAAATCGCCGGGGGAAAGCTATGGCCGATCCCCGGTGATGAAGGCGCTTCCCGACATCAAGACGGCGAACAAGGTGGTGGAGCTGATCCTGAAAAACGCCTCCATCGCCGTTACCGGAATCTGGCAGGCCGATGACGACGGCGTCTTGAACCCCGCCAATGTCGAACTCAAACCCGGCAGCATCATCCCCAAGGCGGTCGGCTCGCAGGGTTTAAGGCCGCTGGAGATGCCGGGGCGGTTCGATATTTCGCAACTGGTTCTGGAGGATCTGCGCAGCCGCATTCGCCATGCGCTTTTGGCCGACAAGCTGACCCCCGTGACCAGCCGCCGCATGACGGCGACCGAAGTTCTGGAGCGTTCCGCGGAAATGGCGATGCTGCTCGGCGCGACCTATGGCCGCCTGCAAACGGAATTGATGACGCCGCTGGTGCAGCGGGCTTACGCCATCCTGCGCCGCCGCGGCGAGGTCCCCGATATCAATATCGACGGGCGCTATGTCGCGCTCGATTACCGCTCTCCTCTGGCGCGGGCGCAGGGGCAGCGCAATGTGCAAAATACGCTGTTCTGGCTCGAATCGGTGCAGGCAATGGGGCCTGCGGCGCTGGCGGCGGTGAATTTGCCGCAGGCCGCGCGCGTCCTTGGCGATGCGCTTGGCGTTCCCGGCGATCTTATCCTTAACGAACTTCCCATGATGAAGGAGATAACGAATGTATCCGTTCCTGAAAACAATCCACGCTCCGGCGCGGCTCTTGAGTGATCCACAAAGCCTGCCGCAGCAGGAGATCGAACGTCTTTTCGCCCGCTGTTTCTCGACCGATGACGGGCGCAAGGTTCTGGCGCATTTGCAGGTCATGACGTTTTCGCGGGCTTACGGCCCGGAGGCGTCGGATCGGCATTTGCGTTACGCCGAAGGCCAGCGCGCGCTGGTCGCCAGTATCCTGCGGATGGTCGATCGCGGGCGGAAATGAAAGATTTTTTGAAAAAAAGGAGAATGAGTGATGACCGATAACCTGCTGACGCCGGAGATTGAAACCGGCGATGAAAAAACCATGAAGCCGGACACCCTGCCGGAGAAATTCTGGGACGAAAAGACCGGCGAGATCCGTCTTGACGAGCTGATCAAATCCTATATCGCGCTGGAAAGAAAACTCTCCAGCCTGCCATCCGCGCCGCAAATTCCGGCGACCCCGGACGATTATTGTATCAATTGCGATCACGGCCTGTTCGTTCCGGATACCGATCTTAATGCCCGCCTGCACAAGGGCGGCTTCACGCAGGAGCAGGTTCAGACCGTTTACGACCTGGCGGCGGAGCGTCTGGTGCCGATGATCCTCGAGATCGCCGGAGAGTTCAGGGCCGACCGCGAGGTCGAGCGCCTCGCCGCCGCTTTCGGCGGGCCGGAGAAATG
>JACPDM010000059.1:4966-11836 GCA_016184045.1 Micavibrio aeruginosavorus | reverse complement strand
CGGGCGACGTGCAGGTGATGTCGGCGGGAAGCGGCATATTTCATGCCGAGCACAGCGACCCGGCGGAGGACACGAAACTTTTCCAGATCTGGATCCGCCCCCGCGAGCGCGGCATCGCCCCGCGCTGGGACCAGAAAGCGTTCCCGAAAGCCCCGGTGAACGAGAATCTCAACCTTCTCGTGTCGGGGCGCGCGCAGGACGAAGGCAAGGGCGCTCTTGCCATCCATCAGGACGCCGCCATTTATGGCGGGCGGATGGTGAAGGGAACGCATCTGACCCATGCCCTCAGCGGCCCGGCCTATGTCGTCATCTCCGAGGGCGAGGCGAGCGTCAACGGCATCGTCCTCAAGGCGGGGGACGGGGCGGAGGTCACGGAAGAATCCAGCCTTGAAATCGCCGCCGGAACCGACGCCGAATTGCTGGTGATCGAAGTTTGACCGCCCCGGCGGTTGAATAATTCCCCCTCCATGTTACCTTTTCAGGGGCAACATGGAGGACTCACCCGATGGCTTACGATCCGAACAATGTCTTCGCGAAAATCCTGCGCGGCGAGATTCCGTGCAAGAAGGTCTATGAAAGCGAGTATGCGCTCGCCTTCCATGACGTGAATCCCAAAGCGCCGGTGCATGTCCTTGTCATTCCGAAAGCGCCCTTCGTGTCGATCGCGGATTTTTCCGTCGGGGCAACCCCGGACGAGGTCACGGGATTTTTCCGCGCCGTCGGCGAAACGGTAAAGCTTCTGGGGGTGGAGGAAGACGGTTTTCGCACCATCGCCAATACCGGCTTCAACGGCGGGCAGGAAGTGCCGCATTTCCACATTCATATCCTGGCCGGGCGCGCGCTCGGGCCGATGGTGATGAAGCAGATTGTTTGAAACCCTGCCGGGGATCAATGAACGCGGTATGGGCGCGGGAAGGTGATGACGTTGCCATGGACCTCAAGGTCCGCGGCGCGCAGGGGGCGCGGTTGCGCCGCCATTTCCATGCGGTTCTGCTCTTCCAGATAATCGTAGAAAGCGCGGGCGTTCTGGCTCAGGATGTCGCATAAAATCGCGGAATCCGTGGTTTCGATCAGATGGCCGCGCAGCGCGTCGATCAGATCGGCCAGCGCCTCGAAATCTTCCGGCATATGCTCCAGCAAATCGAGAACCCGCCCCTCATGCGCGGGGCTCAGGCGGCGGTCGGCATTGGCCAGCCACAAGGGGCCATATTCATGCACGATCCGGCTGGCTTCAAAACCAAGGCCGCCAGCGACCGGCAGATAGCCCGCATGCATGTCGGCCACATGCGCGGCGCACAGCGCGATGCATAAAAGCGCGGTATCGGGGTCGAACTCCGCGATCATGACGTCAAGGGCATAGCGCGCGGTTTCATCCAGCGTATCGTGGCCGCGGATGATCTCATGCACGGCGACCGGCGCCACAAGCTCGTGGTGCAGGCGAACAAGTTCACGTTCGCTCAAAAGCCCTTGCATCTGCCCTATTCCCCTTAATATCCTTCTTTCATCATGGGGCAGGGGGGTGAAAATCCTGTTAACGGCGCCAGTTAAACATATATTCACAGAGTTACATTTAAGGTAGAAAGAAAATTTATATTTCTGGAACTTTTGATGAAACAATTAATTCAAAAAGTGCATCACTTCACCAGGCGTGAATTGTTGCTTGAAGAAATCGTTATTATCCTTTTCTGCCTTTTATTCTGGGCGGCCGCATTCGCGGCGACGGCGCTTGTTCCCGTGCAGGTGAATATCATCAATTGCGGCACACGTGCCGAACTGCCAGCGCGCTGCGAAGCCGACGCCCGCTGCTGCGCCCTGCTCAAGGGCAATCCCCCTTTTCGCGGTCGTAGCACCCCGAGCGGCACGACATCCGGGTCTGCGGGCGATCCTGAGAACACCATCACCCTTGACCCGGACGCGGCGCGGGACAAGGATGCGGAGTAGGACTCTTGTTTTTATAGCAGCGAGCTGTTAACCCTTATTTTTCTTTGATAAGAAATTTATGAAAGGCGGTTTTTTGGTTATGGTCCGGCATTCCATGAAAAAATTCCCCGCTCTTGCATCCAAAACAATGCTGGGTTTGTTTATGGCTGTGGCATCGGTGCCCGCCGCTTTGGCCGGAGACTGCCATGAACCCGCAGCGGCGCAAAACCAGTCCATTATGGAGGAATTTGAGCGGCGGCAGAGAATGATTGAGGCTCTTGAGGTGCTGAAGGACGATGAGCGCCTTTCCTGTCTTGTGCGGGCGGATACGAATCTGGATTCATATTACAGGGTGCTTGCACGCGCGGCTTCCTACCTGAAAGACCCGGCTCTTTCCGGGAAATTGCTGAACCTTCCTGTTCTCGACAAAGACGCCCCGGCATACAAGCGGGCTGCGGCTTCGGTTTTTTCAGAAATCGCCGCGAATGGCGGCAGTACAGATGTGAAGATCGCGGCGATGCTGCTGGCGGCGTTCGACTCTGATCGGGAGGTCAAAAACGGCGTTTTGAGCTTTATCCTTTTCACCGCCGCCATGCCCATGCCGCGTGAACCGAATATGGAGATGGCGCGGCTTTTGATCGCGACCGGGGCCGATATCAAGAAGGCGGCGGCGGATGCCAGGGAACGAATTGCCAAAAAGCAGGCGCCGGGGGTGTCTTACAATCTCGACCGGATGGAGGCGTTTCTGGGAAAGCTGGTCACACCCGAAGCGCCCGTCGCCCCGGCCCCCTAGAGTCTGTTTCAAAGCTCCCTTATTCGTCATTGCGAGCGACCATCGGGAGCGAAGCAATCCAGAAAAAACGGCAAAACCCTTGATGGTCTGGATTGCCGCGTCGGGCTTTGCCCTCCTCGCAATGACGAATAAGGGAATTTTGAAACAGATTCTTAAAGGGGACAGGACGGACTTTCCTTTCCCACCCATTCATGCGATAAAACCTTCAATCATTTCAGGTTGAGGGTTTTTATTTGGTTGCCCGCGTTAACACAGTTGCCTTTCACGGCGTTGATGTCTGTCCTGTCGATGTGCAGGTGCAGATTGCGTCGGGCATGGTGGGGTTCAATATCGTCGGCCTGCCTGACAAGGCGGTGGGGGAGAGCCGGGAGCGGGTGCGGGCGGCGCTGCATGCCCTGGGGCTGTCGCTTCCGGCCAAGCGCGTGACGGTCAATCTCGCCCCCGCCGATGTGGCGAAGGAAGGCTCGCATTACGATTTGCCGATCGCGCTCGGCGTGCTTGCGGCGATGGAGGTTCTGCCCGCCGACGCGCTGCGCGATTGCGTGGTGCTGGGGGAACTGGCGCTCGATGCCTCGATCCGCGCCGTGGCGGGGGTGTTGCCCGCGGCCATTCACGCGGTCGCCAACGACAACCGCCTGATCTGCCCGGGTCCTTGCGGGCCGGAAGCGGTGTGGGCGGGCGGGCAGCTTGATATTCTTGCGCCCGGCGATCTCCTCCAGCTGATCAACCACGTCAAAGGCACGCAGGTTTTAAGCCGCCCGCAGGCGCGCGCCGCGCGGGACGAGGCGGGCTATGTGCCGGGGCCGGACCTCGCGCAATTGCGCGGGCAGGAAACGGCGCGGCGCGCGCTCGAGATCACGGCGGCGGGCGGGCATAATCTTTTGATGTGCGGGCCGCCGGGCTCGGGCAAATCCCTGCTGGCGGCATGCCTGCCGGGCATATTGCCGCCGCTCACCCCGGCGGAGGCGCTGGAAACCTCGATGATCCATTCGCTCGCCGGGACGTTGCCCGAAGGGGGCTTGCTGACGAAAAGGCCGTTTCGCGATCCGCATCATTCGGCGTCGCTGCCTGCGCTGATCGGCGGCGGAACGAAGGCAAGGCCGGGGGAGATTGCGCTGGCGCATCACGGCGTCCTGTTCCTCGACGAGCTGCCGGAATTCGCGCGGGCGACGCTTGAATCCCTGCGCCAGCCGCTGGAGACCGGAAAGGTTCTGGTGGCAAGGGTCAATCATCATGTCACCTATCCGGCGCGGTTCCAGCTGGTCGCGGCGATGAATCCCTGCCGCTGCGGCTATCTTGGCGATGCGGGCCGCGAATGCAGCCGCGCCCCGCGCTGCGCCGCCGATTATCAGGCGAAGATGTCGGGGCCGCTGCTCGACCGTTTCGATCTGCGCGTCGATGTCGCGCCGGTGTCGATCAGCGATTTGCAGGCGAACGCCTCGGGCGAGCCTTCCGCCGCCGTCGCCGCGCGCGTGGCGCGGGCGCGGGCGATCCAGGTCGCGCGCGGGCGGGGCCTGAACGCGCATCTCTCCGGCGCGGCGCTGGAGGAGGGGATCGTCTTGCAGAAGGACGCCAAAACCCTGCTGGGGCAGGCCGCGGAGCGGTTGCAGCTTTCGGCGCGGGGCTATCACCGCCTGCTGCGCGTGGCGCGGACCATCGCCGATCTGGACGGCGGGGCGGAGATTGTCGGCACGGCCCACGTGGCCGAAGCCCTGTCCTACCGTCAGGCGCAGGGTTAGATATACTGTATATTCAATTCCGGGCGGTAATTCTTGACGCTCAGGCGGGAAATGTTCATAATAAAAGCAATAATTTTTATGTAATCCAAGTGGCAGGGTGTGTCACGGATTCGCCAAATAGAGCGGTTTTGAATGTCACTGACGAATTCCTTCACCGGCGCGGTCCCTGCCCCTCGGGTCGCCAGCCTTGGTGACCACCCCTGTCATTCAGCCCGCCCCGACCGAAATTATCGGCTCGATCTTCCAGCCGCGCACGCAGCAGGAAGGCCCCGACCGTATGGCCGAGCTTGAAAAGCGCATGGCCGCCCTGCAGCAGACGACCAAGGGCATGGTGTGGAAGGCCGCGGACAGCAATATCGACCAGAACCGCATCCTGAAAAATTCCGAAGGCTTCAGCCACGCGCACGGCCAGAACAAGGCCGATGCCGCCGCGCAGATGAAGCAGACGCAGGTCGCCGAGATCAAGGACACCCTGAAAGAGATGACCGCCCTTGGCGGCGGCCCGGCGGCGGAGCCGTCAGGCTCAGGTCTGGCCGGACGCATGGCGGGCAATCTGGCGCTGGATGCGGCCGTGACGGGCGCGGCCGTGGCTGTGATGGGCCCGGTAGGCGGCCTTGTCGCGACGGCGGCCATGGCGGCGCGGGCCACGGGGATTATCGGCACGGGGCTTGAAGGTCAGGGTACGCTGGTGACATTCAATCAGGCGCCGGGGTATTTCGGCAGCGCGCCCGGTCGCAGCAAAGGCGGCGAGCGCAATCGCGAGGCGAGCGCCTATGAGGCCGGGTACAGCACATCGTCCAGCATGACGGCGCAGACCCAGCAAGTCAGCGCGCCGGTAACAACCGCGTTCCAGCAAAAACTCAATAGCGGCCCCGGTTTCGGCCGTGGCGGCGATATCACCGCGCGCACGCAGCTTGCAGGCGATTCTCTCGACCAGATCGCGATCAAGATCGCCGACAAATCGCCGGCAGGCAAGGAAATCGAATCCATGCGCCTTAACGCCGAAGGCTATGCGATGAAGATCCAGCGCGCGCAAAAAGACGGCGTCGACGCAACGCAGGAAAACGTTGCCACAGCCACGGACATGGGCATGGAGCTGCGCGAGCAGGGTCCGAAGATTCAAACCTTCAAGATGTCGTAGCCGGCTTTGCCGCGAATTCCGCGCGCGTCTTTGCAATCCGAGTCATCACCGTCAGCCAGCACATCGCCCCGAAGATGATCGCCATCGGCCTGAAGGCGTCGGGCAGCAGGCACATCGCGGCGAACAGCAGGATAATCTCGAACCCTTCGGTCAGGCCGCCGGGCGTCGCAAAGGCCCGGCGTTTGGGCTTGCCCGGCACATCGGCTTTTTCCGTGCGTCCGTTCCGTTTTTCCACCAGCACCGCATAGGCCAGCGCGGTCGCCGCCACTCCGGTGAAGCTGAAGATCAGGAAGGCGGCCGGGACCGCAACATCGGGTCGGCCAAGAGCAAAGAAGAAAACAAAGCCCGCATAAAACACGAAATCCACGATCGTATCGAGGAATGCGCCGTAATCGGTGGGGCCGCCCTTTTGATAGCGTGCAACCACCCCGTCCAGACCGTCGCAGAAGCGGTTGATCAGCAGGAAAACCAGCGCCAGCGAATAGGCCTGCATTGCCAGCGCCGCGAAGACCGGCAGGGCCATGCCCGCGCCGAGCATGGTGATCATATTGGCGTCAAAACCCTTCGCCGCCATCTTGCGGGCCAGACCGGAGAGCGATTTTTCGATGAAAGGATGGAACTCCGCGTCGAGCATGATTTTGAAATCTTCCTTTGAAATAGGTGGATTGCTGCGATAAGGTGGCGGCGGGGGCGAACGCATCGAACCCTTTGCCAACAGTATAGAACCGATATCATCATGCAGCAATCCGACCAGAAAACAATCTCCGGCCAGCCCGCCTTGATCAAGAATGTCTGCGTTTACTGCGGATCGGCGGGCAATGTCGCTGAAATTTACCGCGATGCCGCGACGCAGCTTGGCCGGATTCTGGTGAAAAACGGCCTCAGCCTTGTCTATGGCGGGGGCCGCGTAGGGTTGATGGGGCTGGTGGCCGACGCCGTTCTGCACGAAGGCGGCAAGGCTTATGGCATTATCCCGCATCATATCGCCGCGCGGGAGGTCAGCCATACGGGCCTGACCGAACTGCATGTGGTTGAAACCATGCATGAGCGCAAGAAGATGATGGTCGATCGCGCCGATGCTTTCGTCATCCTGCCCGGCGGGCTCGGCACCATGGATGAGTTTTTCGAGATCATGACCTGGCGCCAGCTGGGCCTTCAGGACAAGCCGGTCGTGGTGGTCAATATCGAAGGGTACTGGACGCCACTGCTGCGGATGATCGATCATCTGATCGAAGAATGGTTCGCCCGCGAAGCCGACCGTCAGGCGCTGCTGGTCG
>JACPDM010000059.1:0-4933 GCA_016184045.1 Micavibrio aeruginosavorus | reverse complement strand
CGCGCGAACGCATGAGCCCGAAAAGCAAGTGGATCTAGGGCGGGAGTTTGTTTTTTTAATTTATGAAAAATACAAAATATTCAGGCCGTTAAGCTCGCTTTAATCCAAAAGGCAGCATGATAAAGAGCGGGGTCTGGCGGGGACGTCCAGTCGAATTAACGCTTGGTACGGCCATTCTCCGCTGTTAAAGTTTAAACCGAATTTTCAAGGGTCTGGACCGAAAGCCACAATGAATTACCCCCACGACCAGAAACAGGCCAAAGCCTATGCCGAACAGGCGCTCGACCGGATTTTGCAGGAAGGCCTGCCGCCGACGCCGGACATTTACGAACTGTGGTACGTCTATTATGCCGGGATCAGCCCGGAGGTCAGCCGCGCCATCGACATTCTGGTCGCCAACAAGCAGAAAATCACCGAAGACCGCTGCCGCGACCTGCATACCCGCTTCCTGAGCGAGGCCCGCAACGAGGAAATGATCCGCCGCGCCGGGGACCAGATCAACGCCACGATCAAGAACGTCACCGGGGCTGTGCGCGACGTGCATGACGCGACGGCGTCCTATAGCTGCACGCTGGAAACCGTGTCGGAGAAAATGAGCAAGGTGCAAAAGCCCGAAGAGGTCCGCGCCATCGTGCAGACCGTCATGGCCGACACCAAGGAAATGCTGCAACGGAACCAGAAGCTGGAAGCCGAGCTCGACAAATCCTCGGCGCTGATGGAAGTCCTCCAGCGCGATCTGGAGCAGGTGCGCAAGGAAGCCATGACCGACGGCCTGACGGGCCTGTCCAACCGCAAGGCTTTCGACGCCGCCATCGCCCGCGTCAGCGAAGAGGCGCAGGCCAGCAATACGACTTTTACGCTGCTGATGGTCGATATCGACCATTTCAAGAGCTTCAACGACAATTACGGCCACCAGATCGGCGATCAGGTGCTGCGCCTTGTCGCGCGCACGCTGGTCGAAGGGGTCAAGGGCCGCGACATCGCCGCGCGCTACGGCGGCGAGGAATTCGCGATCATCCTGCCCGAAACGACCTTGAGCGCCGGAGTCGCCGTCGGCAATTCCCTGCGCAAGGCGGTGGCGACGAAAGACGTCATCAACCGTTCCACCGGCGAGAAACTGGGCCGCATCACCATGTCGGTGGGCGTTGCCGAATTCACCTCCGGCGAGCCTACCGAAGATCTGATCGAGCGCGCGGACGCGGCGCTCTATACCGCCAAGCACAACGGCCGGAATCAGGTTGCCGCCGCGCCGACCTCCACCAAGGGCAAAAAAGAAGTCGGTTAGGCTTGCCTTCCCTCCGCCAATCCGCCATCTATAGCGGATGGCAGACGCAGCGATGATCAAGGCACAAACTCCCCCTTATCTTTCCGGGCTCAACCCGCCGCAGCGCGAAGCGGTCGAGGCGCTGGACGGCCCTGTTCTGGTGCTGGCGGGCGCGGGGACGGGCAAGACGCGGGTGCTGACGGCGCGGCTCGCGCATCTGCTGCATACCGGGCGGGCGTTCCCGTCGCAGATTCTGGCGGTGACGTTCACCAACAAGGCGGCGCAGGAGATGAAAGAGCGCGTGTCGCATCTTCTGGGCGGCGCGCCGATGGAAGGCTGGTGGCTCGGGACGTTTCACGCGCTGGCGGCGCGGATGCTGCGGCGGTATGCGCCGCTGGTCGGCCTTACCTCCGATTTCACCATCATCGACGCCGACGATCAGGTCCGCCTTGTCAAGCAGTTGATGGAAGCTGAAAACGTCGACACCAAGAAATGGCCGCCGCGCGCAGTCATGGGAACGATCGAGCGCTGGAAAGACAAGGGCCTGCGCCCCGGCGACCTTTCCGCGCAGGACGGCGGTGATATGGCCGGGGGCCGTGCCGTCGCCCTTTACGCGCAGTATCAGGCGCGGCTCAAGACGGTGAATGCCTGCGATTTCGGCGATTTGCTGCTGCACGCGATTACCATTTTGCGCGACCCGGCCCATGCCGACGTGCTGGCGGAGTATCATCGCCGCTTCAGATACATCATGGTCGATGAATATCAGGACACCAACGTGGCGCAGTATCTGTGGCTGCGCCTGCTGGCGAAGGGCCACAACAATATCTGCTGCGTCGGCGACGACGACCAGTCGATCTATGGCTGGCGCGGGGCGGAGGTCGGAAATATCCTGCGTTTCGAAGCTGATTTCCCTGGCGCTAAAATCATCCGGCTGGAGCAGAATTACCGCTCGACCGGGCATATCCTCGGCGCGGCGAGCGGCGTCATCGCCCATAACGAAGGGCGCCTCGGCAAAACCCTCTGGAGCGAGGCGGATGCGGGCGAGAAGGTCGTCGTGCGCGGCCTGTGGGACGGCGAAGCCGAAGCCCGCTTCGTCGCGGAAGAGATCGAACAATTGCAGCACAAGGGCTGGAAACTCAACCAGATGGCCGTTCTGGTGCGCGCGGGGTTTCAGATGCGCGAATTCGAAGAGCGCTTCATGCAGCTCGGCCTTGCCTACCGCGTCATCGGCGGGCCGCGATTCTACGAGCGGCAGGAGATCCGCGACGCGCTGGCCTATCTGCGCGTGACCGCGCAGCCCAATGACGACCTTGCGCTGGAGCGCATCATCAACGTGCCAAAGCGCGGCCTTGGCGATACGACGGTGCAAAACCTTTATGCCCATGCGCGGGCGCAGGGAATTTCGCTTTACGCCGCGATTGAGCAAATGTGCGCGGGCGGCACCCTGAAGCCGAAACTGCGCGAGACCTTGCAAAAACTGACCGGGGATTTCGAGCGCTGGCGCGGGATGATCGGCAATACCGCGCATCCGCAGCTGGCGGCGCAGATGCTGGATGAAAGCGGCTATATGGCGATGTGGCAGGCGGATAAGTCGCCCGACGCGCCGGGGCGGATCGAAAACCTGAAAGAGCTCGTCACCGGTATGGCGGAGTTTGAATCGCTCGCCGAATTCCTCGAGCACGTATCGCTGGTCATGGAAGCGCAGCTTGAAGGGCAGGCGGACGACGCGGTGACCTTGATGACGCTGCACGGGGCCAAGGGGCTTGAATTCGACGCGGTGTTCCTGCCGGGATGGGAGGACGGGCTGTTCCCGTCCCAGCGCAGCATGGATGAAAACGGCGTGAAAGGGCTGGAAGAAGAGCGCCGCCTTGCCTATGTCGGCATCACCCGCGCGCGCAAGCGGGCCGTGATTTCCTATGCCGCGAACCGGCGCATCTACGGCAACTGGGTCAACGGCCTGCCGTCGCGCTTTGTCGAGGAACTGCCCGATCCGCATATCGATACCCATGCCGAATCCGGCCTGTCGCAGTCAGGGCGATCATCGCACTGGGACTCGTCCGGATTTTCCGGGGCGCAGCGCGTCCCGCCCCCGGCGGCGCGGCCGATGCCGGAGCGCGTGTCCGGCGCGGGGTTCGCCAAGGGCAACCGGGTCACGCATGAGAGCTTCGGCACGGGCACCGTCATCCATGTTGACGGCAACAAGCTGGATATCCGTTTCGACGACGGCAACCAGAAACGCCTGATAGACCGTTTTGTCGCGTTGGCGGAGGCCTAAGGCGCCCGCTGGCCTGTGTGCCGAACGCGATGTTTCCCTTGCACGACATTGCTGGAACGGCGCTGGCGCGGTATATAAAGACCAGAACAAAACGGCTTACGGAGCTTTGAGATATGAAAATTGCAACCGTTTTCGGCGGGACCGGGTTTATCGGCCGTTACATCGTGCGCGAACTGGCAAAGCTCGGCTACACCGTCAAGGTGGCAACGCGCGTGCCGGAGCGCGCCTATTTCCTGCAAACCGCGGGGACCGTCGGGCAGATTGTGCCGGTGCATTGCAATTACCGCGATACGGTCAGCATCGCGGGCGTCATCCGTGGCAGCGAGGTCGTTATCAACTGCATCGGCGTTCTGTATGAAAAGCGCCGCGGCGATTTCAAGCGCCTTCATACGGATTTGCCGGGAATGATCGCGCAGGCTTGCGCCGCGAGCGGCGTTCAGCGCCTCGTGCATATCTCCGCGCTGGGTGCGGACAAGGCGCAGTCACGTTATGCGCGCACGAAATTGCAGGGCGAGGAGGCCGTGCGCCGCGCTTTCCCTCAGGCGACGATCCTGCGCCCGAGCATCGTTTTCGGCCCCGAGGATGAATTCTTCAACATGTTCGCGGGGCTTGCGAGCGCCCTTCCGGCGCTGCCGCTGATCGGCGGGGGCAAGACGAAATTCCAGCCGGTCTATGTCGGCGATGTCGCCGCCGCCGCCGTTGCCGCCGCGACGCATCCGGCGGTCGGGGATATGGCGCCGCAGGGAAAGACCTACAGTCTCGGCGGGCCGGAGGTGAAGTCGTTTCGCGATCTCTATAACTATATTTTTGATTGCATCGGCCATCGCCGGATGCTGGTGCCGCTGCCTTTCGCTCTGGCGAAGGTCGATGCATTCTTTCTGCAGATGATCCCGCCAAGGCCGCTCCTGACGGTGGATCAGGTGACGACGCTGCGCACCGACAATGTCGTGCCGGAAGGCGTCCCGATGCTCGAGGATCTGGGCGTGCGCCCGACAGGGATGGAGTTGATCGTTCCCTCCTATCTCGAGCGTTTTCGCGCCGGGGGACGTTTTTCGGACACAAAGGCAGCCTGATTTTAGCCCGTTTTCAAAGGCAATGATGAGCATTGCAAGGGGACAACCAGAATGACCAGATTTTTCCACGCACTGATTTTCGCCGCCGCCCTGTGCGGGATTTTTATGCCGGGCGCACGCGCTGAAGGCATTGCGGCGGTCGTCAACGAGGACGCGATCACTATCTCCGATCTGGAAGAGCGCCTTCGCCTGATGATCGTTTCATCGGGCATGCCGTATAATCAGGATATTCGCGACCGCCTGCGCGGACAGGTTCTGAATATGCTGCTTGACGAAGCGCTCCAGATGCAGGAGGCGCGGGCATCGGATATTACCGTCGCG
>JACPDM010000054.1 GCA_016184045.1 Micavibrio aeruginosavorus | reverse complement strand
AAAGACGACGATCTTCGGCACGCCGACCTGGCGCGCGAGAAGGATGTGTTCGCGCGTCTGCGGCATGACACCGTCGGTCGCGGCGACGACGAGGATGGCGCCGTCCATCTGGGCGGCACCCGTGATCATATTCTTGATGTAGTCGGCGTGGCCCGTGCAATCGACGTGCGCGTAGTGGCGGTTCGCCGTTTCATATTCGACGTGCGACGTCGAAATCGTGATCCCGCGCGCTTTTTCTTCAGGCGCCTTGTCGATCTGGTCATACGCCAGAGCCGTCGCCCCGCCGGCCTTCGCCAGAACCATCGTGATCGCAGCCGTCAGCGACGTCTTCCCGTGGTCAACGTGCCCGATCGTCCCGATGTTCACGTGCGGCTTCGTCCGCTCAAACTTACCTTTTGCCATTTTCTTTTCGTCCTTCTACCTGAAAAGTTTCAATTCCTTGCAATTACGATGCCAGCTTGGCCTTGACTTCCGCCGCCACGTTGGCCGGAACCGGCTCGTAGTGGTGGAACTGCATCGTGTACTGCGCGCGGCCCTGAGACATCGAGCGCAGCGTGTTGATGTAACCGAACATCGACGACAGCGGAACCAGCGCGCGAACGACTTTCGCGTTGCCGCGATCCTCCATCGCGCTGATCTGGCCGCGGCGGCTGTTGATGTCGCCGATAATATCGCCCATGTACTCTTCCGGGGTCACGACCTCGACGTCCATCATCGGCTCCAGCAGCTGCGGGCCTGCGGCCTGCATGGCTTCCTTGAAGGCAGCACGGGCCGCGATCTCGAACGCCAGAGCGGAAGAGTCAACGTCATGATACGCACCGTCGACCAGTTCGACCCTGAAGTCGACGACCGGGAAACCAGCCATAATGCCGGTATCCTTCGCGCCCATAAGGCCCTTCTGTACGCCGGGGATGTATTCCTTGGGAATGGAGCCGCCGACGATCTTGCTTTCGAATTCGTAGCCGGAGCCGCTTTCACCCGGGATGAAGTTCATAATGACGCGGGCATACTGACCCGAACCACCCGACTGCTTCTTGTGGGTATAATCGACAGTAAACGGCTTGGTGATGGTTTCGCGGTACGCAACCTGCGGCGCGCCGACATTCGCCTCGACCTTGAATTCGCGCTTCATGCGGTCGACAAGGATCTCAAGGTGAAGTTCGCCCATGCCCTTCATGATGGTCTGACCGGATTCGTGGTCGACCGACACGCGGAAGGACGGATCTTCAGCCGCCAGACGCTGCAGGGCGAGGCCCATTTTCTCCTGGTCGGCCTTGGTTTTCGGCTCGACGGCAATCTCGATCACCGGCTCGGGGAACTCCATGCGCTCCAGAACGACCGGCTTGGCCGGATCGCAAAGCGTGTCGCCCGTGGTCGTGTCTTTCAGACCGACCAGCGCAACGATATCGCCGGCAGAGGCTTCCTTGATCTCTTCACGGTTATTGGCATGCATCAGCAACATACGGCCGATCCGTTCCTTGCTCTCCTTGACGGAGTTCAGGACATAGGTCCCGGCTTCCAGCTTGCCCGAGTAAATGCGAGCGAAGGTGAGCGAGCCGACGAACGGGTCGTTCATGATTTTAAAGGCAAGAGCCGAGAACGGGGCATCGTCGCTGCAGGGGCGGCTGTCGTCGCCTTCGCCCTGATATTGCTTGCCCTTGACCGCGCCGACATCGAGCGGGCCCGGCAGGAAATCGACGACGGCGTCGAGCAGCGGCTGAACGCCTTTGTTCTTGAACGAAGAACCGCACATCATCGGCACCAGCTTGAAGGCAATGGTCCCCTTGCGGATGCATTTCTTCAGGGTCGCCAGATCCGGCTCTTTCCCTTCCAGATAAGCTTCCATCGCGGCATCATCCATCTCGACGGCCGCCTCGATCAGTCTGGCGCGGTATTCATTGGCCTTTTCAACCATGTCCGCCGGGATGTCTTTTTCCTGGAACGTCGCGCCGAGGGTGTCCGAATCCCAGACAATCGCCTTCATTTTCAGCAGATCGACAACGCCGATAAAGTCGGATTCAATCCCGATCGGCAGGGTCAGCACCAGCGGATTGATGCCGAGACGCTTTTGGATCGTATCGATGCACATATAGAAATCGCCGCCGATCTTGTCCATTTTATTGGCGAAGATGATGCGCGGTACTTTGTACTTGTCGGCCTGACGCCAGACGGTTTCGGTCTGCGGCTCGACACCCTGGTTGCCGTCGAGAAGGCAGACAGCGCCGTCGAGAACGCGCAAGGAGCGCTCGACTTCAATGGTGAAATCGACGTGGCCCGGGGTATCGATGATATTGATACGGTATTTTTGCTTGTCCGGACCGGTCCAGAAAGCGGTCGTCGCAGCGGAGGTAATGGTGATCCCGCGCTCTTGCTCCTGCTCCATCCAGTCCATATGGTCGCGGTGCCTTCATGCACCTCGCCAATGCGGTAGGACTTTCCGGTGTAGTAAAGGATCCGCTCGGTCGTGGTCGTCTTACCGGCATCAATGTGGGCCATGATGCCGATATTGCGGTAACGCTCGAGTGGTGTTTCGCGGGCCATGTTGTGTACGCTTCCTTAGCTGAATCTGAAGTGGGCGAATGCCTTGTTGGCATCGGCCATTTTATGGGTATCTTCCATTTTCTTGTAAGCGTTGCCGCGTTTCTCATGAGCGTCCATGATTTCGGCCGCGAGCTTGTCGCGCATTTCGCCCTTGCCGCGCTTGCGGGCCGCATCGCGGATCCAGCGCATGGCCAGCGCCATCTGGCGCAGGGCGGAGACTTCCATCGGCACCTGATAGGTCGCGCCGCCGACGCGCTTGGATTTAACTTCCAGCTGCGGCCTCACGTTGTTCAGGGAGTCATGGAAATATTTCAGGACATCGTTGTCATTCGCCAGCTTTTGCTTGTCGCGAATGATATCGAGCGCATCATAGACGATCCGCTCGGTCGTGGTCGTCTTACCGGCATCAATGTGGGCCATGATGCCGATATT
>JACPDM010000060.1 GCA_016184045.1 Micavibrio aeruginosavorus | reverse complement strand
GCTCCTCGCCGACCTGCGGGCCGACGAATTCCGTACGGCGGAAATCCACCTTGCCTTCGCCAAGCTGCGCGTTCAGGGAGTCCTGAACCTTCTGGATCGCGGCCTGCTGCGCTTCCGGGCCGCCTTCCTGCTGGCGCAGGCGGATCATCAGGTCGCGGGGGCTGCCGAATTCCTGAAGCGACACCTCGCCAAGGCCGAGATCATTAAGATGCTCGCGCATCTCCGCAAGCTGCGGGTCTGCCTGCACCTGAATCTCGATCACCGTCCCGCCGGTGAAGTCGATGCCGAAATTAAGGCCTTTGGTCGCAAGGCAGAAGGTCGAGCCGCCAAGAATGATGAAGCTTGCCAGAAAGGCGTAAAAGCGGTGGCCGAAGAAATCGATCTTCAGGTTATCGGGGACCAGCTGGATCAGTTTGATAATCATGGTTCTATACCGGGATGGTTTTGGGTTTTTTGACATGCAGCCATGTCGTAATCATAAGACGCGTCAGCATCACCGCGCAGAAATAAGAAGTCGCGATACCGATCGACATCGTCACCGCAAACCCCTTGATCGGCCCCGTCCCGAAGGAAAACAGGATCAGCGCCGCGATCAGCGAGGTCAGGTTCGAGTCCGTAGTCGTCGTCAGCGCGCGGTTATAAGCCGTATCCAGCGCCGCCGCGATGCTGCGGCCCGAGCGCAATTCTTCCTTCATGCGCTCGAAGATCAGCACGTTGGCATCGACCGCAAGGCCGATGGTCAGGACCACCCCGGCGATCCCGGGAAGGGTCAGCGTCGCCTGCAAAATCGACATCACCGCCATGATCATGATCATGTTCATGGTGAGCGCCACAGCCGCGAAAATCCCGAACAGGCCGTAGGCCGTGCACATCATGATCGTGACGAACAACATCGCCATCAGCAGCGCCTTCTTGCCGGAAGCGACGGAATCCGCCCCCAGCGACGGCCCGACCGTGCGTTCCTCCAGCACGTGAAGCGGCGCGGGCAGCGCCCCGGCGCGCAGCAACAGGGACAGATCATTGGTTTCCTGCACCGTAAAACGGCCAGAGATCACCGCTGCTCCGCCGCAGATCGGCTCGCGGATGGACGGGGCTGAAATGATGGTGTTGTCCAGAACGATGGCAAACGGGCGCTCGATATTTTCCGGTTTGCTGGTCACATCGCAAAAACGCTTGGCCCCGACGCCGTTGAGATTGAAACTGACCACCGGCAAGCCTTGCTGGAAGCTTGGCTGCGCGTTGGTCAGCATATCGCCGGTGAGGATCGGCGTGCGGGCAATAGTCAGGGATTGCCCCGGCATTTCCGCCATCGGCAAGGTCAGCCCCCCGCCGGACTCGCGCAAATCGGCGCTTCCGTCCGTGACCATATGGAAGGACAGCTTCGCCGTCTTGCCGAGGAGTTCCTTGACCCGCTGCGGGTTATCAAGCCCCGGAAGCTGGACGATAATCCGGTCGTCGCCCTGCCGCGCGATTGACGGCTCGCGCGTGCCGGTTTCATCGACGCGGCGGCGGACAATCTCGATCGACTGGCCAAGGGTCTGGTCCTTGATCTTCTTGATCGACGCTTCGGTCAGCTTGCCTTCGACCGTCAGCCCGTCTTCGGCCACCAGAACGTCAAGCTGGTCGTCCATCTTGCGCAGGGCAGCCTTGACTTTGGGGACGTCCGCCGTGTCGCGGAGAGTCACCCGCACGCCCTGCGGAATCGCGAGGATGCGGGTATAGCTGATTTTCTGCTCGCGCAGTTCGGGGCGCAGCGCGGAAACAAGGGAATCCTCCCGCTCATCCACCACCTTGTCGGCTTCCACCTGCAGCAGCAGGTGCGAACCGCCCTGAAGATCAAGACCGAGATTGACCGTCCGCACCGGCATCCAGCTCGGCTTTGTCGCCTGCAAATGCTCGCGCGTCTGCTTGTCCAGCAGGTTCGGCGCGGCATAGACCACCGACAGGACGCAGACCGCGACGATCAGGATCTTCTTCCAGCGCGGGATGTGAATCATGGTTTGGGAGGACATGACGGTTTTTCCCTTTCAGGGGTTTATTTCTTGCCTTCGACTTTCATCTGGATGGTCGCGCGCAGGGCCGTGACCTTGACGCCGTGGCCGAGATCGACGACGACTTCACCCTTCTCGTTATCGACGCTATCCACCGTGCCGAGGAACCCGGCGGCGGTCAGAACCTTGTCGCCCTTTTTCATCGCGTCCAGCATCGCCCGGTGTTCCTTGAAGCGGCGCTGTTGCGGCATGATGAGGAGGACATAGAACAGGATGACCAAAATCAGGATCAGCAGCATGTTCATCATGAACGCCTCGCCAGCGCCCGCAGGCGCCGCCATCTTGGTCGCCTCGCCAGCAGCATAGGCAGCAGAAATCAGCATCGTTTATCCCTTTCCGGAAAATAGGTGAATTTCCCGAAGGACTATAAAGGGAAAAGGCCCGAAATCAAGCGGATGCGCCCGGGTTATGCGCCGTTTTATGGGGATCGAACGGGGCTAGAGGACGAAATCCGGGCTTGCCGCCGCTTTCCTTGCCGCCCCCGGCAGCCTCCAGCCGGAAGCCGCCTCGCGATTCCGGCGGTGGCAGCCGATGATGTAATCGGCCAGATCGGCGGTAATGTCGATCGGCGTCACCCGCGCGGTTTGAAACGGCTTGTCCGGACTGCACGCCTCGAAACTGGCGACAAGCCCGTCCGCGACCATCTGCCCGTACCATTCATGCTTGGTGGCGAAGGGAACCTTCCCTGTCGCCAGAACTTCGGACGCGATCGACCCGGAATACCCTGTCAGGATGACATGATCGGCCTGATCGAGCAGGCCGGGATACATCTTATAATGCGCGTTCGGCCCGTAGCTTTCCTGATGGAACTGGAAATCGTAGCCGACGACGTGCAGGCGCTCTCCCATCCCGGATTCCGCCGCGCGCGATTTAAGGTTTTCAAGGAACATCTCGTAGAAATCGCTCCACGACCGGCGGCTTGTGCAGACGAACACCGTCGCTTCCTCGTAATTGCGGCAAATCTCCGCCAGCCTTTGGGAATCCGCTTCCGGCTCGATGCAGTCCGCGACCAGAACGGCGATAAAGGGGCGCGGCAATTCATCGTATTCCCGGGCGAATTTTTCACCCTCGAAGCGCAAGATGTCCGCGCTTAAGTGATGCGCGACCATGTGGGGGGAGTCGCAGACCCTCGGGACGTGCGTGGAGAGTTTTTCATTCACACTGTTGACGACAAGCCCCGTCCCGTTTTGCCGCAGGCGCGCGAGCGGCGCATTGCCGCTTTCCCGGCTCCAGCCGAATAGAATGTCGGGATATCCGCTTTTCTCAAAGAACGCCATCAGCCGTTCCTGATGAGAGCCGCCATCCGGGTGCGCCAGCGCCAGACTCTCCGCATCGACGAAGACCGCATCCCCGCCGAGCTTATGCGCGATGCGCCGCGCAAGACCGGCAAAGCCGTGCATGTCGCCCCGGCTCGGATCGTCATGGCCGAAATCGACGACGATCCTTGGCTTCGGGCCGATAAAGACCGGTTTCGCTGTCCGTGTGAAAAGTCCCTTGAGCATGGCACCATACCATCCGTGATGGAGCGCCACCCTACCCCGTTTTATAAATTATGTCAAATAAATCGCGAAACCAGAAACAGCTCTTCACATATATTTCTCGGGATTGAGGGCGTCCGTCCCCCGGCGGATCTCGAAATGGAGCTGCGGATCGCCGACCGAGCCGGACGTCCCCACCGCGCCGACCGTCTGGCCGCGCTTGACCGTCGCCCCGCGCGCGACCTGAATATTGTCGAGATGCGCGTAAGCCGTCATCCACCGGTCGGCGTGGCGGATCAGGACCATATTGCCGTAGCCCTTCATCGTATCGGCATAGACGACGACGCCGTTTTCCGCCGCCGCCACCGGCGCGCCCTTCGGGGCCTTGATGTTCACCCCGTCATTATGCAGCCCGCCCGGCTTCGGGCCGTAAGCGGAGAGCACCGGCCCGGACACGGGCTTGAGGAACTTCGCCCCGCTGCGCGGCGGCGTCGTGCTGGGCACTTTCGCGGCAAGGCTGGCATTCGCCACCTGCGGCGGCGGGGCCGGAATGGCGACGCCCGCGACCTGCGGCGGGGACAGCTCTTCGCGCTCGATCCCCCCTGCCATGACCGGCGGCGGCAGGCTGACGCCGCGCTCCGCCGCGTCCGGCGCAAGGGTGATGGTTTCCACCGGGGCCGAAGGCGCTTCCGCCACGGCGGGGAGTTTGATCACCTGCCCGCGCGTCAGGACATAAGGGGCGGACAGGTTGTTGAGCCGCGCGATCTGCGTCGTGCTGACATTGAACAGGCGCGACACATTATAAAGCGAATCCCGCCCGCGCACGCGGTAGGTACGCGGCGGCGGCAAATGCAAACGCTGCCCCGGCTGTAGCATATAAGGCGGCTGCAAATTGTTTGCCACCATGATGTCGCGCACCTCGAGCCTGTAGCGCTCGGCCAGCGATCCGACCGTGTCCCCCGGCTGCACGGTATGCGCCCCGGTGCTGCGCGCGCCTTCAAGCTGCCCGTATTTGACGAAGGGCGCGGGCGCGTCGCTGGTCCAGCAGGCGGAAAGAAGAAGGACGCAGGCCAGAGCCGCGGCGATTTTCCCCCTACCGCCCATGGCTCTTCCCCGGCACCGGATCGTCCGCCTCCTCCGTCGTCCGCGCCAGATTAGGCAGCAGCGGCACGAAACGCACATCCAGCAGATCCTTGACCGCGAACGTATCCTCGCCCTCTTTCTTGTAACGGCGCAGAACCTGTTTGCCGTCTTTGGCCACGGGGACGATCATGATTCCGCCGATGGCAAGCTGATCCAGCAAAGCCTGCGGCGGCGCGCCCTGCGCGGCGGCGGTGACGATGATGCGGTCGAACGGCGCCTGCTCCGGCCAGCCGCGCATCCCGTCCCCGTGTTTTGTCGTGATATTGTGCAGGTCGCGGATATTGAGGTAACGGAAAATCTCCTCCGCCCGCTCCAGCAGCGGCTTGTGCCGCTCGATGGTATAGACCCGGCGGCAGATCCAGGCGAGGACGCAGGCCTGATACCCCGAGCCCGTCCCGATCTCCAGCACCTTGTGCCGGTCGTTCAGCTCCAGCGCCTGCGTCATGATGGCGACGATGAAAGGCTGCGAAATCGTCTGCCCCCGGCCGATCGGCAGGGCAATATCCTCATAAGCCTGATCGTGCATCTGCCGCGGAATGAAAATCTCGCGCGGCACGCGCTCGATCGCGGCCAGCACTTTCGTATCCGTAATCCCCATTTTGCGGAGATGCATTATCAGGCGCAGAACGCGCTTGGTATTCGTGTCCATGCCCCCGATTCTAGGCGACTTTCCCCCGCCCCGCAAGAACGCGCAAGGCCCATTTTATCCCTTCCGCCCCGCCTGAAACCCAGCCGGAAACCTTGATCCCCCTTGCGCCCGCTGCGGTGATTTGCATTTTCAATCGAATCCGATCCCATTGATTGCGATCTCATTGATTGTGAATATCTTCCACTGTCATCACCCGGACAAGCCGGGTGATGACGTATTGGTGAGTTTCTTAATCAATGTTTCTACAGGATTCCCCCCCTTGCTTATTTTGCAAGAGGCAGATGTGACCCTGAAAATCTATAAAAACACTCCATCAACCTTGAAGTTGTCACGAAGCAGACTTTTACGGGGCAGTGAATCAAACCAAAGGTCAACGTCCGATACTTTGACCCCTTGGCGCAATTTATCAATCAGACTTTCTTTCGTTGCCGATGAAGCCAGAATATGAAGCATGTCGCGACCTTCAAAGGCGTCATGAGTCACGAGCGCCAGATGGAACTGCGACTTAAGACGTTGCCCTTCAATTGTTCCGTGATCAATTTCAATGCTGTTAATATCGCGCGCGCCATTGACGATGGCCAGCTTGCCGCTATGGGTCTTAATGCCTTCATCCGGAAAAACTTCCTTCATAAATTGCAGCTTCATACTCAAATCCCCTTCAATCATCATACTTAGCGACAACATAACATAGAGCGTATAATTTTTTCATAATTTAAAAGCCGCCAAACGCCTCTATTTACCGTAATTTACACCCCGCAAAAAGAACAAATAAAGAACATATGTAGTGGACATGTTTTATCGAGCAGCTTAAATCAAATCTGCCCCCTATTCTTTACCACGGTTGGACACAGACACATCCGCGGTTAAGTCCTGTCCATTTCAGAAAGGCAGGATGAAGCCTGAAAGGAAGCCCAAGGACCCAAAACGCCTCCGCGTTCCTCAGCGCCCTCTGCGTTGAAAAAACTTTTTTAAAACCCCGACCCGCCGATTGCCCTTGACAATAATAGGAATTTATGCCTATATTACCCCTGTAAAATGCGGGTTCCCCTGCCCGGCCACAGGAACCGGAAAGACGCCCCGCCTGCGGCGTTCGTCGCGCCAGAGCATCCTGCGATCAGATTGACGCAAAAATACAAATCTTGTCATTGCCCGGCCCGTCCGGGCGATGACGCGGGGAAGTGACTCAGCTTGAAAGCAGGACGCGCTGAAAAAATCGACGAACGAACTGAAGGATTCCGGATTTATCCTTTATTTTCAAGGGTGGCAAAAACAAGAAAATAGGAATTGTTTCACGTGAAACAATTCCTATTTTTTATTCCGGCGCGGTTTTCCCTGCCCTACCCGGCGGCAGTCAGGCGCTCCGCCCCGCCTTTAAGCGGCAGGATTTTTTTCATCCCGCCCATATAGGGCAGCAGAACGTCCGGCACGAACACGCCGCCATCGGCGGGGTCGTAATAGTTTTCAAGGACCGCGATCAGGGCGCGCCCCACCGCGACGCCGGAGCCGTTGAGCGTATGGACAAAGCGCGTGTCCTTTTCGCCCGGCGCGCGGAACCGCGCCTTCATGCGGCGGGCCTGAAAGTCGCCGCAATTGGAACAGCTCGAGATTTCGCGGTATTTCTGCTGCCCCGGCAGCCAGACCTCAAGGTCATAGGTCTTGCGCGAGCCAAAGCCGATATCCCCGCTGCACAGCGCCATGGTGCGGAAGGACAGGCCGAGTTTTTTCAGCACGTTTTCGGCGCAGGCGGTCATGCGCTGGTGCTCTTCCTCGCTTTGTTCGGGCGTGGTGATGCTGACCATCTCGACTTTATAGAACTGGTGCTGGCGGATCATGCCGCGCGTGTCCTTGCCCGCCGCCCCGGCTTCCTGGCGGAAACACGGCGTAAAGGCGGTATAGCGGCGCGGGAAGGCATGATCCTCGATAATCATGTCGGCGACGATATTGGTCAGCGGCACCTCGGCGGTGGGGATCAGCCAGTCGCCGCGCGTGGTTTTAAACTGGTCTTCGGCGAATTTGGGCAACTGCCCCGTGCCGTACATGGTTTGGTCCCGCACCATCAGCGGCGGGGAAACCTCGGTATAGCCGTGCTCGGTCGTGTGCAGGTCGAGCATGAACTGCGCCAGCGCCCGCTCCATCCGGGCAAGGCCAGAATGCATCAGGACAAAGCGGCTGCCCGACATTTTGGCCGCCGTGTCGAAATCCATCATGCCAAGCCCCTCGCCGATGGCGACATGGTCGGGCGTCGGGGTGGCCGGATTTTTGGGTGTGCCGATTTTGCGGACTTCCTTGTTGTCATGCTCGTCCTTGCCGTCCGGCGTGGCGTCGTCCAGCATGTTCGGCAGGGCGGAAAGCAGCGCGTTGAGGGATTCCGACAGGGCGGCCTCTTTTTGCTCCAGCTCCGCCGTGCGGTCTTTGAGGCCCGCGACTTCGGCCATCAGCGCGGCGGCGTCGCCGCCCTTGGCCTTGAGCGCGCCGATTTCCTTCGAGGCTTCGTTCCGGCGCTGGAGCAGGGTTTGCATTTCCGTCTGCGCGGCGCGGCGCTCCTCGTCCAGTTTCAGGATCGCGGGCGTCTGCGCGGCCAGCCCCCGGCGGGCCCAGTTCTTGTCAAAGGCGGCGGGGTCTTTGCGGATGGCGTTGATGTCGTGCATGTTTTTCTCTCAATATCCCGGCCCCTCACTCCGTCATCCCGGCGAAGGCCGGGATCCAGTGAAATAACCGCCGAACCGGAAACCGAAATCTCTGGATTCCGGCTTTCGCCGGAAGGACGGCTCTTTTAAGGAGCGTAAAGTTAACCTGCCCGAAGGCGAATTGTTGTAAGATACTGGATATGGATCAAAAGGGAAGTCATAACCACAGCCTGCCCGGCATTTATCAGGTTTTCCGGCCGATCGCCGCGGAAGCGCCACTGGTCTTCGACTCCCCGCATAGCGGGCGCGACTACCCGGCGGATTTCGGCCATGCCTGCCCCTTCGAGGCGCTGGAGCGGGCGGAGGACAACCATGTCGATACCCTGTTCATGGCTGCGCCGGAGCATGGGGCGACGTTGCTCTGCGCCCTGTTCCCGCGCACCTATATCGATGTGAACCGGGCTTCTTATGACATTGATACCGACCTTCTGGCGGAACGCTGGCCGGGGCCGCTGATGCCGTCCGCGCGCTCCCATGCCGGGATCGGGCTGATCCGCCGCCTCGTCCGGCCCGGGATGCCGGTCTATGACCGCCGCCTTCAAATCGCCGAGGTGCAGGCGCGGCTTGATCGCTATTATCACCCATATCACAACAGGTTAAAGGATATTCTTGATGATGTGCATTACCGCTATGGCGCGGTCTGGCATATCAATTGTCATTCCATGCCCTCGGCCAGCGGCCTGACCACCGGGCCGCATAACCTGCACCATTTGCAGCCGGATTTCGTGCTGGGCGACCGCGACGGGACAAGCTGCGATCTTGCCTTCACCCATTTCCTGCGCGATGCCCTGCGGTCGATGGGCTACCGCGTGGCAATCAATAACCCCTATAAAGGCGTCGAGATCGTGCGCCGTTTTTCTGCCCCGGCGGCGGGCCGCCATTCGCTCCAGCTTGAAATCAACAAGGCGCTCTACTGGGATGAAAAGAAATACGAAAAAAACAAAAATTACAATGCATTGAAGGGCGATATTGAGAAGTTGATTCAGGCGATTTCCGCCTACGCCGCCGCCAGCCTTGTCAATCTGGCCGCCGATTAGTATAAGGCCCTATGGCCACTCCCTATATCGTGCACGACCCGGCAGGCGCGGGCGTATCCGCGGTTGTTTTCGACACCCCGCATAGCGGCGTGGTTCTGCCCGATCATTTCCGTTTTGCCTGCGCGCGGCAGGATTTGATGTTCCTGCACGACCCGCATGTCGAAAAACTTCTGGAGGATGTGCCCTCCGCCGGGGTTCCGGTGCTTGAGGCACTGATCCACCGCACCTGCATCGACCTCAACCGTTTCGATGATGAAATCGACCCCGGCATGATCAAGGGCGGCTGGCCGCATCCGCCACGCCGGACCTTCCATGTCCAGCAGAATTTGAGCCTGTTTCCGGCCTTCGCCGGGCCGCGATCCCGGCGCATCGCCGCCATCTATAATGAGAGCGCCCGCCTGACCACGGCGGAAGCCGAGCGCCGGATTCGCGACTACCACCGCCCCTATTTCGCCGCCCTCGGCACGCTGCTGAACCGGGCGCAGGCGGCGCACGGATTCCGGATTCACCTCGACATGCATTCCTTCAACCGCCCCGCGGGAAGCACGATCGACGACATTATTCTGGGCAATATGGATGACACGACCTGCGCGCCGCAGCTGACATCCACGGTCAGAGATTTCTTTAAAGCTGCTGGATACAGCGTTGGTTCCAATGGGGTTTATTTTTCCGGCGGGTCGATCATCCAGACCACTGGCTGCCCGGCGCAAGGCGGCCACAGCCTTCAGATCGAAATCGCCCGCAATCTGTACATGGATCAGGAAAGCCTCGCCTTCGATCCCGTCAAAGGGCAGCGGGTCAGGGACGATTTGACCCGTCTGGCAAAAACCCTTGACCGCTACGCCGCGACGGCCGGATTGTCGCCGAAAACCTGAGCCCAGTTTTCCAGCAGCGCCCGGTCGAGCGCCTCCATCCCGGCCTCAATGCCGAGATCCGAAAGCGACGTCACCCCGTATTCGGAAATGCCGCAAGGGACGATCCCGCCAAAATGGGAGAGGTCGGGATTGACGTTGACCGCGATACCGTGAAACGTCACCCAGTGCCGGATGCGCACGCCGATGGCGGCGATTTTCTTCTCGCCCTCCGGCGTGACCACCCAGATACCGACGCGGCCCGGCCTGCGCTCCCCCGTGACGCCAAGCTGCGCCAGGGAGAGGATCACCCACTCCTCGAGCTGCCAGACATATTTTTTAATATCAGGGACTTGCTGGCGTGCTTTAAGATTTAACATGACATAGGCCACGCGCTGCCCCGGGCCATGATAGGTGTATTCCCCACCCCGTCCGGTGTCGTAAACCGGGAATTGGGGATCGCGCAAATCGGCAGGATCGGCGCTCGTACCCCCGGTATAAAGCGGCGGATGCTCCAGAAGCCAGATCGCCTCCGCCGCCGTCCCGTCATGAATGGCGGCAACCCGCGCCTCCATTTTCTGGACGGCTTCGGGGTAGGAAACAAAGGCTTTGGATGTGATAATTTCCATAGGGTTAACCTAGCCGGATAACGGCTCTGAGACAATCCCCTTCGCTGCCCCGTTTAAAGGGCTTGCAGCCCGCCTTCGTATTTGCTACTGACATGGCGGCTAAAATCCTCAGCCCCTTCTGGAATGCGGTCGTGGCGGAATTGGTAGACGCGCAGCGTTGAGGTCGCTGTGGGCTAACCCCCGTGGAAGTTCGAGTCTTCTCGACCGCACCAGCCTTCGCCCTGCCGGGCTACGGCTCGGCATGCCAGCCAAGGTCTAGACGTCATAGCAATCTGAATGGATGGGTCTTGTTGGGGCGAAGGCTGCCGCGCTGAAGCGTCAGCGAAAGCGGGCCTGAAAAGTTTATAACATGAAATATGTCTATATTCTCCGCAGCCAATCTGACCCCGAGTGTTTTTACACCGGCTGCACAAGCGACCTGAAGCAGCGCCTGAAAGATCATAATTCCGGTAAAGTGCCGCATACATCGAAATTCACACCCTGGGCACTGAAAACCCATATCGCGTTTTGATGAAAATCAGGCGATCCAGTTTGAATCCTACTTGAAAACAGCATCAGGCAGAGCCTTTACAAAAAAGCGCCTCTGACCCGCCGTCCTGCACAACACCCCGGCCTTGAAAATGCCCAGAATCTCTGGTCATTTAGGGGGGCCTTTCCCCTGTGGCTGCGGCCCAAACATTATGTCAAGAGATACCCATGAAAGATACCCTGCGCGACGCCGCCCTTGAATATCACCGCCTGCCGACGCCGGGGAAAATCGCGATTGTCCCGACCAAGGCCATGGCCACGCAGCGCGACCTGTCCCTCGCCTATTCCCCCGGCGTCGCCGCCCCGTGCGAGGAAATCGCCGCCGACCCGCTCAAGGCGCTCGACTACACCTCCCGCGGCAATCTGGTCGCGGTGATCTCCAACGGCACGGCCGTCCTTGGCCTTGGCGATATCGGCGCGCTGGCATCCAAGCCGGTGATGGAGGGGAAATCCGTCCTGTTCAAGAAATTCGCCAATATCGATTCCATCGATATTGAGATCGACGAGAAAGACCCGAAAAAACTGATCGAGATCATCGCCGCGCTGGAGCCCAGCTTCGGCGGCATCAATCTCGAGGACATCAAGGCCCCGGAATGCTTCGAGGTCGAAACCGAACTGCGCAAGCGCATGAAGATCCCGGTGTTCCACGACGACCAGCACGGAACCGCCATCATCACCACCGCCGCCATCACCAACTGGCTGCACCTCAAGGGCCGCACGTTTGAAGATATCAAACTGGTCGCCAACGGCGCGGGCGCAGCGGCGCTCGCCTGCCTCAACCTTCTGGTGCAGGCGGGACTGCCGAAAAAAAATATCATCGTCTGCGATCGCAAAGGCGTCATCTACAAAGGCCGCAAGGAACAGATGGACCCTTACAAGGAGCAATACGCCGTCGAAACCAACGCCCGAACCCTGGCCGAGGCGCTGGAAGGCGCGGATATTTTCCTCGGCCTGTCCGCTGCCAAGGCATTGAACGGCGAGATGGTCAAGAAAATGGGCAAGGCGCCGCTGATCATGGCGCTGGCGAACCCGGTGCCGGAAATCATGCCGGAAGAAGCCAAGGCCGCGAAACCCGACGCCATTATCTGCACGGGCCGATCCGACTATACCAATCAGGTCAACAACGTCCTGTGCTTCCCCTTCCTGTTCCGCGGCGCGCTGGATGTCGGCGCGACCGCCATCAACGAAGAAATGAAAATGGCCTGCGCCAACGCCATCGCAAGTCTTGCGCGGCGCGAGGTCAGCCCGGAAGTCGCCTCGGTCTATAGCGAGGAAAAGCTGGAATTCGGCCCCGACTACCTGATCCCCAAACCCTTCGATCCGCGCCTGATCGTCGAGCTGCCCATGGCGGTCGCCCGCACGGCGATGGAAACCGGCGTCGCCGCCCGCCCGATCGCCGACTGGGAAGCGTATCGCCAGAAACTGCAAAGCTACACCTACCGCACCAGCATGGTGATGCGCCCGATCTTCGCCCGCGCCAAGCAGGACCCCAAGCGCGTCGTCTATTGCGAGGGCGAGGAAGACCGCGTCCTGCAGGCCGTGCAGACCGTCCTTGACGACGGCATCGCCAAGCCGATCCTGATCGGCCGGAAAGAAGTCATCGAAACGCGGATCAAACGCCTTGGCCTGCGGATGAAAGTCGGCAAGGATTTCGAGCTGGTCGATCCCGAATACGATCACCGGTACCGCGAATACTGGACCTCCTACCACGAGATCATGGAGCGCCGGGGCGTCAACCCGGCGGTGGCCAGAACCACCCTGCGCACGGACTTTACCGTGATCGGATCGCTGATGGTGCGAAAGGGCGATGCCGACGCGATGATTTGCGGCACGGTCGGCCAGTACAAAAAACACCTGAAAGACGTGGTCGATGTCATCGGCATGACTCCGGGCGTGGATACGCCCGCGGCGATGAACGTGATGATCCTGTCCAAGGGAGCGTTCTTTATCTGCGACACGCAGATCAACCCGACTCCGAGCGCCGCGCAGATTTGCGAAGTGGCCCTTCTCGCCGCGCATGAAGTGGCGCGTTTCGGCATCAAGCCGAAAGTCGCCCTCCTCTCCCATTCCAATTTCGGGACGCATGACGACGAAAGCGCCTGCCGCATGCGGGCGGCGCTTGCCGAAATTCGCCGCCGCGCGCCGGGGCTGGAGATCGACGGGGAAATGCATGCCGACGACGCCCTTTCCGAAACGATCCGCAGGAACAGCATGCCGAACTCTACCCTTGAAGGCGCGGCCAATCTGCTGATCATGCCCAATGTCGATGCGGCGAATATCGCCTTCAACATGATGAAGATTCTGGGCGACGGTATCGGCATCGGGCCGATTCTTCTGGGTGCGGCAATGCCGGCGCATATCCTTACGCCCTCGGCGACGGCGCGGGGGATTTTGAACATGACCGCCTTTGCCTGCGTCGATGCGCAGTCTTTCGCGGCGGATATGCAATCGGGGCATCTGCACCAGCGCGCCCTCGCCTTCTGACCTTCCGGAGAAAAGCGCGATGGTCGAAGCAGAAAACCGGGCAGACGAAAAGCCTGAAGCCGAAGAAGACGAGATCGTCTTCGGCCTGAGCGATCGTTTCATCAATGGGGTCGTCGAGGCCCTGAACGGCGACGACCGCGAAAAAGTCCTTGCGGAGCTTAAAGACCTCAGCGACGCGGACACCGCCGAACTGATTTCAAAAATCAGCGATTCCGACCGGCAATTGCTGCTGAAGGAATTCAGCGAAAAGATGGACCCGTACGTCTTTTCCGAACTCTCCTCCGACCTGCAGCGGATCGTCCTGCCGGAACTGCCGCCGCAACAGGTGGCCGCCATCATCTCGGAGCTGGATTCCGACGATGCGCTCTACATGATCCAGAATCTGGACGAGGACTTCCAGCACGACATCATCCATCACCTCTCCGCCAAGACCCGGATGACCTTGCAGGAGGGCCTGAGCTTCCCGGAGGACAGCGCAGGCCGCCTGATGCAGCGGGAATTCGTCGCCGTTCCGCAATTCTGGACGGTCGGAAAAACCATCGACTTCCTGCGCGCCGCCGCCGATGAATTGCCGGATGATTTCTTCGATTTGTTTGTGATCGACCCCGGCTATCACATTGTCGGAGAAATTCCACTGAACCGCCTTGTCCGCGCCCGGCGCTCCGAAAAAGTTGAAAGCCTGCGTCTTGAAGACACCCACCCGATCCCGGCAACGATGGATCAGGAAGAAGTGGCGCAGCTCTTCCGCCGCGAAAACCTGATGTCCGCGCCGGTGGTCGATGAAGAGGACAGGCTGATCGGCGTCATCACCATCGACGACGTCGTGGACGTTATCGACCAGGAAGCGCAGGACGATATCCTGAAACTCGGCGGCGTCAAGGGCGACAGCGACATTTACCGGAACCTTCGCGCCACCACCTGGTCGCGTTTTCGCTGGCTGTTTATCAATCTCTGGACGGCCATTCTGGCATCCGCGGTCGTGGCCCTGTTCGATGCGACCATCGAGCAGATCGTGGCGCTCGCCGTGCTGATGCCGATCGTCGCCTCGATGGGCGGAAACGCCGGGACACAGACCCTGACCGTCGCCGTTCGCGCGCTGGCGACACGGGAGATCTCCGACACCAACGCCATGCGGATCATTATCAAGGAAACGCTGGTTGCCACCCTGAACGGGATCGGTTTCGCGATTCTGATGGGTTTGATCGCCGGGGTCTGGTTCCACAGCGTCCCGCTGGGCCTTGTCATCGGCGCGGCCATGGTCATCAATTTGTTCTGCGCGGGGCTTTTCGGCGCGGCCATTCCGATTATCCTTGATAAAATCGGCAGCGACCCGGCGGTATCCTCGGCCATTTTCCTGACCACCGTGACCGATGTCGTGGGATTTTTTGCCTTTCTGGGGCTGGCGAGTATATTCTTGGTATAGTGTGATCTGCGTTTTAAGGGGCGGCGATGCCGGAGAACCGGAACCTCTATTTCCTGAATTTTCCAGCCGATTTCCTGTTCATGGGCGGTTTTTCCATCCTGCTTTTTTTCTGGATGCATTACGCCGTGCCGGATTTGCCGCTGGCCTCGGTCATGCCGGCGGCGCTGTTCTTGCAGTACGCCCTCAACTACCCCCACTTCTCGGCGACGCTGTACCGCTTCTACCGCTCCGCCGACAATGTTCGGCAACTCCCGATGACGGGGATCGTCTGGCCCATACTGATCGCGATCGCGGTCTGGGCCGCCCTGCTCTCCCCTGGGCTGTTCGCGTCCTATTTCATCACGCTTTACCTGATCTGGTCGCCCTATCATTTCAGCGGCCAGACCGTTGGGCTAACCATGCTCTACGCCCGGCGCAGCGGCTTTTTTGTCGGCAGGCTGGAACGGCTGGCCCTGTCCGCCTTCGTCTTCGGCACGTTTTTCGTACTCTATTCGCAAGCGGGGGTCAAAGCCCGGCTGATCACCGATCCGTCCGTCGCCGCCAGCGGGGAGTCGACCTATCTCGGCATTCCGTTCATCAATTTCACCATGCCGGACTGGGCCTTCTGGGCCAGCGTCGCGGTGACGGCAGCGGGCGGCCTCACATTTCTGGCGCTGACGCTCAAATGGGCGCTGGCGCATAAAAAAGCGCCGCCGCTGATCCTCTACATCCCTGCGCTGGCGCAGCTTTTCTGGTTCGTGATCGGGTTCGAGACCAGCGTTGTGACCTTCTATATCTTCGTCTCCACGTTCCACAGCCTGCAATATCTTTATGTTTCATGGGCGGTGCAACTCAAGGAAGCGCATGGCGACGGCAAAATCGGGATCAAGGACATTGCCGGAACGACGACACTGTGGTCCGTCATGAATCTCTGCGGCGGGATTGCGCTGTTTTCCCTGTTGCCGGTGGCGGTCATCAAGATTTTCGACACACCGGCAAACCTGACCCTCGCCGTCGTTTTTGCGGCGATCCAGATTCATCATTTCTTCGTCGACGGCGTGATCTGGCATGAGCGACATGCCCTTGCCCCTCAGCGAACGGGAATGGATTTTGATCGGGGCTCTGCTGCTGATCGCCGGTTTCAGTCTTGCCAGTTTTTTCGGCTATGGCCGGATCAGCAACCGCATGCATGCGGCGCTGGCGAGCCTCAGCCTTCTGGTTGCAGGCTTTGCCCTGCTGCTCGGGCTGACCTCCGCCACGGCGGTTTCGCCGCTTGCGGGCGCGGCGGTTTTCGTTCTGCTGGCGGCCCTGTTCAAGATCCTGAACCAGTTCGAAATCACCCGTAAACCCCCTGAAAAACAACGGGAAAAACCTTAATAACCCTCCAAATTTTACAAATCCGGCATCTTCGATTATGAGTATGACCACCTATAATCCGAGTTACTGCCCATGTCTGCATCCAAACTGGTCCGTCCCGACATCGAATATAAAGACAGCTTCCTCAAAGCCCTCGCGGAATACCACGCCGAGGGGCGGCAGCTTTACAACGACATCCACCGCGTCGCGAACGATTTCCCGGGATTCATCAACGCCCTGCGCGCCGAGCGCGGCTATCCGCACCAGCCGTTTCAGGACTGGGTCGAGCCTGTTCCGGAAACCATTCTCTGGCTGGTCAAGGACGATGAGTATATCGGCACCGCCGATATCCGGCATCGCCTCAACTGGCATCTTGAGAAATGGGGCGGCAATATCCACTTCGCCATTCGCCCATCGATGCGCGGCAAGGGTTTTGGAAAAAAAATCCTGACCAAGGCCAAGCCGTTCGCCAATTATCTTGGCATTGAGCGCGCCCTGATCACCGTCGCCCCGGATAATCTGCCGGCAATCAACATCGTCGAGTTTTGCGGCGCAACATTGCGTGACAAAACCCCGGAAACAGATCAGTTTCCATCGCGGCTGCGCTATTGGCTGGACTGCACCTGAAAGACCGCATAGAGTAATCCCGAGTACAGGGAGAGAGGCCGAAATGGCCCACAAAACAGACGTAAAGATTGACGCGTATCTTGCCGACCATCTTGCCGCGCTTTCCAGAATTTCGGGAAAGCGCAACATTGATGGCGTCCTTGCGCAAGCCATCGCCGTCACTGCCGACAGCCTTGAGAAAATCGCACAAGGCTATACCGCGCGCATCCTGACGCAGACCATGTCGCGCGACAGCCTTGGCTATCCTATCGAACCGGATTTTCTCTATATCGATCTCAAGCACAGAGCCCCGGACCCGCACCCCGCCTTGCATGTCCTGCACTATGATGAAAAAACGGCAGCGCACCTCCAGACCATCCGCCGTTTCCTGGGCGCCGAGAGCAATAACGACGCCGTGCATTTCAGCGCGCTCTTCGCCCAGACGGTCGCTGACGAACTGCAAAAACCCACGGGCATCCGCCGCCTTGCCTTCGTCGCCGTGAATGAAAACAATAGCGAGCGCTATTACGGCTATACGACCCGCACCCCCTATGACAAAGGGCTGCGCAACAATTTCAACCGGGCAGTTCACAATATCTGTTTCTGGCTGATCGGGCCGGGCGATCCGGAGCGGAACAATGACGGGCGCAACGGCCCGCCGCCCCCGCCGCCGATGATCTGAAAAAAGCCGCCAGGACCGCCCGCTGCCCTGCCTCCGCCCCGGAAGCGCCATTTCCATGCCCTTATTTTTTGTAATATTCCGGGGAAGATCTTGATTCTTTAAGGAAAATCCCCTATCTACCCTCTGCCATGCCCCGCACATCCAAATCAAAACGCAAATCATCCGCCCGCAAGAAGAAATTCTCGCTGAAGGCCCTGCTTTTGCGGATGGCGCATTGGGGGCTGGCGGTCGGCATCTGGGCGTGCATCGCCGTGGGGCTGCTGGTCGGATGGTACGCCATGGAGCTGCCTTCGCTGATCGAAAAGCCGGGCTTCGAGCGCAAGCCCGCGATCACCCTCAACGATGAAAACGGCAACGCCGTAGCCCGCTACGGCGAACTCAAAGGCATCAATGTCGGCGTCGAGGAGTTGCCGAAGCACATGGTCTATGCCGTCCTTGCCATTGAGGACCGCCGCTTTTACAGCCATTTCGGCCTCGACCCTATCGGCCTCGTCCGCGCCATCGCCCGCAACACGATCGAAGGCAAGGTGGTTCAGGGCGGCTCCACCATCACCCAGCAGCTTGCCAAAAATCTTTTCTTAAGCCGCGAGCGCACACTGAAGCGCAAGGTGCAGGAAGCCCTGCTGGCCCTCTGGCTCGAGCACAAGCTGACCAAGGATGAAATCCTGACCGCCTACCTCAACCGCGTTTACCTTGGCTCCGGCACATACGGCGTTGAAGCCGCCGCGCAAACCTATTTCAAGAAATCCGCGCGCGATGTGAACCTGCGCGAGGCCGCCATTCTTGCCGGACTCCTCAAAGCCCCGTCGCGCTATTCCCCGATGAGCAACCCCCGCCTGTCGCAGCAGCGCGCCGACACGGTCCTGAGCGCGATGCGCGATGCCGGCTACATCACCGACAAGGAAGCCGAAACAGAACTCAAACAGGTCGTCATCCCAACCGAAAAACCCGCCGGGGCGGACGGGGATTCCGTGCGCTATTTCACCGACTGGGTCACGGGCGACCTCGACAAGCTGATCGGCACGCCGAACGAGGATATCGTCATCGACACGACCCTCGTCCCCGAAATCCAGAAAGTCGCGGAAGAAGCCCTGAACCGCGCCCTTGAGGAAGAAGGCGCGGAGAAAAACGTCACACAGGGCGCCATCATCGTCATGGCCCGCGACGGCGCGGTTCTGGCCATGGTCGGCGGGCGCGATTATGCCGCCAGCCAGTTCAACCGCGCCGCCCAAGCCTACCGCCAGCCGGGATCGTCGTTCAAGCCGGTGGTGTACCTGACGGCGCTGGAGCACGGTTACACCCCCGACACCATCGTCATCGACGAGCCGATCACCACGGGCCGCTACCGCCCGACCAACTTCAAAAGCGAATATTACGGCGAAGTCCCGCTTTACGCCGCCCTTGCCTATTCCCTCAACACCATTTCCTACAAGCTGGCGAAGGAAATCGGCATCGGCTACGTCATCGGCACCGCCCGCCGCCTCGGCATCGAAGCCGACCTGCAACGCGACTTGAGCCTTGCCCTTGGCAGCAGCGGCGTGCCGATGATCCAGATGGTGACCGCCTACGGCACCATCGCCAATGACGGCTACGCCGTGAAGCCCTATGCCATCCGCCGCATCACCGACAAGGATGGGAAACTGATTTACCAGCGCCCGCCCCGCGCCCAGCAATCAGGCCGCGCCATGTTCGACCCGCAGGCTATCGCGCAGCTTCAGGGCATGATGCGCGGCGTGGTCGATTTCGGCACCGGACAGGGTGCGAAGTTAGGCCGCCCGGCCATGGGCAAAACCGGGACGTCGCAGGATTTCCGCGATGCGTGGTTCTCCGGCTTCACCGACCAGTTCGTCGCCAGCGTCTGGGTCGGCAACGACGACAACACATCGATGAAGCGCGTCACCGGTGGGTCGATCCCGGCGCGAATCTGGCGCGAAGTCATGACCACGGCCCATAGCGTAAAGGGAAGAGGCTGGCTGGCCTCCTCCCTTCCGTCTGCCGATTCTTCCTTGGGGGATATATCGGATCTATCCGGGGATTTCGGCGGGCTCCTCCGTCGCCTTCTGGTTACGCCCGCCACAACCGCCGAAACCTCGGCTTATCTTCCGGCCCCTGAACCGGCCCGGATCCCTGTGTCGCAGCAAACCCGGGACCGGTCCAAAAGCTGGAAACTCAACGACTAGCGTTCTGCCGGCCTAGTTGAGGAGCAACCTCTCGCCCGCCACCGCGTAATGCACCGGGAAGGGGCTGGGTTTCTCCTCGCCGATCCCGTCCCAGTGTTCCTTCAGCATCAGGACGGCGGATGGGGGCCTGCCCTTCCCGTCATGCCGGTCCCAGTCCCGGCGCAGCAGCGCCTTGTCGCAGAAATCCAGAAACGACATGGGAAAAGCCTTGCGCGGCGCCTTGAGGCCAAGATCGACCAGCGTCTTGGCGACCAGCGCATCCGGGGTTTCCAGCATGTCCGCCGTAAACTGGATGGCGGACAGGATCTTGATCTCCATCCGGCTGTTAGGAACATCGCGCAGATGGCGCATGAAGCGGGCGTAGATCTCCATCTCGAACCGGGTGTCCTGCCCCGCCCCCAGATCCGCGAGGGCTGGCGGCAAAGGCAGAACGACCCGTTCCTTGATCCGGCTGGTGTGAGAGGCGCCGAGTGGGGTATAGGAAAAATCTTCGTCGATCCGTGGTGTGGTCACTGTTGTGCTCATGTGATCCTCCTTGTTATTCCCGCGTTTGTGATTGTTGCGTTGTTCTTGGTGCGGGCTGTTATGTTCACGATGTGCAATAAACTTTAAGCGAATGTTAAAAAGCGCCCGATTCACCAGAATCCGGCGATTCAGCTGTGGATAAGGTTTAAGTGCTGGAATTATGCCCGATGCGCGCTGCCGGAATCGAAGCGGTCAGGTTTTCATCGCGCGAATCGCTGCTGTCGCGAGTCGGTCGGCGCGTTCATTCTCCGGATGGCCCGCGTGGCCCTTGACCCAGTGGAAGCGCACATCATGGGTTTGCAGCAGGAGATCGAGTTCTTTCCACAGATCCTGATTTTTGATGCGCGCAGGCCAGCCTTTGGCTTTCCACCCTTTCATCCACTGAGTTACCCCCAGTTGCAGATACTGGCTGTCCGTGTAGAGATCGACCGCGCAGCCGCGCTTTAACGCCTCCAGCCCGCGTATCGCCGCCGTCATTTCCATGCGATTATTGGTTGTCATGGCTTCCGCCCCCGACAATTCCTTTTCGACGCCGTTATAGCGCAAGATCGCCCCCCACCCGCCCGGGCCGGGATTGCCGCTGCAGGCACCGTCGGTAAACAGCTCGACCTTCTTGCTTGCACTCATGCGCGCAGCGCCTCCGCGATACAGGCGATAAAATCACGCTCCGTCTTCACTGCCGCCATCGCTTCGGACGGAACGGTCACGCCGTAGCGGTCGGCCAAGGCCTGATATTTCGGCAGCCGCGATTTGAACAGCAGCGGAAAAGCCCAGCGCGAAAATTCATCCGGATCGATCTCCGCGGCGGTCTTCGCATTATTCCGGCGCATGAATTCGGCAAGCCATCCATCAAACATCGCGGGCGGAAAAAACAGCGGCTTGGGCGAGCTGACGGCACGCGCAAGAATTCTGGCCTCTTCCTCCGCGCTGGCTTTGATATAGACGAACAAGGTTTGCCGCCCGAGCTCGTCCAGCAGGGCGTCGTCCTCGATTTCGCACAGGCTTCCGGTGGAATCGTTGATGAAATGCCCCTTCGCCCATGCGATTTCATTGCCGACCCGGCGCAGGGACTCGCATTCCGCCTGATAATAAAGATTCTGGCGACGCCTGAATTCATCGAGCGGCAAGCCGCCCTTCGCGGGATTGCCGACCCTCCCGATAAAGGCGGAGAGCGGGGACAGATTCTTCTTCGTCACCGCGCCGCCGAGTTCATGCGCCAGAAATTCCGTCCCGATGACTTCGTCGCAGGAATAGTGCGTCCAGCCATGCCTTGCCAGCATGCAGGAGATATGCGTCTTGCCCAGTCCGGACATACCGGTGACGGTAACGGCTTTTTTCGGCCAGTTGAGAAAATCTTCAGGGGTCATTTTCATGGCTGGAATATTACAGTCACATAGAGGACAAATACAGCCCCCGGCGATTATGCCGCGAGAACGCGGGGAACCTTGAAGATGACGTTTTCCTCTGTTATGCGCACCTCCTCCACCCGGACATCAAAACGCGCCCGGCAGGAATCGATGACTTCCTCGACCAGAATATCCGGGGCCGAAGCGCCGGCCGTCAGGCCAAGGGTTTGAATGCCGTCAAACAGCGCCCAGTCGATATCCGCCGCCCGCTCGATCAGCGCCGCGCGCGGGCAGCCCGTGATCCGCGCGACCTCCGCCAGACGGTTGGAGTTGGAGGAGTTCGGCGCGCCCAGAACCAAAAGCATGTCCGACTCCGCCGCGATCGCCTTCACCGCCGCCTGACGGTTGGTGGTGGCGTAGCAAATATCTTCCTTGTGCGGCCCCTCGATTTCAGGGAAGCGCGCCCGAAGCGCATCGACCACCGCCGCGGTATCATCGACCGAGAGCGTCGTCTGGCTGCACCATGCCAGATTGGCCTCGTCATCGACGCCCAGCGCGGCGACGTCCTCAAGCGTTTCCACCAGCAGAACCGCGCCCGGGGGCAATTGCCCCATCGTGCCGATGACTTCCGGGTGGCCCTTATGGCCGATCAGGATGATCTGCCTGCCGTTTTTATGATGACGCTCCGCCTCGCGGTGGACCTTGCTCACCAGCGGGCAGGTCGCATCGATGAAAAACATCTGCCGCTGCCGCGCGGCGTCAGGCACGGATTTCGGCACGCCGTGCGCGGAAAACACCACGGGCTGCCCGTCATCGGGAATTTCATCCAGTTCCTCGACAAAGACCGCGCCCTTGGCGCGGAGGCCGTCAACGACATAGCGGTTATGCACGATTTCGTGCCGGACATAGACCGGCGCGCCGTATTTCTGGAGCGCCAGTTCGACGATCTGGATCGCCCGGTCCACCCCGGCGCAAAACCCGCGCGGCGCGGCCAGCAAAATGGTTAATACCTGTTTTTCCATGGGATTTTTATAAAGGATGCGCGGAATTTAATCCACAGAATAAGAGGAAACAGAGCCTTGAAGCCGCCCCGCCATCCGGCTAAGGTATCGGAATTCAGGGGGATTTTGACAATGAAGCATCACTTGCTGCTGGGCTTGGCCCTAACCATATCGCTTGCTGCCGGGGGATGCGAGTCCGTCAGGCAGGACGTTCACAGCAGCATCGCCAGCACGCAAAATTTGTTCGCGGATTTCAGCATGGATAAACTTCTGTCCGCGCCCCCGTCGCAACACATCGCGCAGGGCGCGCCGCAGCAGGTTGCCCTGTCCGGCAATGACGGCTTTTCCGTGATGCCGGGCGACAACATGCCCGAGTCCATGCTCGCGGCGATGGACCCCGCCGCCGGGGCGCAGATTCCCGTCGCAGGCGATGACAAGATTATCCCGGTCCCCTCGGCCCGTCCGCCCCAGCCGGCTATAAAGCCGCAACCTGCCGCGAAGCCTCAGCAGCCCGCAGCACCGAAAATCGCCGCCGCAGCCCCGGTCTGCCCCGATGTGCGGATCGTCAGCGACCTCAATCAGGTGCATCAGTTCGCGGAAGGCGCGCAGATGGAATCCGTGAATCTGGCGTCCTCCATCCGGATGCAGGATGTCGAAGTCAAATGCACCGCCGGGACGAGGACCGTCACCGTCGATATGACACTGGCCTTCGCAGGACAGATCGGCCCCAAGGGCCGCGCCCATGCCAGCGACAAACCGAGCTTTGCCTACCCCTATTTCGTCGCGATTACCAACGACGCGGGCAGCATCGTCGCCAAGGAGGTTTTCGCCACGACCCTGACCTATGACACGGTGGCCGATACCGGCACGAAGATCGAGCAGGTGCGGCAGATCATCCCCGCCATCAGCAGCGACATGCGCAATTACAAGGTCCTGATCGGGTTTCAGCTCAGCGACCGGGAACTGGCCTATAACCGCTCCCTTCCCCCTGATACGGACGCCGCCGCCATCGAACCCGCGGCAGGCGAAAACTAGAGATGCCGGATCTGGATTCCTTCTGGCAGGCCGAAGCCGACGAGCATAAGGCCGTCGCCGACAAAACCTTCGCCACGCTCAAGGCCCCGTTCGGGCAGATGCTCGATGCCTGTGAAAAGGCCGTTCGCGGCAGCGGCAAGATCATGTTCTTCGGTAATGGCGGCAGCGCGGCGGACGCGCAGCACCTCGCCACAGAACTGGCCGTGCGTTACATCAAGGACCGCGCCGCGATTGCGGCCATCGCCCTGACCACGGACACGTCGGCCCTGACCGTATCGGCTTTGACGCGCTGTTTTCCCGCCAGATCGAGGCCATTGGCCGCAAAGGCGATGTCGCTATCGGCATCAGTACATCGGGCAACAGCGCCAATGTCCTGAAAGCGCTTGAACGGGCGCGGTCAATGGGCATCGTCACCGTCGGCCTCTCGGGCCGCGACGGCGGAAAAATGCCTGCGCTTTGCGATACGCTGCTGGTCGTTCCCTCGAATACCACCGCGCGGATTCAGGAAATGCATATTACCCTGGGGCAAATGCTGTGCGGGGCGCTGGAGCAGCGCCTGGGCCTGGCGTGAGCCTGCCGTTCATCTACACACATAGCTCGGGCCTCAAACACGATACCGGCCCCGGCCATCCGGAATGCCCGGAGCGCCTACAAACCCTGCTCGATCTTTTTGATGAGCTTGGCCTTGAGACCATCACCGCGCCGGAAGCCGAAACAGAATGGATCGCCCGCTGCCACCCCATGCGCTATATCGAGGCGGTGATGGAGGCGATGCCTGATCGCGGTCTTGCGCAGATCGATGCCGATACCATCGCCTCCCCCGGCACGTGGATTGCCGCCTTGCACGCCGCGGGCGCTGTTTGCCAGGCGGTCGAGGATGTTCTCGCCGGAAAGACAGGCCGCGCCTTTTGCGCCGTGCGCCCGCCGGGGCACCATGCCGAGCCGTCGCGCAGCATGGGATTTTGCCTGTTCAACAACGTCTTTATCGGCGCGCTGCACGCGCAAACATTGGGGGCACAGAAAATCGCCATCGTCGATTTCGACGTCCATCACGGCAATGGCAGCGATGTCATGGCGCGGGCGCATGAGAATGTTTTTTACATCTCCACACATCAATGGCCGCTCTACCCCGGCACAGGCGGGCCGGGCGATCAGGTTCCGGAGCGGGTTCTGAACATTCCCCTGCCCACCGGAACGAACTCTGCCGCCTTCCGCGCAGCCTATGAAGAAAAAGCATTCCCGGCGCTGGAGGCTTTCGGGCCGGACCTGCTGATGATCTCCGCCGGGTTCGACGCGCATAAGGACGACCCGCTGGCGCAGATGGATCTGGTTGAGGATGATTTTGAGTGGGTGACGCGCGGGCTTTGCCGGATCGTTCCGCGGGCGGTGTCGGTGCTGGAGGGCGGCTACAACCTGCCCGCCCTCAAATCCGGGGTTGCCGCGCATCTGCGCGGGCTGGCGGAATAGGCCCCCGGACTTCAGTTTAGATGCAGTTCGCTCCGCAGACGGGCGCGGCTGTTGAAAATCCGGTTTACTTCTTCTTTACGCTGGCTGGCTTTGATACGATTGATCTGCCAGGCCAGAAAATCCATGTTTTTCAATGAATTGGTTGTATTTTTCTCGGTGTTTTGAGCCATTTTGAGCCTCCCGCGGATTTCATAATCATAAATTTATTATAATCCGGGGCCTCGTTTTCCAGATTTGCAAAGAACGGGGGGCTGGGCCCGCCGCAGCGCATGAGAAAAACTTGAGGAATTTGCCCATCTGGCCTACACTCCCGCCGCACATTTCTTTTGAAAAATCAGACGGTTGTCATGAGCAGCAATAAAAACGCAGCAATCGCTGCCCTGTCCTTTGAATCCGCACTGGCGGAACTGGAGACGATTGTCCGCAATCTTGAGACCGGCAAGGCGGCGCTGGAGGATTCCATCAGCGCCTATGAACGCGGCGTCGCCCTGAAACAACACTGCGAAAGCAAGCTGCGCGAGGCGCAGGCGAAAATTGAAAAAATTACCGTCGGCCCGGATGGAAAAATCGGCACCGCGCCGTTTGATTCCGAGTAAAAGAACAACGCAAACAGGAGTTACTTCATGGCCCCCTCACCCCGCGACGCCAGCCCGGCCCTTCAGGACCGCATGAACGATGTCGTCGAAGGCGTCAACAAGACCATCGCGCGCCTGCTGCCCGAAAGCGATCTGGCCGAAGCCCCGCTTTACGAGGCCATGCGTTACGGCACCCTGAACGGCGGCAAACGCCTGCGCCCGTTCCTCGTCATGGAATCGGCGGCACTGTTCGGCGTCGATGCGATGCGCGCGCGGCGTACGGCGGCAGCGGTGGAATTCGTTCACTGCTACTCCCTGATCCACGACGACCTTCCGGCGATGGATGACGCGCAGCTTCGCCGCGGAAAGCCAGCGACCCACGTCGCTTTCGACCAGGCGACGGCCATCCTTGCGGGCGATGCCCTGCTGGCGCTGGCGTTCGAAGTCCTGACCGACTCCGACACACATGAAGACCCGCGCGTGCGCTGCGAACTGGTTACCATGCTGGCCCACGCCGCCGGGCCGCAAGGGCTGTGCGGCGGGCAGATGCTCGACATCATCGGCGAGAAGGCCGATTTCGACCTCGGCACCATCAGCCGCATGCAGCGCATGAAAACCGGAAAACTGATTTCTTTCGCTTGCGAGGCGGGAGCCGTTCTCGGCAAAGCCGGCGATCCGCAGCGCCGGGCGCTCGTCAACTACGCCAACGACCTTGGCCTCGCCTTTCAGGTCACGGATGACATTCTCGACGTCGAAGGTTCCGCCGCAGAAACCGGCAAGGATTCCGGCAAGGACGGCAAGGCCGGAAAATCCACCTTCGTTTCCACCATGGGCAAGGACCCCGCCCGCGCCCGCGCCGAAATGCTGGTCGCGCAAGCCAAGGCCCATCTCAATATCTTCCAGGGCCGCGCCGATACCCTGAAGGAAATGGCCGATTACGTTTTGCAACGGCGCGCGTAAGAGTTTTCAAGAGTCATGACAAAATCGGGAATTGAATCGCGGATTGACGACCCCAATCCCCGCCTGCGCGGGGACGACAGCGGGACTTTGCTCGATTCAATCAAGGAGCCTGCGGATTTCCGTCACTTCAGCGACGACCAACTCAAAACCCTTGCCGGGGAACTCCGCGCCGAGACCATTGACGCCGTTTCCACCACCGGCGGGCATCTGGGCGCGGGGCTGGGCGTGGTCGAGCTGACCGTTGCCATTCATGCCGTATTCAATACGCCCGAAGACCGCCTGATCTGGGATGTCGGGCACCAATGCTACCCGCACAAGATCCTGACCGGGCGGCGCGATCGCATTCGCACCCTGCGGCAGGGCGGCGGCCTTTCCGGCTTTACCAAGCGCAGCGAATCCGCCTACGACCCGTTCGGCGCGGCGCATTCCTCCACCTCCATCTCCGCAGGGCTCGGCATGGCGGTCGCGCGCGACCTCTCCGGCGGTGCGAACAATATCATCGCCGTCATCGGCGACGGGTCGATGAGCGCGGGCATGGCCTATGAAGCCATGAACAACGCCGGGGCGATGAAAAGCCGCCTCATCGTCATTCTCAACGACAATGAAATGTCGATCGCGCCCCCCGTCGGCGCAATGAGCCGCTATCTTACGCGGCTCGTTTCCTCCCGCGCCTATATCGGCGCGCGCGAAGCGGGCAAGAAAGTCGTCGAAATCTTGCCTCCGCCCCTGCGTCACGCGGTCAAACGCGCCGAGGAATCCGCCCGCATGGCGATGGGCACAGGGACGCTGTTCGAGGAAATGGGTTTTTATTATATCGGCCCGGTGGACGGACATAACCTCGACCACCTGCTGCCGGTCCTGCGAAACGTGCGCGACAGCAACCATCACGGTCCGGTGCTGATCCACGCCATCACCAAAAAGGGCAAAGGCTACGCCCCGGCGGAGAACTCCCGCGACAAGATGCACGGCGTGAGCAAATTCAACGTCGTCACCGGGGAGCAAAGCAAGGCCCGGGCCAACGCCCCCAGCTATACGAAGGTTTTTGCCCAGAGCCTGATCGCGGAAGCGCAGCGCGACGACAAAATCGTCGGCATCACCGCCGCCATGCCGTCGGGCACGGGCATGGATATGTTCGGCCACGCCTTCCCCGAACGCATGTTCGATGTCGGCATCGCCGAGCAGCACGCCGTCACCTTCGCCGCGGGACTGGCGGCGGAAGGCTACAAGCCGTTCTGCGCCATTTATTCCACCTTCCTGCAACGCGGCTACGATCAGGTGGTGCATGACGTCGCCCTCCAGAACCTGCCCGTCCGTTTTGCCATGGACCGCGCGGGACTGGTCGGGGCGGATGGCGCGACCCATGCGGGCGCGTTCGATATCGCCTATCTCGGCTGCCTGCCCAATATGACGTTGATGGCGGCGGCGGATGAGCTAGAGCTGATGCATATGGTAGCGACCGCCGCCGCGCATGACAGCGGCCCCATCGCCTTCCGCTATCCGCGCGGCGACGGGATCGGCCACGACCTTCCCGAACGCGGCGAAATTCTTGAAATCGGCAAGGGCCGCATCGTGCGCGAAGGGACGGATGTCGCCATCCTGTCCTACGGCACGCGGCTACAGGAATGCTTGCTCGCGGCGGACATGCTGGCCGAACAGGGAATTTCCGCCACCGTCGCCGATGCCCGGTTTGCCAAACCGCTTGATATGGATCTGATCGGCAGGCTGATTTCCGGCCACGGCTTCCTTGTCACGGTCGAGGAAGGCTCCGTCTGCGGTTTCGGCGCGCTGGTCCTGCAACAGGCAGCCAATGCGGGCTTGCTTGATAGCGGCAAATGCCTGCTGCGCGCCATGACCCTGCCCGATTCTTTTCAGGACCATGACGATCCGCGCAAGCAATATGACGAAGCCTGCCTCACCGCAGAGCACATCGCCGCGAAGGTTCGCGAGAGCCGCGCATGACCCTGCAAAAGCCGACAATCGTCCTGTTCGACATGGACGGCACGACCGTGCGCCATATCCACCCCCGCCTTTTGCATGTTCTGGAGCGGATGGACGATGCCTTTCATAAAATAAACAAGTTTTTCTCCGGCGTTTTCCGCCGCAATATCCCCTATTCGCCGCTGGTCGAATTCCGCAACGGCAAGAGGCCGAAACTTCTGGTCCACCGCGCCCTGCACAAGATCCGCCGCAAGGATGTCGAGGAAATCGTCGAACCCTGCCCCGGGATTTACAGCGTCCTTGAAATGCTCAAGGCCAGGGACATCCCTATCGGGCTTGTCAGCAACGGGCTTGGCAAAGGCTACGGCCACGACATCCTGGAGAAATTCGATCTCGCGCAATATTTTGAAGTGACCATTTTCCGCGAGGACATTACCCGGTCAAAGCCCTTCCCGGACCCTATTTTGCAGGCCTTGCGCAAAATGGCGCGGCAGCCGCAGGAGGGCGACGTCATCTGGTATATCGGCGACCGTCACAAGGACGTTCTGGCCGCCGTCGCGGCCCGCGATTACCTTCCCTGCACGATCCAGCCCCTTGCTTACGGCCTGAATTCGTCCATCGCGATTCTGGAACACAATATCGGCGTGGACCATATCGTCATGGCTTATCCCGATCTGGAAGCGAAACTCAGGCAGATCCTACTTTAAACCCTGCACCAGAAACGGATCGGAAACCGACACCGCGGGCATCGCGGCCTGCGTGAATTTGCGCTCGAGCACAGCCGTTACAGCCCCGCCGATCCGCCCCATCGCCACTTCGATATTCAGCAGTTCAAAAAGACGGTCAAAAGGCGTGCGCGGGCGCGGCAGCTCGACAAGCCTGACCTGACTGCGATTTTGTGCGCCGACCTGCTTCGCCGCGTAATCAATCGCGGCATCCAGACCGCCCAGTTCGTCCACAAGCCCAAGACCAAGCGCCTGCCTCCCGGTCCAGACGCGGCCTTTGGCAATGGCCTCGACCTTTTCCGGCGGCAGTTTCCGCCCTGTGGCGACACGCTCGGTAAAGGCGGCATAGATTGAATCCATCATCGCCTGCATGCGCTTGTCGCCGTCTTCCGAGAACGGCTTGACGATGGAGTTCATGTCGGCGTTATGGCCGATCTGGACCCCGTCCCAGTTGACGCCGATTTTTCTCATCAGGCCGCTGGCCTCCAGCTTTCCGGAAGCGACGCCGATCGACCCGGTCAGGGTGGCGGGCTGCGCGAAAATCCGCGTCGCGTCGGTTACGATCCAGTAACCGCCGGACCCGGCCATCGCGCCCATGGACACGATCACGGGTTTCTTTTTCTCCAGCGCCCGCTCGACCGCGCGGCGAATGGTCTCGGACGCCGTCGGCGATCCGCCGGGGCTATCGACGCGCAGGACGATGGCCTTGATGTCTTCGTCTTTCACCCCTTTAAGGATGGCGGAGGCCGTCCTGTCGGCGGCGATAATCCCGTCCCCCATACCGCCGCCATCCGCGCGCGGAACGATATTGCCGACGGCGTGCACAAACCCGACCTGCGGCGCGTCGCCGGGGACGGTATCCTGCAGGGCGTTGTGGTAATACTGGTTGAGGCCGTAGAGTTTCAAATCCTCATTTTCCGGATCCCCCGTCAAGAGCTTGCGCAATTCGGCAACGACCGCGTCGCCATGGCCAAGGCGATCCACAAGCCCCGCGGCAACGGCTTCCCGGTCAGTGAAAACGCCCTGATCCACGGCCATGCGGAAGGCTTGCGGCGTCATTTTGCGATCCGCGGCAATATCCGTGACAAGCCCGTCCATGATGTCGCGCAGGATCGAGGTCATCATTTCCCGGTTTTCCGGCGACATGTCTTCGCGCGTGATGTTTTCCATCACGCTTTTATATTCCTTGCGCTGATAGAACTGCGGATTGATGCCGATTTTTTTCAGCGCGGCAGCGGCGAAAGGCATCTCCGCGTCAAACCCCATGATGGTGACGAAGCCGACGGGCTGAAGCCAGATTTGTTCGAACGCCGCCGCCAGATAATAGGGCCCCATCCCGCCGCCCGCTTCGGCATAAGACGGGCTGAACGCATAGGCCGGTTTTCCGCTGGCGCGAAAACGCTTGATCGCGGCGCGCAATTCCTGCACCCGCGCAATGCTGAAATCGCCGCCCTCGATGGAAAAACTCAAGGCCCTGACGCGCGGGTCCGTCGCGGCCTGATCGATGGCCTCGATCATCTCCTGAACGGCGAGGCGACGGTCGGCGATGCTTTCAAGTCCGGCAAGAAAGCTGTTCACGGCAGGGATTTCTTCAAGCCCCTGATTGAGGCGCAGAACAAGAATCATGTCCTGCGGCACGGGGTTTTCCTGCTGTTCCAGAACGGAGCCGAAAATCATGCCAAAGAACATAGAGATCAGGACCATCGCGCCGATGGCGGTGCTCAGCCCGCGAAAAATCCTGAAGAAACTGAGCTTGCGCAGCAGCGAGCCCCACCACGGGGCCTTCGGGGCGCGCGGCGCTGCGGGTTTGACGAACAGCGAGCCCGGTCGGTTCCAGCGATTTTTCATGTTCTTTATGCCCCTATAAACATTGCGCCTTGTGCCGCAACCAGTGATCCGCCAGAACGCAAGCGACCATCGCCTCCGCCACCGGCGCGCCACGTATCCCGACACAGGGGTCATGGCGGCCTTTGGTAACAATCTCGGTCTCGTTGCCGTGTTTATCAATGGTCGGCTTTGGCATCAGGATCGAGCTGGTCGGCTTGAAGGCCAGACGGCAGACGATATCCTGCCCTGTCGATATGCCGCCGAGAATGCCCCCGGCATGGTTGCTGAGGAAGACAGGCTTGCCATCCGGGCCAATGCGGATCTCGTCGGAATTTTCTTCTCCGCCCAGCAGGACCGCGTTAAACCCCGCACCAATCTCCACGCCCTTGAAACGGTCGCGCCCAGCCCCGCCGGGACACCGCTGGCGACGACTTCGACCACCGCGCCCGCGCTGGACCCGGCTTTGCGCCGCGCATCGAGAAAATCCTCCCACACCGGCACAATCGCCTTGTCCACGGTGAAAAACGGGTTTTCATCCAGAATCGACCAGTCCCAGTTGTCGCGGTTGATTTTATGCTCCCCGATCTGCACCACGGCGGCGCGAATTTGCACGCCGGGCAGAATCTTGCGCGCGATCGCGCCCGCGGCGACGCGCATGGCCGTCTCCCGCGCCGAGGACCGCCCGCCGCCGCGATAATCGCGGACGCCGTATTTCATCTGGTAAGTGTAGTCGGCGTGGCCGGGGCGGAATTTATCCTTGATGTCGGAATAGTCCTTGGACTTCGCATCGGTGTTTTCGATCAGCAGGGAAACCGGCGTTCCCGTCGTCTGCCCCTCGAACGTACCGGAGAGGATTTTGACGATGTCGGCTTCCTGCCGCTGCGTCGTATAGCGCGACTGCCCCGGCTTGCGCCGGTCAAGCCATGGCTGGATGTCGGCTTCGCTTAAAGGGATGCGCGGCGGCACGCCGTCCACGACGCAGCCGATCGCCGGCCCGTGGCTTTCGCCCCAGCTTTGATACTGAAACAGTGTTCCGAAGCGATTGCCGCTCATGGTGCCCACTCCCCTTTTGACAGGGCAAGTGTACACACAACCGGACTTAACCCAAAGCCCGCTTCACTCTGTTTGGATGAAAATGACTTGCATGCTTTGTAGTCAGGTAACGTGCATGCTGCTCTATTTCCTGATCGGCATAGCCAAGTTTGGCCATAACCATCTTGGTATGGTCAATTCTATGCTGCCAGTACGTCCGGCTAGGGATAGGCAGCCCAGCGCAATAATGCTGGCGATCGGCCTGATCCCGGGTGGAATATTCCTGAATCTCAAGAATATCGCTGACCGTGCTTAACGGAGAAGCTTGCATTCTTTTCGCTCCATCCCAGGGCAGATCAAAAAACTTCACAGCCGCCGCGATACGAAGCTCGCGTTTTTGATCCTCTGTCAACTCAGGCGCTTGTTTGCCACTCCAGAGTCTGCTTAAAAATGACATAATTACACCTCCGCTACAGCGCTACCTACCAGCACCGCAAAAGCCTGTCAATTTAATTTTCGTAATATTGAACTGCCTGGCTGCAATAATTTGCATAATAATAGATCCCTGTGCTATGGATGGCCGATGACCGGTCAGGTTTCACCCATTGTCAGGGATGTGTTCGGCCGCCTTATCCATGAAGGCGGCTACAAGCCCTATGCGCAGGACAGCTTTGCCCGCGCCGCCTGCCCCCATCAGGGAATGCAAGCCCCGCGCGCGCCCGGCGACAAGGTTTATACCGGCGTCCCGGATGTGACCTCGACCCGCATCATGGGCGTCGATCCCGGCTTTCCGCAGCCCCGGCCGCAAGACGTTCCGCAGGCGATGATCAGCGCCAATATAAAATCATTCACCGACGGCCTGCGGCTTGCCTATCCCGACGCGGCCTTGCGCGCCTATTTCCTTGAAACGCTGGAAAAGCCATCCTTCCACAATCTTCCCGTCGATAGCGTCGGGACGCTTGCCGAGAATATGGATGACATGCTGCCGCGCATTCTCGACAAACCGCCAATGACCGGAAAAAGAGATTTCCGCATTTCCCTCGAGCACGATATTCGCAAGGCCATCGACGGGTCGGAGAGCATGCTGGAATCCCGTCAGGACCGCAGGCACCTGAGCGACCGGGATTTGCTGGAAACCTACAGCTTCATCGCAAAACACCCAGAGCATTGGGCCGGGTTCCTCCTCTGGCAGAATACGATCGAGTCCTACAGCGATGAAATGTGCAGCCTGATGCAAAA
>JACPDM010000056.1:11429-22762 GCA_016184045.1 Micavibrio aeruginosavorus | reverse complement strand
GCCGCCAGCAAAACCTGACCGTATACTTCCGTATTGTCGAGAAACGGCCCCCAGAACCAGTGCCGGTCGGCATCATGACGGTGCGGGGCGTTCGGATCGGTGAACTCGGCGCGCGGATGGACGTAAATGACATAGTCCGATGCGGATTCCTGCAAAGCCTCAAGCGCAATATCTTTTTCCGCCGCTGTCTCCGGCAGGTAGATCCGCGCCCGGTTATTGGCCGCATCCATCGCCAGCAGAACGCAGGCATGGCCTTTTTCAAGGATAACCACCACCGGCAAAGCGTGGGGCGAAATTTTGTCCAATCCCTTGCGCTGGACAATCTGGGTTTTAAGGCCAAGACGCTCCGCTGCCTCGCAGAACAGGCCAGGCCCCATGCCGCGTTCGTCGTAAGCCAGCCCGGCGCGAATCGCCTCGGCCGATTTCGAGCGTCCATAATGCGCCGTCAAGAACACAAGACAGGACAAAAGCGGGTCAACGGAAACGCCTTCTACCGGCTGTTGCCCCGCCTTTTCCGCCGGATTAGTCATGCGCGCCCGCCGGCTGCACATTCAAGGCTTCCTGCAAATGGCCAGTATGCGCCAAAACAGAATACTGGGCCGCCAGATAGCGGTAATCCGCATTCATCGCACCGAGCCTTGCATTGAAGTGTGTGTTTTCGGCCTGAAGCAGGTTGAGCAGCGTCACCTTTGCGGCCTCGAACTGCTTTTCATAGGTTCGGACCAGATCGGCGCTGACGTCAACGCGGTCAAGGCTGATGGCAAGGCGCTTCTTGCTGGCCTCCATCTCGGCATAGGCCTTGCGGATGTCTTGTTCCAGCCGCCCGGCGATTTCTTCTGATTTTGCAACAGCCTCGGCATGGCGATGCACTGACTGGCTTATTTTTGCGAGCTGCGCCCCGCCCGTCGAAAAATTCCAGTTCATCCGAATGAGTGCGCGTTCATCCACGACCTCTCCGCCGATAATGTCTTTGAGGTCCTTTTTGAAAGCGGACACCTCGCCGGTGACATCGGGATATAGCGTGCCCTTTTCAGCGCGGATATCGTAGCCACTGGCCACGCCTTCCAGCGTCGCTGAGCGCATCGCCGGATGAACTTCCAGAGCCTGTTTGATCGCCTGCTCGACATCCGCGACAATCAGTTTTTCATCCAGCTCCGGGCGCTTCATCGGCGTTTTGTCTTCACGCCCAACAGCTTCGGCGTAATCGGCCTGCGCCTTCTGCAGCTGGCCTTCGACGTCAGCCAGAGTCGCGTCCAGCTGATTCTGGATATCGTGCGCCTGAACCGACATGGATTCATCAGCGGCTCCCTGCTCGACCATGACTGCGATGCGGGCGCGATAATCGGCGATTTTCTTTGCATGGTTCTGAATCATCTGCACAGCCTCCTGATTGCGCAGAATATCCAGATAGGATGTTACCACCTTGAGCGCCAGCGTTTCGCGCGTATCGATGACGCCAACATTGGCAGCCTCCCGGCGTGTTCCGGCGGCATTGACGCGGTTGGGTGTTTCCATGCCGTCGAAAATCATCTGCCGGACCGTCACGCCGCCTTCATGGTTCCATGAATAACCCGCACCGCGATCGACCGTAAGCCCGCGGCTTGTGCTGTTATCGCCGTAGACGCGGCCTGTCGCCGCATTGACGCTAATTTCCGGGAAATAGGCAGAACGACTCTCGTGCAACTCCTCGGCGCTGACGTTGCGCCCGGCCATGGCCGCAGTGATGCTGGGATGATTGTTGAGCGCGAATTCGACGGCAGAGGACAAGGGTTCTGCCACAGCCTGCGCGGCAAAGCCGCAGCATAGCGCCAAAGCAGCGGCAGTGGCCAGCAATGAGAAGGAAGACTTCGCCATTTTCACAGAAGGAACCCGCCGCCACCGCCGACACCGTCAAGAAATATGTCGGCATGGGATGCTCAGTACGCGTCGAAACCGGAGCCGGGACAAAGTCCTCGATCAGCGATAAGCAGTATGAGGATGCCGGCGCAGCCCTGATGCGGACGGCAGGAGAGGTGCTGGCTGGCGCCGATATCGTCCTCAAGGTTCAGGCCCCGACGACGGACGAATTAAAGGCTATGAAAAAAGGCGCCCTGGTCGCAGCCATCCTTGCCCCTTACCAGAACACAGACCTTATTCAGACTATGGCAAATTCCGGAATTGATGCCTTTGCCATGGAACTGGTGCCGCGCATCACCCGGGCGCAATCGATGGATGTCCTCTCCTCCCAGTCCAACCTTGCCGGATACAAAGCCGTCCTTGATGCCGCCGAGCACTTCAACCGCGCTTTTCCGATGATGATGACCGCCGCCGGGACCGTGCCGCCCGCCCGCGCCTTTATCATGGGCGTCGGCGTTGCCGGACTTCAGGCGATCGCCACGGCAAAGCGCCTTGGCGCTATCGTGTCCGCCACCGATGTCCGCGCCGCAACGAAAGAGCAAGTCCAGTCCCTCGGCGCAACCTTCGTCATGGTCGAGGATGAGGAAACCAAAGCCGCCGAAACCTCAGGCGGCTATGCGAAAGAAATGTCGGACGCCTATAAGGCAAAGCAAGCCGCCCTGATTGCCGAAACTATCGCCAAACAAGACATTGTTATCACCACGGCCCTGATCCCCGGCAAAAAAGCACCGCTTCTGGTAACGGAGGACATGGTGAAATCGATGAAGCCGGGATCGGTGATCGTCGATCTTGCTGCCGAGGCAGGCGGCAATTGCGCCCTGACCGAGCCGGGGCATGTGGCCGTCAAGCACGGCGTGCATATCGTCGGCCACATGAACGTTCCAAGCCGCCTTGCTGCAAACGCCTCTGCCCTTTACGCCAAGAACCTGCAAAACCTGCTCGCTCTGATCATCGACAAGGACGGCAATCTGGCCGTCAACTGGGACGATGACATCATCAAGGGAGTCGCCCTGACCCGCGACGGGGCTATCATTCACCCGAATTTTAGTGGAGAGAAAAAATGACTGCCGAATCCCGGACCCTGAGCGAGAGCGCCGCCGACCTCGCCAATTCCGCCAAGGGCCTTGCCGATCAGGCCGCGCAGATCGCCGTGCAGGCCAGCGAGGCCATCGCTCATTCAGGTGCAAGCGGGCATGATGCGTTTTTAGTCACCGGCCTGACCGTCTTTGTCCTCGCCTGCTTCGTCGGGTATTATGTCGTGTGGAAAGTAACCCCGGCGCTGCACTCGCCGCTGATGGGCATTACCAACGCCATTTCCTCGGTCATTATTGTCGGCGCGCTAATCGCGGCCGGCCCGGCCGGGTTTACCTTCTCCAAGGTTCTCGGCTTCCTTGCCGTGATGCTGGCTTCGGTCAATATCTTCGGCGGTTTCATTATCACCCGCCGCATGCTGCATATGTTCAAGAAAAAGGCTTAACCCGACATGGAAACGCTCGCTCCCCTGTTTTATCTGGTTGCTTCCGTCTGTTTTATCATGGCGCTGCGTGGACTCTCCGGGCCGGAAACGGCGCGCACGGGGTTGCTCTTCGGCATGGCCGGGATGGCGATCGCCGTGGTCACGACCCTGATGATGCCGATCGTCGCCTCTTACTGGTGGATCATCCCGGCAATCGTCATCGGCGGATCGGTCGGCACGGGCATTGCCCTCAAGATCAAGATGACGGACCTGCCGCAACTGATGGCGGCGTTTCACTCGCTCGTCGGCCTTGCCGCCGTGTTCGTGGCATCGGCCGCCTTCACCAACCCCGAAGCCTACGGCATCGGCGTTGCAGGCGATATCAAGACCGCAAGCCTGATCGAAATGGCGCTGGGCGTGGCCGTCGGAGCCATTACCTTTACCGGTTCCATCATTGCCTTTGGAAAATTGCAGGGGCTGATCTCCGGCAAGCCTGTCACATTCCCGATGCAGCATCCGCTCAACGCCGGGCTTGGCCTTTTGATGCTGGCGCTGATCGTCATGCTCTGCACGACGGAAAGCGGTTTCGTATTTCTGCTGCTGATCGGCGTAGCACTGGCGCTTGGCATCCTCATGATCATCCCGATCGGCGGGGCCGACATGCCGGTGATCGTGTCCATGCTTAACTCCTATTCCGGCTGGGCGGCGGCGGGCATTGGCTTTACCCTGCACAACAACCTTCTCATCATCGTCGGCGCTCTGGTCGGCGCATCGGGCGCGATTCTGTCCTACATCATGTGCAAGGGCATGAACCGCTCTTTCCTCAACGTGCTGCTGGGCGGTTTCGGCGGCGAGCAGGCCGCAGGCCCCGCCGCTGCTGCGGGCGACCGCGCCGTCAAAATCGGCTCTGCGGAAGATGCCGCCTATATCATGAAGAACGCCGCCAGCGTCATCGTCGTCCCCGGCTACGGCATGGCCGTGGCCCAGGCGCAGCACGCCGTGCGTGAAATGGCCGACATCCTGAAAAAAGAAGGCGTCACCGTCAAATACGCCATTCACCCGGTTGCGGGCCGCATGCCCGGCCATATGAACGTGCTTCTCGCGGAAGCCAGCGTTCCCTATGACGAGGTATTCGAGCTGGAAGACATCAACCGCGATTTTCCCATGACCGATGTGGTCTATGTCATCGGCGCGAACGACATCACCAACCCGGCAGCCAAAAACGACCCATCGTCGCCGATCTACGGCATGCCTGTTCTGGACGTTGAAAAAGCTAAAACCGTTCTGTTCGTCAAGCGGTCCATGGGGTCTGGCTATGCCGGGATCGACAATCCGCTTTTTTACGGCGACAACACCATGATGCTGCTGGGCGACGCCAAAAAAATGACGGAAGATATCGTCAAAGCGTTGGAGCATTAGAATTAAGGCATGGCTTGCCTGAAAAAATCACGGAAATGCCCGGATTTGCCACGGAATGAGCCATGTTTTCTGCGTACAGTGAGAAATGACGTCAAACCAACCCTTGAAGGAGACTGAAATGACAATGAAAACCAGAATTCTCGGGGCAGCGCTGGCCGCCGCCATGCTGGTTCCAGCCATGGCCATGGCTGAGGACGCTCCCGCTTCCCCGGCAGCCGCCCCTGCCGCCGAAGCCCCGATGGGAGAAGGCATGATGGACGGCGAGATGCACCGTAAAATGTTCGACCCGAAGAAAAATTTTGCCGAAGCCGATACCGACAAGGACGGATTCCTCAGCCTTGACGAATTTTTAGAGCGCCATAAAAAGAAATTCGCGGAGATTGACAGCAACAAAGACGGCAAACTCTCGCCCGAAGAAATGAAAGAGCGCGGCGAGATGATGCGGGAGAAAATGCAAGGACGCCATGAGCGCATGATGGACAAGCACGAAGGCGAAAAACCTGCCGAAACCCCCGCTCAATAAACAAGCCTTTCAAGACTGACCACATCAAAATCCCCCGGCCTGTAGTCGGGGGATTTTTTGATGGCGCGTGAATATGGGCTATAGCAGCAGCCACCCCTTAATTTAAAATATTATGTAAATATGCAACAGACTTGCCTCCTTGGCCCTGCCGCCATTTGACAGCCCGCCGCCAGCCGCGTTATCGATTATCGCAAGATAAAACGATAGACAGGGACACTCTCCGCTTGGACAAGCGATTTACACAGCCGGATCAATGGGTCTGGGGCATCATGACCAACGCCGATGGCGCAAGGCTGCGCTATGGCGCGCTTGAACGCCACGCCAACCCGGCCGCCAATCTGGTCATTGCAGCGGGCCTTTCCGAATTCGCCGAAAAATATTTCGAAACCGCCCGGATATTCGACCGCATGGGGTACAATGTCTATACCATGGACTGGCGCGGCCAGGGCGGATCGGAGCGGTATCTGCGCGATCGCTTCAAGCGACACTCTCTCGGCTTCGACCGCGATAGCCGGGACCTGACGCAGTTTGTTACTACCCTCGTTCCCGGCAATGCGCCGAAAATCCTGCTCTCCCATTCCATGGGCGCGCTTCCAGCATTGCTTGCCCTGCGCGAACACCCCGACCTCTTCCGCGCCGCCGCCATGGCCGCGCCGCTTCTGGGCCTCGAGCGCCGCCCGGCAAAAGGGCTTGAGCCGCTTTTGGCCATGCTTCCGCTCAGGCCACGATGGGCCGAACGCTACATCCCCAATGGAGGGCCTTGGCAACCGCGCTGCGCGCCGGGCAAGCTCAACCCGCCGCAGGATTTCTCCAGCGATGCGGTCAGAATGCACCTGCATGACGCATGGATGACGGCCAACCCCGGACTTCAGGTCGGCGACCCGACTCTGGGGTGGGTGGTACACGCCGCCAGAGCCATGATGGCCCTGCGCCGCCCGGGCATACTGGAAAATATCCGGACGCCGATCCTGATTTTTACCGCAGGGCAGGAGAAAATCATCAGCAACAAGGCGGTTTTCGAGGCTGCCGCGCGCCTTCCGGCCGCGCAATCCCGGCATATCCCCGCAGCAGGGCATGAAATCTGGATGGAGCGCGCAGATCTGCGCCGCCCGGCCCTGCGCGAATCTCTTAACTTTTTCCGGGCAAATCTGTAAACCCGGCAATCTTCTGTTTATTTTTTTCTGATAAAACAGCATCATAGAGGCCTTATGACGACAAACGCCAAAATAGCAGCTGTGCCTTCAGACCTGCCGCCCCGATTCCGCCAGCCAGAAGGCTGGCGCTGGCACATGTTTACCAATCCGCGGGGCAACAAGATGCGCTTTGGCGCGGTCAGCCCGAAAAGCCGCGTTCCGGACGCAGTCATCGTCTGCCTGCCCGGTCTTTCCGAATTCGCGGAGAAATATTTCGAACTCGCCCACGACATGCTGGATCATAACCTTGCTTTCTGGGTTCTGGACTGGCGCGGGCAAGGACGGTCGGATCGATACCTGACCTCCAACCGCCAGAAACGTCACGCCGAAACCTTCGACGACGACATCGAGGATTTGCATTTCTTTTTGATGGAATACGTCAAGCATGCCGCCGTCCATCCCGATGTCGGTCGCCTGCCGCTGGTTATGCTGGGGCATTCCATGGGCGCCAATATCGGCATGCGCTACCTGATCGACCATCCCGGGATGTTCTGCTGCGCGGCTTTTTCATCGCCTATGACAGGCATTCTTGCGACCAAGGGTCTGTCGACATCCATTACGCTGGACATCACGGCGATGCTGAAAGAGGCGATGAATCTTTCCTATGTCTTCGGCGCACACAACTGGACCCCTGACGATCGCGGACTGCCAGAGAAGAACATCTTTTCTTCAGATCCTGCGCGCTCCGCCATTCATAACAAATGGTGCACGGCGGAACCGCTGCTGCAAACAGGGGGCGTAACCTTCGGCTGGCTGCATGCCGCGGTCAAATCCTGCTACGCGCTTCAACAACCCGGCGCGATGGCGAAAATCGACATTCCCTGCCTGATTGGCCTTGCGGAGCGCGAACGCCTCGTCAGCAACAGCATGACCCGCAAGCTGGCCGCAACCATACCCAAGGCCACCGTTCTGGAGTTGCAAGGCTCGTTTCATGAAATTTTAATGGAACGCGACGAAATCCGTCAGGTTTTCCTTGATGCTTTCTATGCAATTCTCAAGGAAAACAGGATCAAGGAAAAGTTGAAAACATTTTAGTCTTCAGTAAAATCACGAAAAACAGCCTTTAAAGAAAGATGCTCCGATGAAACAGCTTGATATGGGTGACAAACTCGCAACCCGCCTGAGCGACAGGATTCTCTTCGCGCTGGAGCTGGCGCTGGAGCAGGGCGATGTTTCAATCGCCGAAACCCTGACCCGCGCTCTTGAGATGTCGATGACCCGCAATACCGGTGGCGGCGAATTCGTCGAACGGCGCGATTATCCCCTGGCAATGGAAGAGGCGATGAAGCGCCTGAATGAACTGCGCAAGGATCAAGCCGAAGACCGCGCCTGAGAATTTCCATTCCGCGATTCAGGCGATCAGGTCCAGCCATTCTTTCTCTGACAGAACCGCAACGCCCAGCTCGCGCGCATTTTTTAGCTTTGATCCCGCATCTTCTCCGGCAATAACGTAATCGGTCTTTTTTGATACCGATCCTGCCACTTTTGCGCCCAGCGCTTCTGCCCGCGCCTTGGCCTCGCCGCGCGTCATCTGGCTCAAAGTTCCTGTGAATACCACCGTCTTTCCGGCGACAGGGCTGCTTCCAGCTCTGGGTACAACGTAGGGCGCGATGGTCAAAACGCTTCCAAGATCTTGCAGAACTTCGCGGTTATGCGCCTCCGCGAAAAAATCAACCACATCGCCCGCAACACTCGGCCCGATATCTTCTATGGTCAAAAGTTCAGTCCATGCCTCGCTTTCGCGGTCCTGCGCGCGCGTCATGGCGGCCACCCAGTTGTCAAAACTGGCGTAATTGGCCGCCAGTTTTTTGGCCGTCGCCTCGCCCACCTGCGGGATGCCGAGGGCGTAGATGAACCGCTCCAGACCAATCGTGCGCCGCGCCTCGATAGCGTCAAAAAGTTTTTTAACCGATTGTGCGCCCCACCCTTCACGATTTTTAAGCTGCGCAATGCCTTTTGCATCGTTCTCCGCCAGCCGGAAAATATCCCCCGGCGTCCTGACGAGGCCTTCAGTCCAGAACTCGTTGATGATTTTGTCGCCAAGTCCTTCGATATCGAAAGCGTTGCGGCTGACGAAATGCTTGAGGCGCTCAACCGCCTGCGCCCCGCAGATGAGTCCGCCTGTGCAGCGCCGCGCGACTTCGCCCTCCTCGCGCACGGCTTTCGATCCGCAAACCGGGCAAGTATCCGGGAAAACGAATTTTTTTGCTCCGGACTTACGTTTGTCCATCACCACGCCGACGATCTGCGGAATCACATCGCCCGCGCGCTGGACAATCACATGATCACCGACGCGCACGTCCTTGCGCACGATTTCATCCTCGTTATGCAGCGTTGCGCGGGACACGACAACGCCGCCAACAGTCACCGGCTCCAGATCAGCCACAGGGGTGAGCGTGCCGGTGCGTCCGACCTGAATGACAATATCCTTCAAGGCCGTCACAGCCTGCTGCGCCGGGAATTTATGCGCAATCGCCCAGCGCGGGGCGCGGGATACAAAACCAAGACGCTCCTGCCAGTCGATACGGTTGACCTTGTACACGACGCCATCAATGTCATAAGGGATCTCGGCACGGCCCTCCATAACCTTCCTGTAATAGGCAAGGATATCTTCCGCCGTTTCGCAAAGCTGCGAAGGTTCGGCTTCTGCAAAGCCGTAGCTCTTTAACTTTTTACGAATATCCCACTGACTGTCTGCAATCGGTGCGGATGATGCGCCAAGCGCATAACCGAAGAAATGCAGGGGGCGGGCGGCGCTGATCTTTGGGTCGAGTTGCCGAACGCTTCCTGCCGCCGCGTTGCGCGGGTTGGCGAAAACGGGCTTTCCTGCCTTTTCCTGCGCGGCGTTGAGGGCAGCGAATTCGTCCCGGCGCATATAAATTTCGCCCCGTACCTCGAGAATATCCGGCGGATCGCCCTTTAAAATATGAGGCACGTCCTTCACCGTACGAATATTGGCGGTGATATCCTCACCTTCCGCCCCGTCGCCGCGCGTTGCCGCCATGGCCAGCTTTCCGCCTTCATAGCGCAGAGAACAAGACAACCCGTCGATTTTCGGCTCCGCCACGACGGAAATAGCAGCGTTCTTCAAATTGAGAAAGTTCCGCACCCGCTCGATGAAATCAAGAACGTCCTGATCCTCGAAAGCATTGCTGAGGGACAGCATCGGCACGGCATGGCGCACCTTTTTAAAGCCGCTGGCAGCCTCCGCCCCGACTTTCCGGGTCGGGCTTTCCGGCGTGACGAGGTCGGGATATTTCGCCTCGAGCACTTCCAGCTCACCGCGCAGGGCGTCATAATCCGCATCTGATATTTCCGGCGCGTCTTTTTGATAGTAGAGCGCGTCATGATGCCGGATCGCCTTAACCAGTTCAGCATGGCGTTTCTTCGCGTCCTGATGATCGAAAAGCGAAGCCATAGAGCCTTATGTTCCCGTTTCCAGCAAACGCCGCGCCGCGGCGCGGGCCTCGGTTGTGATGGTCGCGCCCGAAATCATGCGGGCGATTTCATCGCGGCGCGCATCAAGCTGTTCCAGCGGAATGACGGTGGTCCGCACATCGCGCTCTCCGCCTTTCATCACGATATAGTGGTGATTGGCGCGGGCGGCGACCTGCGGCGCATGGGTGACGACGAGAATCTGCTTGCTCTTTGAAAGCCTTGCCAGGCGCTCCCCGACGGCATCGGCGGTCGATCCGCCGATGCCGCTATCGACCTCATCGAACACCAGCGCCGGAGCCGCGCCCAAGGCCGCCATAACCACCTTGATTGCCAGCATAAAGCGCGACATCTCCCCGCCCGAGGCGATTTTTCCCAAAGGCTCCGGCTCCGCGCCGGGGTTTGTGGCGACAAGAAACTGCACGCGCTCCATCCCTTCCTGCCCCCACAGCGATTCGTCCTCCGCCGTCTGCACCGATGTGACGAAACGGGCCTTGTCGAGTTTCAGGGGCGGCAATTCGGCCGCGACCGCCTTGTCCAGTTTTTCCGCCGCGCCGCGCCGCGCCGCGCCGATCTTCAGTGCGGCATCGATATAGGCCTTCCGCCGGTCAACGGATTCCTTCTTCAGAGCCGCTATCGCCGCATCGGTATTGGTGATGAATGCAAGTTTTTCGCTGAAATCCTGCAAAGTGCGCGGCAGATCGACGACATGAACACGGTGTTTTCGCGCCATGTCGCGCAGGGTATAAAGACGATCTTCGATTTGCTCCAGCGTCAGGCCGCCATCGTCAAGACGGCGCATCTCCGCCTGAACGACGCTCACCGCCGCCTGCAATTCCGCCCCGGCGCGGTCCAGCGCGTCAATTGCGGGGCCTGTATCGATACCCGCCTTGTCGGCAATCCGCTCCAGCGCGCGCGTGGCGCGGGACACCAGAATCTCCGCCCCCGCTTCACCGCTGATCAATTCCCACGATTCGCCCAAAGCCTGCCGCACGTGATCCTTGGCTTTCAGCGCTTCACGCTGGGTTAAAAGCTGGTCCTCTTCCCCCGGGAGGGGGTTGAGAATCTCGAGTTCTTCTACGGCATGGCGCAGGTAATCTTCATCAGATTTGGCCTTTTCCGCAGTTTCTATCGCATCATGCAGCTTGCGCTCTGCCGCCTTCCATGAATTCCACAAACCGGAGAGGTCCCGCACCCCGGCGGTCACCCCGGCATAATCGTCCAGCAAGCCGCGATGCGTTTTCGCATCAAGAAGCCCGTGCGTCTCAAACTGGCTGTGCACCTCGACCAGAAGGTCGCCTGCCGCGCGAAGCAAACCAACGCTCACCGGCTGATCGTTGATAAAGGCCCGGCTGCGGCCATCGGCACCGAGAACGCGGCGCAGAATAAGCGTCGCATCGCTCTCCAGCCC
>JACPDM010000056.1:0-11409 GCA_016184045.1 Micavibrio aeruginosavorus | reverse complement strand
TCCGCGCTGACGCTGGCCTGATCCGCGCCCTTGCGCACCATGCCGCTTTCCGCCCGCCCGCCCAGAGCCAAGCCGAGAGAGTCGAGCAAAATCGATTTTCCCGCCCCGGTCTCCCCGGTCAGGGCGCAAAACCCCGCATGAAAGCGAATCTCAAGCGCTTCGATTAAAACGACATTGCGGATGGTCAGGGATAAGAGCATCCGAATCTCCGTCAGTCAGGCTTCAGCAGCGTATCGACCGTGCGGTCAACCCAGCCCCGCTCATCCAGCAGCTGCTTCCTCTGCTCCGGATCCATCAGCTTATAGGTATCTTCATACCAGGAGCTTCCCGGATAGTTGTACCCAAGAACCGCCGCAACGCGCAGCGCCTGGTCTTTCAGACCAAGGGTCATGTAGGATTCGACCATGCGGTGCAGAGCCTCCGGCACATGCGTGGTGGTCTGATAATCCTTGATTACCGTGCGGAAACGGTTGATGGCGGCATTGATCTCGCCGCGATTGAGGTAATAACGTCCGATCTCCATCTCCTTGCCCGCAAGGTGGTCGAGAGTCAGATCGCGCTTGAGCGTCGCGTCACGCGAATAACGGCTGTCCGGGTAGCGGCGGATCAGCGCATCGAAATTTTTGAGCGCCTCCTGCGTCATAAGCTGGTCCCGCGCCACGTCGCTGATCTGCTCGTAAAAGCAAAGCGCCTTCAGGTACATCGCGTAATCGATATCCTTGTTGCCGGGGTGCAGTTCGATAAAGCGGTCAAGGCCGATAATCGCCTCGTCATATTGCTGGCCCTGATAGTCGGCATAGGCGGACATCAGCTCCGCCCGGATCGCCCATTCGGAATAGGGGTGAAGGCGCACAACTTCCTCAAACAGGCTGGACGCCTCTTTATACTGTTTGGCGTCCATGGCGGAGGCTGCTTTGTTATAAAGCGACTCGACCGGCTGCTCCTCGATTTTAGCCTTGGCTTTGGTATCCGCGTCACCGGATGAAGCACACCCAGCGGCAAACAACGTCAGGGGCAGCGCCAAAAGCAATGCAGGGGCAAATTTACGCATCGAAAAAGACCCGTTTGATGATGTGAATTCAGGAAGGATTTTAACCATGAACGGGCATGAATAATACGGAATATTCGCAGTCAGCCGCCCTTATCCCAAGATAGATTTATGTCAATAGTATCGGGTGCGGGTATTATGCGCGGGGCGGGCCTCGTAGCGCGCATCCTCGACCGAGCGGTGCCAAAGAAGATAATCAAGATAGACTGGCTTCACCCCCTTGATCGCGGCAAGGCGCTCAACCGCATGCCCGGCGCAGCAGCGGATTTCGATTTCCGCTTCGGACCCTGCATCAAGGAAACCACCGGCAGCAATCTGCGCAACAAGGCTGGCGTCATACTCCAAAATCCCGTCCGTGTGCAGGACATGCGGCACGGCATTGTCGGCAAACATCGTCAGGCGGTCGATATCGAAAAACAAAGGCTGGCCGATACGGCTGGATGCGCCGTGCAGGGAGGCCGCCGCATGCTGCGCCCGTTTGTAAACAGGAAAGGTGCGGCCGCGGTATCGCACGGTATCGGCAAAACCCGGCAAGGCGGCAAGGCGCATCACAAGCCCGGACGCCCGCCCGCGGCAAGCGGCAATCAGGTTCATGAAGCGGCCATTATATTCCCCGGCGACCACAGCGCCGAGCTCGTTCAGGGCCTGCGCGAAGAGCGCCGCAACTTCATGGCCTGCGGGAGCGTCAGGAAGGTGGAATAATGTACGCATCTCCTCCGGACGCAAGGTACGCAGCGCCTCCGGCGTCCACGGGCCCCGCGCAGCGAACTCATCTTTGAGGGCAGTGGACACCGTGAAATAAATCGAATTCCCGGTCAGCGCCCAGCCCGCCGCCACCAGATCCGCCGTATAGCCGGAGCCGAAATTCACAGCATCGAGAGAAAGATAATATGCCGCCAGAGCTTCCGCATCCTTTGTGGAATAATGATGCTCGTCATCCAGCGTATTGGCAGGCGGGTGAGGCTGAAGGGAAAGCGCATATTCCATCAAGAGGTCTTCGCGAAGGCGAACAAGCCGCGCATGGTCCGCGACAAAACGAAACCCTTCGCGGATCTCGTCGAAAACGTCACCTGAATCGGCGCTTGGCTCAAGGAAAGGCGGCTGCATGGCCGCATCTAAACCACAGGGACTTCGGCCCTGTCAACAAAATCGGCGTTCAGGCAATCGCCACTTCTGCAGCGCGGCCTGCAAAAACGCCATTTCCGGTCATATCACCTTCATCCGGATCGACAAAAAGGTCGCAGCGCACCCACGCCCCCGGCGTTGCAAACAGCTTGCGCAAAACCATATTGTTCAGCGCATGCCCGGCCTTAAATCCGTCATAAGCGCCAAGGATCGGGCCGCCCGCAAGATACAGATCGCCAATCGCATCCAGCAATTTGTGACGGATAAACTCATCGGCAAAGCGCAGCCCTTCGGCATTGATAATTCTCATGTCGTCCAGAACAATGGCATTGTCGAGCGAGCCGCCGCGCGCGAGGCCCTGCTGACGCAGATATTCAACTTCATGCGCGAAACCGAATGTCCGCGCCGCCGCAATGTCATGGCGGAAATTGCCGTTGACCAGCTTCGTCTGATAGGTCTGCCGTCCGATGGAGGGGTGCGCGAATTCGATTTCACCGCCGAAGACGAAGCCGTTGGCCGGAGACAAGCGGGCATATTTCCCGTTTTCCTGCACTACGATCTCCTTGAGGATCTGGATGGCCCGGCGCGGCTGCGGCTGAGTGCGCAGACCGGAATGATCGATCATCTCGACAAACGGCGTGGAACTGCCATCCATGATCGGCACTTCGGGGCCATCAAGCGCGATCACGGCGTTATCGACGCCGCAGCCGCGCAGGGCCGACATTAAATGCTCGATAGTGCCGACACTGGCGCCGGAATTATTGGCGATCAACGTGCAAAGCCGCGTATCGACCACGTGGTCGTAAAGCGCGGGAATGGCCTGATCGGCCTTCAAATCAGTGCGAACAAAAACAATCCCGTGATCCGCCGGAGCCGGGCGCAGGGTCATGGTGACAGCCGCGCCGGAGTGCAGGCCTACGCCCTTGCAGGAGATTTCTTGTTGCAGTGTTTTTTGCATAATAAAACTTCAATTCCATATGCGGCGCAGCGCACCGCTCTTTCCCTCAATATAAGGATTTGCTGTTTCCAAAACCAATCACTGATTGTTGCCGAATATTACAAATATAACACATTGATTTTACATTACTTTTAAGCAATCCGGGCGCGCTGAAAAGGCGGCAAAAAAGAGGGGAGCCCGAAAGCTCCCCTTGAGTTGTCGAGCCGTTCCTCGGCGGCTCAGTTGGCTTGGCGACGGAGGAAAGCGGGTATATCAAGCTCGTCTTCCACCTGCGGCCCCGGACGGGTCGCTACGGGGCTGTCGATATCCAGACGGCCCTGCTGCGGTGCAGCTTGATACGAAGTCTGTTTGGTCGGGGCCCGAAGGCCGCCACCGAAATTCCCGGCATTGCCCGACGTGTCGGTCGTGCCATCATCTTCGGCGACATCGTCATGACGCAGCCCTTGCGTAAACCGCTCGAACAGGGTCGGCGTGCGCTTTTTCGGCGCAGCCGCAGCCCCCGGAACCGGCGGGCGCAGCGTCAGACTGCTCTGCTGCGGTTGCTGCTGAACGGGTGCCGGGGCCGGAGCATGCATGACCGGTTGCTGGACATACATCTGCTGCTCCATCATCCGCGGCGCCTGCTGCACCTCGACCGCCGCAGGCGGGATAAAGGCATCCTGATAGCGCGTGCCACGCAGGCCACCTTGAGCATGAAAAGTCCCCTGCGCCTGGGCCGGAGCGTAGCTTTGCACCGGCGCGGTTTCAGCAACGAATTCGCCCTGCTCGTACATTTCCGGCTCTTCCTCAATTCTGCGAGCCGCCGCGCCCACCATCACCGGCGCCGCGCTACGCGCGGACACAACGGATTGCGGAGCAGCAGAAACAGGATTGCTGCGAACCGGTGCAACCGGAACGGCGACCTCGGCAACTTCGACCGATGTTGCCGCCGGGCGGCTGCGATCAAGCTTGCGCTCCTGCTGCTGCGCGCTGGTCAGAACGTTCAGCATAGTATTGGACATGCCGCCCGATCCGGTGCGTTTTTGCGTTTCGGCGACATCAATGCCCGTAGCGACGATGGACACGCGCATAACGCCTTCCATTTGCTCGTCGAACGTTGCGCCGAAAATGATATTGGCGTTCGGATCGACTTCCTCGCGGATGCGGTTACAGGCTTCATCAACCTCGAACAGCGTCATATCGCCGCCGCCGGTGACGTTGATGATAACGCCGCGGGCGCCCTTCATCGATACATCATCGAGCAACGGATTATTGATCGCGGCCTCGGCGGCATCGCTGGCGCGGCGCTCGCCGATCCCCTCGCCCATGCCCATCATCGCCTTGCCCATCTCCATCATCGCGGTGCGGATATCGGCGAAGTCGAGGTTGATCAGGGCTGGCATGACCATCAGATCCGTCACGCCGCGAACACCTGCCTGAAGGACCGAGTCCGCCATCTTGAACGCCTCGGCGAAGGTCGTTTTTTCATTGGCGATGCGGAACAGATTCTGGTTCGGGATCACGATCAGGGTATCGACATATTCCTGCATCTGGCGGATACCCTCTTCCGCCATCTTCATCCGCAGCGCGTTTCACGGCAAGCCCGTGCGATGACAGGCGCAGCCCCCGTCCCCGTTCCGCCGCCCATGCCTGCGGTGACGAAGACCATATTGGAGCCTTCCATATACTGCATCACTTCATCCAGCGACTCTTCAGCAGCCGCGCGCCCGATTTCAGGACGGGCCCCGGCGCCAAGACCGCCAGTAACAGTCACGCCAAGCTGGATCTTGTTTTCGCACAGTGAACTTTCGAGCGCCTGCGCGTCCGTATTGCACACAACGAATTCCACACCCTCAAGAGCGGAGGTGATCATATTATTAACGGCGTTTCCGCCTGCGCCGCCGACACCGACGACCGTAATTTTAGGGGACAATTTTTTAACCTCTTTGTGCTGCATTCTGACGTTGATCATTTTTTTATTAAGACCTCCGTGGTGTGGACAGTGTGATTCTATGTGAGTTGCGAGTCGCGCAAAAGAGGGAGATCCGGCGAAAAGACCCCCGACATGCCGACACGTCCCCGTTTTTTGTTGTTTTTAAAGCCAAGCAAAACTTCAACGCGATTCAGTAAGTGATTCATCCGATTCACGAATTGCGATTGTCACCCCGCCCCGCTGATTCGTGAAGAGTGGACAAGCCTTTTTCTGTGGATAAGTCACTGATTCTCCACGGGTTACGGGAGAGGAAATCAATGAATGAAGGGCGCAATGATCGAGAAAATTCAATAGTGGCGCGGATTATCTGCGCATTTGCTTCCAGCGCAACACTTACCAGTTTTCACGCAGCCACAGCCGGATACGCTGCATCAAATTCTCCGGTTCGGATTGCGCCAGAACCTGCCGGGGCATTTCATCGCTGCGTTCGCTGACATAGGTCAAAAGCCCGGCTGTCGTTGCAAAAGCAGGGCCGCAAACCGCTTCAGGAAGCCCGCCAAGGCGGATGGGCCGCCCGAGTCGCACCTGCTTATCGAGAACTGCCTGCCCCAGATCGCGCAAGCCCGGAAGCTGGCTTGCCCCGCCGGTCAGGACAACGCGGCGACCGATTGCCGGGCCAAGGCCGCTATCCTGCAGCCGCGCGCGCACAAGCTCAAAAATCTCCTCGACCCGCGGCTGGATGATCCCGACCAGGAGAGAGCGGGGAACATGATTGGGATGCGCGTGATCGTCTTCGCCGATCTGCGGCACGTCGAGCAATTCATTTTCATCGTTGGTCGAGGCAATCGCGCTGCCATACAGCGTTTTCAGGCGCTCTGCCTGCGCGATGGACGTCGTCAGACCGCGCGCGATATCGCTTGTGACATGCTGGCCGCCGACAGGAATGGCATCGGTATAAATCAGATTTCCGCCCATGAAAACCGCAATGGACGTCACCCCGCCCCCCATATCGATGACGGTACAGCCCAGATCCATCTCATCTTCGACAAGACTTGCCAGTCCCGCCGCATAGGGCGAAACGCACATGGCGGCAATTTCAAGATGGCTGCGCTCGATGCAAGTGGCGATATTGCGCAGCGCACCGGAATCTCCGGTCACCAGATGAATGTCAACCTGCATCGACTGCCCGAACAGGCCGCGCGGATCGCGGATACCGTGATGTCCATCAATGGTATAACCAACCGGAATGGTATGGATCAGTTCGCGGTCAGGGCTGACATTTTGTTCCTGCGCCCGCGCCATGGCGCGGCGAATATCCTGATCGGCAACTTCCTGTCCCAAGACATCGATATCGGCGCTGAAGTGATGGGAATGGGCATGAATGCCGGGAACATTGATCACAACCTCGCGCAGCGGATACCCCTTCATGGTTTCAGCGGCCATATTTTCCGCAGCATGAACGGTTTGCCGGATCGCCGTCTCCGCAGCCTCGAGATCGATCACCGTGCCGCCCTTGATCCCGGCGGAGGCCTGATGCCCGACACCGACGACATCAAAGTGCCCCTCATCGTCCGTCAGCCGGGCGATAAAGCACGAAATCTTGGTCGTCCCGACATCAAGGGCAGCGATAACGGAGCCTTTTGGCTTGAATTTCTGTTTCATTTCAATGAGATCGTCGAATGGACAGCGACAGAAAGAAAGAGTATCTGCCCTCCACTATAGGGGCTGGAAAGCCGCAAATCCAGTCCCTTTTCCTAAATCGCGCTGCCCGTTCTGAAACTGGCTTTGTAATCCTGCACCGCGCCGGACTTCACACCGACGATGATGCGATTTTCTTCTCGCAAGTCGATCGATTCGACATCCCGGTCCAGCAGAGAATCACGCTCCTGCGCGGCGGCAAGACGGCGCAGCGCCAGCGCCAGATCGGCTTCGGGAAGGCGCACGCTGACACTGTTCTTCATCTTCAGATCCCAGCGGCGTTCACCGACATAGATTGCAGCCTCAAGACGCTCTGTAATAGCCGGTTCCGCATTCATCAAATCGAACAGCGCACGGGCTTGTTCCGGCGCACCTTCCCCTACGATCAGGGGCAAATTGCGGAAGCGCGCCATTTCTTTTTCAACATCGCTGATCACAACACCCTGCGGGTCGATCAAACGCAACTTTCCCTGATTTTGCCACAGCGCGAAAGGCTGGCGCTCTGTGATCGCAACATAGATGACGCCGGGCAAACGGCGCTCCACCCGTACCGACTCGATCCATGCAATACGCTCAAGATCCTGACGCGCCTTCGCGGGGTCGAAAGCAAACACCGGATCGCCGCGCTCTATATCAAGCAGCCCCAGAAGAACATCCGGGTCGGCGTTTTTCCGCCCCTCGACCAGAACATCCTGAACAGCAAAGCCATGCGCGGCGGAAACATTGTAGAACGATTGCGCCAGCACCGCTTCGGCCCGCGCAATGCTTCCAGACAGGTAAAGCCATGCCCCGGCCCACATGAAGAAAATGGCCAGCCCCGTTGAAAGGCCGAAACGACGCAGCGCCGTTGTCAGGCGAGCATTTTTTGCCTGGCGCTGATGGCGCTGGAGGATGCTGCTTTTGCGGGTTCCGGTTTTTCGTTTTGCGCGTGGCATCGTGCAGTTTCCACAAGGTGAGAGCAAAGCTCGACAAAAGATTGTCCGTTACGGATGACTTGTGACGGGCCGATGGACTCCGCCGTCAGACCCGGCTGGGTATTGATTTCAAGGAAGAAGATTCCGGCAACGCCCGGCTTGCTGTCATCATAGCGGAAATCGCAGCGTGCCAGACCTGCGCACCCCAGAACCTTGTAAACCCGCTCCGCATAATCCATCGCGGTTTTATAGACATCTTGCGGCACCGCGGCGGGCAGAACATATTCGGTGCGGGTATCGTGATATTTGGCTTCGTAATCGAAAAAGCGCGTCTGCGAAACGATTTCCGTCACGCCTTGCGCCACACCGTCCAGAACCGCAACCGTCAGCTCGCGCCCCGGGATATAGCGCTCGACCAGAACCTCGTCGCCATAGACCCAGCTTTCGGCATCCAGCGGTTTTTGATTGTCGCTCTCCAGAATGATCCGCACACCGACGCTTGATCCTTCATTGGTCGGCTTGACGACATAAGGAGGGGGCATAACATGCCCAGCCAGAACAGCGTCCTTGCTGGCAACGACTCCTTCTGCGCTAGGAACGCCGACGGAAGCCGCCATAACCTTGGTCGCCGGCTTGTCCATCGCAATCGCGGAAGCCAGCGGCCCGGAATGGGTATAAGGAATCTCCAGAATTTCCAGAACAGACTGAATCGTTCCATCCTCGCCGCCGCGCCCGTACAGATTGCAAAACACCACGTCGGGCTTTGGCGTCAGCGCTGCGATCAGGGCCGGAAGATCTTTTTTCACGTCGATAACGTCGACATCATAACCGCCATCGCGCAGCGCCGCTTCAACCGCCCGCCCCTTCGTCAGGGATACCTGACGTTCAGCCGACCAGCCGCCGATTAAAAGCGCAACTTTCTTTGCCATGACGATTCCCTCTCTCCCTGTGCTAAAATGCCTTTTGATCCGCGAAAACGCGAAGGCGTGAAGAACAAACGCTCTTTATGTAATAATATAATGATTTAGCCTTATCAAAAAGGGATTTTTTGAGGCGCACTGCCGCAGAATCAGGCCGCGGCGCCGATCCGCCTGATTTCCCAGCGCAACGTGACACCGGCTTGTTCGCGAACTCTGCGGATTAACTCTTCCCCCAGAGATTCGAGATCGGAAGCCGTCGCCGTTCCGGTATTGATCATGAAATTGGCATGCAACTCCGACATCATTGCCCCGCCGACACGCAGGCCACGCCCGCCGACACGGTCGATCAGTTGCCACGCTTTCGTCCCTTGCGGCAATCCGGCGCCTTCCAGTTCCTGCGGCGAGGGATTGGCGAAAGTGGAGCCTCCGGTTTTTTCGCGTATAGGCTGGGTCGACGCGCGTTTTGCCTTGATATCGGCGATATGGGACTTGATGGACTCCGCATCGCCCGGCGTGCCGCGAAAAATCGCCTTGATGAAAATATAATCTTCCGGCACGGCGCTATGGCGGTAGGTCATGCCCATCTGCTCCGGGGTCATGTCGTGGATACGCCCCTGCCTGTCGATCGCCCGTGCGCTGACCAGAACATCTTTGGTTTCTGCGCCGTAACATCCGGCATTCATCCGCAGCGCGCCGCCGATCGTGCCGGGAATGCCGCTCAAAAATTCGAGTCCTCCAACTCCCGCATTCGCCGCGGCCATGGCGACATTTCCGTCAAGCGCCGCAGCACCCGCCGCGACGACATCGCCTTGGGTCTCAATCGCAGCAAATTCGCGCCCCAGCCTGACGACCACGCCCTTGAGGCCGCCATCGCGCACAATCGTATTGGAAAGAACGCCGAGAACCGTTACCGGAATTTCTTCCGGGCACTGGCGCAGAAAATCCGCGAGATCCTCAGCATCCTCCGGCTTGAACAGAACCTCCGCCCGCCCGCCCGCGCGAAACCATCCGACCTCACCCAGCGGCGCGTTTTCGGTATAGCGCCCGCGGACGGCTGGGAGCACAGCGGCATGCACGGTGGAAGCTGGCATCATGAGGCTTTGGCCTTACCCTTTTGTGCCGATATGGCACCAAGCTGCCCCGGCAGGGCATAAGCCCACTGCGTGATATTCCCTGCGCCAAGGCAGATCACGTAATCGCCCGGCTGGGCAAGCTCTGCCACCTGCGCGGCGAGCGTCTCCGGCCCGCCCAGAATCTCTGCGTGACGATGGCCATGACGCTTGATGCCATCGACCAGATTTTTTTTATCCGCGCCCGCGACCGGGGCTTCGCCCGCGGCATAAACGTCAGCGACCAGAACGATTTCTGCATCGTTGAAACAGGTGCAGAACTGATCGAACAGGCTGGAGAGCCGCGAATAGCGGTGTGGCTGGAACACAGAAATGATCTTTCCGCCTGTTTCCTCAACCGCCATACGCCCGGCCCTAAGAACTGCGGCAATCTCCACGGGATGATGGCCATAATCGTCGATCACGACCACGCCGTTGCTTTCGCCTGTCCGTGTAAAACGACGCTTGACGCCGGTGAATTTTTCCATGGCGCGCTTCATCACGCTGGACGGGATTCCCATCTCGTTGCCGATAGTCAGGGCGGCGAGAGAATTTTGCACATTATGCATGCCCAGCATCGGCAGACGTACGCCCTCAATGACTTCTTCCCTGCCCCCGTTTAGCCACGGCGCGAAAGTCACATCGAAGGTCGCCACGCCGCCCTTGAAGGCGATATTCTCCGCCCGCACATCGGCTTGCGGGTTGAAGCCGTAGGTGATGACGCGGCGGTCGGTGACTTCGGCGACAAGGCTCTGAACCTCCGGATGGTCGAGGCACAAAGCGGCAAAACCGTAAAACGGTATATTCTCGACGAACTGGCGGTAGGCCGCGCGCACACCTTCGAAATCGCCGTAATGGTCCATGTGTTCAGGGTCCATGTTGGTGACGACCACCACCGTCGCAGGCAGGCGCGTGAAGGTTCCATCGCTCTCATCCGCTTCGACCACCATCCACTCGGCGTCCAAGGCGGGTGTTCGTGCCATAGGCGTTGCCGATGCCGCCGTTGATCACGGTCGGGTCGAACTGCCCTTCCTCAAGCATCGTGCCGATCATCGATGTCGTCGTCGTCTTGCCGTGCGTACCTCCAATCGCGATCGCCCATTTGAGACGCATGAGTTCCGCCAGCATCTCCGCCCGGCGCACGATAGGCAGCTGATGATCCCGTGCCGCCGCCAGCTCCGGATTATCGGCCTTCACTGCGGAAGAAATCACCACCACCGCCGGGTAGCCCCCCTCCGCCGACCGCAAATTCTCGGGGGAGTGGCCTATGGAAATTCTTAGCCCCTTGGCCTTCAAGCGCTGGACATTGCCGTTCTCCGCCATATCCGACCCCTGCACCGCGTAGCCAAGATCATGCAAAACCTCGGCAATCCCGCTCATGCCGATGCCGCCGATGCCAATAAAATGCAGCGTGCCAATATCCAGCGGAAAACGGGGCATGCGCCTTGTCCTTTCATTTCATTTGCGGAAACACACGTCTTTTGTGCAGGAAACCCGGGATTCTTGCAAGCCGGAATTGCCTTCGACCGCACTTGATATAGATTTTTCGCGACTGAATGACATTCTTTAAACCCACAATAAGGAAAACAAAAATGCAGAATATCGCTATAATCGTCGGAAGCCTGCGCAAGGACTCCTACAACAAGACTTTGGCCAAGGCTCTGGAAAAACTCGCCGCCGGGAAAATGAAATTCACCCATGTCGAGATCGGCGACCTGCCGCTCT
>JACPDM010000055.1:5063-8437 GCA_016184045.1 Micavibrio aeruginosavorus | reverse complement strand
GGAGTGAATGTAGAACACGTCGCCCGGATAGGCTTCACGGCCCGGCGGGCGGCGAAGCAGCAGCGACATCTGGCGATAAGCCACGGCTTGCTTGGACAGGTCGTCATAGATGCACAGCGCATGCATACCGTTGTCGCGGAAGAATTCACCCATGGTGCAGCCGGTATACGGCGCGAGGAATTGCATCGGCGCGGCTTCGGAAGCGGTGGCGGCGACGACGATGGAGTATTCCATCGCGCCCTGGTCTTCCAGTTCTTTCACCAGCTGGGCCACGGTCGAACGCTTCTGACCGACGGCGACATAGATGCAGTACAAGTGGTCTTTTTCGTTCGGCGATTTGTTGACCGATTTCTGGTTCAGGATCGTATCGATGGCAACGGCGGTTTTCCCGGTCTGGCGGTCGCCAATGATCAGTTCCCGCTGGCCGCGTCCGACCGGAACGAGCGCATCGAGCGCCTTGAGGCCCGTCTGCATCGGCTCGTGCACCGATTTACGCGGGATAATGCCGGGGGCTTTCACCTCGACGCGGCGCATTTCTTTTGTCTTGAGCGGGCCTTTGCCATCGATCGGGTTGCCGAGGGCGTCAACCACGCGGCCCAGCAGCTCCTTACCGACGGGAACCTGAACGATTTCGCCGGTCCGTTTGACGATGTCGCCTTCTTTAATGTCGCGGTCGTTCCCGAAGATAACCACGCCGACATTGTCGGCTTCGAGGTTGAGGGCCATGCCCTTGATGCCGCCCGGAAACTCCACCATCTCGCCGGCGCGGACCTGGTCGAGCCCGTAAACGCGGGCGACGCCGTCACCGACAGAGAGAACCTGACCGATCTCGGCCACATCGGCCTGCGCGCCGAATTCGGCGATCTGCTTCTTCAGGATCTCGGAAATTTCTGCTGCACGGATTTCCATTTTTTCTCTTTCCTTTTTCGTTTTCTCTTCGTCACCCCCGCATAAAGCGGGGTCTAGCTTTTTAAAGTCGTTATGCCGCCCGGCTGCCGGAGAGCGTGCGCTTCAGGCGCTCCAGCTTGCGGCGAACGGAATCATCGATCATGCGCGATCCCACAGTCACGATCATGCCGCCGAGAATGTCGCGGTTGACCTCGACATTCAGGGTGACGTTCGAGCCCATGGCATCGGACAGGGATTTTTGCAGTTCGCGGGTCTGCGCGTCGGACAGGGCATAGGCGGTCTGGACGCGCGCCTCAATGCCGCCGCGGCGGCGGGTCAGCTCGGCCTTCACCGCGCGGATCACATCCGGCAGGGCGCCGGTACGGCGATTTTGCGACAAGACGCCGAGGAAACGGACGGTCAGGTCGCAGAAACCCGCCTTCTGGGCCAGCGCCACCAAGGCGGCCTTTTGCTGGGCGCGGTTGAAAAGCGGGTTGCGGATCAGACTGTCCAGATCTTTAGACCCGGCGATCATAGCCTGCAACTCGTTGAAATCTCTTTCGATTTTGTCAATCACATGCCCCTGTTCCGCCATATCGATGAAGGCGGCGGCATAACGGGAGGCGACCTGACCTGTGCGGGACGTTCCAGCCAACGGCGTTACTCTCTATAATTAGGGTTTAAGCCGCCGTTCATTTAGCATAGGAAAATGCCCGGATCAAGCGGCTTGGCGCGGAATCTTATCCCTGCTCCCAAACCCATTTCAGGTGCATGAACTGGAAGCGGTCGGGCTGGGTCAAAAGGGCCAGAAACTTGAATAAAAGCAAGTGGCCGACGTAAATTTCCAGAGTCCGGCGACCCAGCAGCCTCAGCACCCCCGCCCCGGCCCCCAGCCGCCGGGTCAGGCCGGGATAGGTCGCGGGCCGGAATTCATAAAGCGCCAGCAAAACCGCTCCCGTCCCCACCGCAAGGGCCACGGTCTGGATTTGCGTCATGCCAAAGCTCATCGACTGGACGATCACAAAGGCGGCAAAAGCATAAACCATGTAATACCGGGGGAAGCTCGGCGGCAGGGTGCCCATGGCGTCCGGCTCATCCCGGTGGCGCATCAGCCAGCCGAACATAGCCAGAATAAAGCCGGAAAACCCGTATTCGAAGGCAACCGCGCTGTGCATGGAAAAGACCGCGAGCACAATGCAGACAAAGGCCAGCGTTTCAAAATTCCGCGTCGCGGCCTTCATCAGCGGATCGATGGTCATGCGGATCAGGAGCATGCTGAACAGGATGTTGAGGGGGATGAAATAATGCCCGATCATGAAGTCCGACACAGCCAGAAGCACCCCGCCCGCCCAGAGCTTCCAGCCCATATCACGGCTTTTCGCGTAACCGATCAGAAAAAACCAGATCGGCACGCAAAGCCGCCCGGCCACCCGCCACCATATCTCATCCAGAAAAAAGAAATACCCGACATGATCCGCGATCATGAGAACCACGGCCAGCGCTTTTAACAGATCATAGGACGTCAGATCTTTTGGAAGTGCTTTTGCCATAGCGCCTGCCCCTGAAATTGCCTAAGCTTAGCATACCATGAACAAGACATTGATTCTTTTTATTATTATTTTTCTTGAGGGCTATGCGGTGCTCTCGACCGAGCTTCTCGCCATCCGGCAGCTCATCCCCTTTACCGGCAACGGCACGGATACTGTTTCGATCATCATCGCCGCCGTGTTGATGCCTCTGGCTTTCGGTTATTTCAGCGGCGGCACGTTCCGCCCGTGGACCGGAGCCAGCGGAACACCGCGCACCGTGCGGCGCAAGCTCCTGATCAATCTTTCACTCTCCGCGATCATTCTGGCGTTCGGCCTCTCCCATGCGACGGTGGAAATATTTTTCGCAACCGCCCAGTCCGCCGGGGACATACACAACCGACTGGCCCTGACGGCGCTCTACAGTTTTATCTTCCTGCTGCTGCCTGTCTTCCTGCTGGGGCAGACCGTGCCGCTGATCAGCAATTATTTCCCGCGCCAGCGCTTGCCGCGTTTTGCCGGGAAAATCCTGTTTTTCTCGACGCTTGGCTCCTTCATGGGGGCGGTTTTCTGCACGCTTGTGCTGATGCCCAATGTCGGCGTGCATCACGCCGTGACCGTCACCATCGCGTGCCTGACATTCCTTACCATCATCCTGTCGCGCGACGCCTTCAACACGCAGGTCAAGATCGCGCTCTGCGCCTTTGTCCTCTCCGTCCTGCTGAACAGCGACATGGTGATGCGGCTGATCAATGTCGCGCATGACAACCAGTACAACACCGTCGAGATCCACCCCTCGACCGACGGGACCAAACGGGTCATGCTGGTGAACAATACGCTGGCCTCGGCCGTAGCGATCGACCCGAGCCAGCGGCAGGAAGCCATTTTCCCCTATATCAAATATGTCGACGACCATTTCATCTATTCCCGCGGCGAGAAAGACCCGCCGATCGACATCCT
>JACPDM010000055.1:0-5052 GCA_016184045.1 Micavibrio aeruginosavorus | reverse complement strand
CGACATCCTGACCATCGGCGCGGGGGGATTTACCGTCGGGCTGAACGACCGGAAAAACCATTATACCTTTGTCGATGTGGACCCGAAGCTGAAAGAAACGACGGAAAACCTTTTCCTTCAGGATACGCTTTCGGACAACAAGGCATTCGTCCCGGAAGAAGCCCGCGCCTTCCTGAACCGCAACGACCGGAAATTCGACATGATTTTCCTCGATACCTATAGCAGCTCGCAAGGGCTGCCAGAATCTCTCCTGACCAAAGAGTTTTTCGAGCAAATCCGCGATACAATGAAACCCGACGGCGTTCTGGTCATCAACGCCGTGCAGTCGCATACCTTCGCCGATGTGTTTTCGGTACGTTTCGACAACACCCTGCGCGCCGTCTTCCAGCAGGTCACGCGGGAAATCGCCAGCCCCGTCCCATACAGTTTCTGGGACCGGTCGCAGGTATCGCAGAACGTGATGTATACTGCCTTCAACCGCCCCAAGGGCGATGTCGAAATCTATACCGACGACCTTAACCCGTCTTTCCGCGACCGCGGCAAGCCGGTCAGGAAATAGGCGGGGCTAGAGGAAGCTCTGCGGATCGATATCGACCTGCACGCGCACCGTCGAGGGAATTTTAACCCCTGCGATCCAGCGTTCGATCAGTTTTTGCAAATGGATGGCCTTGTCCGCCTGCACCAGAAGGCGGCGGCGGAAATCGCCGCGCAGACGGTAGAACGGGGCCGGAGCCGGGCCCAGCGTGCGCAACCCCTCGCCCTGCGGCGCAGTCAAACCGAGTTCTTTCGCAATATTTTCAACCTGCTTTTCATCCCGCCCCGAAACGATGATTCCGGCAAGGCGGCTATAGGGCGGCATATGGGCGCGTTCGCGCTCCTGCGCCTCGACATCGAGGAAACCGTCGCGCCCGTGACCGGAAAGCGCCTGCATCACCCGGTTTTCGGGCAGGAAGGTTTGCAGATAGACATGCCCCTTCAATTCTTCCCGGCCCGCGCGCCCCGCGACCTGATGCAGCAATTGATAGGTGCGTTCCGCCGCGCGCAGATCGCCGCCGCCAAGCCCCAGATCGGCATCGATCACCCCCACCAGCGTCAGGCCGGGGAAGTGGTGGCCCTTGGCGATAATCTGCGTGCCGATAACGATATCGACGCGGCCTTCGCGGATATCATCAAGGATAGCGCGAAGTTTTTCCGGGCTGTCCGCCGTATCGCTGGCCAGAACGACCGTGCGGGCATCGGGGAAAGAGGTCCGCACTTCATCGTGGATACGCTCCACCCCCGGCCCGCATGCGGCAAGGGAATCTTCATCGCTACAGGACGGGCATTGCTTTGGAAACGGCATGAAATAGCCGCAGTGGTGACATTGCAGACGATTGCTTGAACGGTGTTCGACCAGCCACGCCGTGCAACGCGGGCATTCCATGCGGTGCCCGCAGGTGCGGCACAATGTCAGCGGCGCATAGCCGCGGCGGTTGAGGAACAACAAGGCTTGCTCCCCCCGCTCCAGCGTTTTTTCGATTTCTTTTTTCAACGTCGGGGCAATGAAATGCTGCCGCTCTGGCTTGTCCCGGCGCAAATCGATCAGGTGCATGTCCGGCATGGTCGCGCCGCCGTGGCGATCAGGCAGATGCAGATGTTCGTACCGCCCCGACCACGCATTGACGATGGTTTCCAGCGATGGCGTCGCCGACACCAGAACCAGAGGGATCTTGCCCAGATGCGCCCGCATCACCGCCATGTCGCGGGCATGATAGATGACGCCGTCTTCCTGTTTGTAGGCGGGGTCGTGCTCTTCATCGACAACGATAAGGCCGAGATTCTGATAAGGCAGGAACAGCGCCGAGCGCGCGCCGATCACGACTTTCGATTCCCCCTGCGCCACGCCGCGCCATGCATTGCGCCGCTGCGCCGGGGTGAGGCCCGAATGCCACAAAGCGGGATTGCAGCCGAAGCGCTTCCGGAACCGCTCCAAAAACGCATTGGAGAGAGCGATTTCCGGCAGCAGGATCAAAACCTGCCGCCCTTTCCGGACGGCCTCCACCACAGCCTCGAAATAGACTTCCGTCTTGCCCGCGCCGGTCACGCCGTCAAGCAGGATCGTCTTGTATTCTTCCCCCTGCACCAGCTTGCACAGATGCCGCGCGGCGGCGTCCTGATCGCGGGAGAGGACGGGTTTGTCGCCATCGATATCGGGGTTGCGGCAGGGGGGCGCTGCGAAAACGTCAACGACCTCCACCAGCCCCGCCTCCACCAGCCCCTTCAGGACCGAAGGCGAAACGCCAAGCTCAGCCGCCCGCAGCGCCTTGCCGCCGCCGAGTGAAGCAAGAACTTTCCTTTTCGCCGGAGAGAGATTTTTCAGCAAGCGCTGATCGTTCCCGTCCTCCCGCGCCTTTTGCGCGAAATCCGCAAGACGGTAAGCGCGCGACGCGGCCTTCCCCTCCCCCAGCGCATCGGGGACGCTCAAGGCCATTTTCAGGACCATGCCGCGAGGACTCATCGTATAATCCGCGACCCATTCAATGAAGCGGCGCTCGACCTCCGGCATCGGCGGCAGGCTGGATTTGGTCAGGATGGTTTTGATCTTTTTAAGCGGAACATCTTCCGTGCCGTCACCCCAGACGACACCCGCCATTTCGCGCTTGCCAAGGGGCACGGTGACATAGTCGCCGGGGGCGAGGCCCATCCCTTCCGGAACGGCATAGCTATAGGCCCGGTCCACCGGGGCGGGGACCAGAACCGTCTTCAAACCCGCCGGTTTTTGCGGGTTTTCGGACGCAGGATCAAAACTCGGCGATATCAATGAAATCCGCGATCTGGCCGCGACAGGCTTGCTGGACGGCGTCACCACCAACCCGACGCTGATCGCGAAATCGGGAAAACAGTTCATTCCCCTGATCGAGGAAATCTGCGGCGTCGTATCCGGCCCGGTCAGCGCCGAAGTCGCCGCGACCGATTATGACACCATGATCAAGGAAGGCCGTAAACTGGCCGGGATCGCCAAGAACATCGCCGTCAAGGTTCCCCTGACGCCCGCGGGCCTCAAGGTCTGCAAGGAGCTGTCCGACGACGGCACCATGGTCAATGTGACCTTGTGCTTTTCCGCCGCGCAGGCAATTCTGGCCGCTAAAGCGGGGGCAACCTTTATTTCCCCCTTCGTCGGTCGCCTTGACGACATTGCGCAGGACGGGATGCAGCTGATTTCCGATATCGTCAGCATCTACAACAACTACCCGGACTGGAACACGGAAGTTCTGGTCGCCTCGGTGCGCCACCCGATGCATATCGTCGATGCGGCGGTTCTGGGGGCGGATGTCGTCACCTGCCCGCCGGATGTGATCCGCAAGCTTTACAGCCACCCCCTCACCGACAAGGGGCTGACAGCATTCGTAGAAGACTGGAAAAAAACCGGACAAAGCATTTTATAAAAAGAGAGAAAAACCATGTCGCTGTTTAAAAAAGCAAGATCATTCCTGAAAGAAATTTTTAACGACAGCAGCCACCCTGAACCGGAGGTCCGCAAGGATATGGAGCGTCAGGGCTGGAAGTTCGACTTCGAAATCGTTGCTGCCCCGATGTGCGCCGTCAGCGTTTTGACCGTTACGGCTCCGGACGGCACAAAGGCCTTCGGTTTCGACACCCCCCCGGAGAGCCGCAAGCTTTATATGGATGCATTGCATGCAACGCGGGTTCGCCTCGGCCTCAAGCCCGAATAACCGCTGAGCTGTTGCCTTCTTCCGGAAATCAGGGCAGAATCGTCCTTATCAGACGATCCTGCCCTTCCGTTTTCCGGAGCCTCTTTCGAAATGTCCCAGACGATGACCGATGAAAAACCCGCCCTGACCGATGACGATATTCTGGAGTGGCTCAAGGCCAATCCAAAATTCCTGTCCCGGAATCCGGATGCTGCCGAATTTCTGGTTCCACCGCGCCGGGTCAACAACGACCGCAAGATCGCCGATTTTCAGTCCTATATGATCCAGCGCCTTAAGGACGACCGCGAGGACGTGATCCAGAGCGCGCGCGACATCGTCGAAACCAGCCGCGCCAACATGAATAACCAGACGCGCATCCACCACTCCATTCTGATGCTGCTCGACGCCACGACGTTCGACGATTTCATTCATACCATCACCATGGATCTGGCGGCGATGCTGGATGTCGATATCATCTCCCTCGTCGTGGAATTCGACGATCCGGTTCTGCCGCAAATCGATCTGACTGGGGTGCGCATCGTCGGGCCGGGGACGCTCGACCTTTTGACCAAGGCGCAGCGTATCGTTCTTGAATCCGGGATTGCAGGCCTTGACGAGCTTTACGGCGGCGGCGCGGGTCTGGTCAAATCGCAATGCCTGATGCGCCTGCATATCGCGGAAGGCGCGCCCGATGTCCTTATTGCTTTCGGCAGCCGCAATCCTGTGCTGTTCCAGCCGGGCATGGGGACGGAGCAAATCTCTTTCCTCGGCGGCGTCATCGAGCGCTGCTTCCGCGCATGGCTCGGACAGGGCGCATGACGGTTCTTGCGGTGATGTCGCGGTATGGCCGATTCAGCACCCGATATTGAAACTTTCTGCGCCCCTGACCTGCGCGACCAGTTCCTGCGCTGGCGCGATTACCTGCGCTATGAGAAAAACGTCTCGCGCCATACGCTGCGGGCCTATGTCGGCGATGTGACCAATTTTATCGCCTTTCTGGCCGGACATCACGAACACGCCCCGTCCCTCAACGACCTTTCGGAAGCGGGGCTGCGCGATTTTCGGGCATGGATGTCGCGCAAGGCCATGGACGGCGCGGCGGCGTCATCGCGCGCGCGGAGCCTGTCCGGCGTAAAAAACTTCCTTGGCTGGCTGGACAAGCAAGGCGTCATGCACAATGCCGCGATCAAGACCGTTCGCTCCCCCAAGCTGCCGCACAAACTGCCCCGGCCGATGAGTGAAAGACAGGCCTTTTCCATTCTTGACCAGCCTGCGGAGACATGGATCGGCGCGCGCGACCATGCCTTGTTCACCATGCTTTACGGCTGCGGCCTGCGGATCGACGAGGCGCTCTCGCTCG
>JACPDM010000057.1 GCA_016184045.1 Micavibrio aeruginosavorus | reverse complement strand
CGGGTGGACAAGGTCGAGGAAGACACGAAGCGGCCTTTTGTCCTCAAATATATGCCGGAGCACCCCGCCGCCGACGCAAAAGGTTATGTGAAAATGCCGAATGTCGATCCGATCGTCGAAACCATGGATATGCGCGAGGCGCAGAAAACCTACGAGGCAAACCTTGGCATGATCGACCAGAGCCGCAATATGATTATGCAGACAATTGACCTGCTGCGCCGCTAAAACTGTGGTAAAATAGAAAGGTCAGGGAGTTTTTATCATGGCTATTACCGGAATTACCAATCCCGCCGCGGGCGCCGCCGCTTATGCCAATACCGCGAAAACCATGCAGATGCCTGGTATCGAGGCGGCGAAAGGTGAGAGTTTCTCCGATGCCATGAAGCAGGCCGGGGTCGAGGCGATTGAAACCATGCGCGGGGGCGAAAAGGCCTCTGCCAGCGCTGTGATGGGGACCGCAAACCTGACCGATGTGGTCGAAGCGGTCACAGCCGCCGAATTGACCCTCCAGACCGTCGTGGCCGTCCGCGACCGGATGTTGAGCGCCTACCAGGAAATTATGAGAATGCCGATCTAGTGGACGGTGGGCGGTGTACGGTGTACCGTTAACCGTGAACTGCTCACCGTAAACGGTCGATTTCCATGAACGAAACCGAAATCATCGAACTGGCCCGGATGGCCATTATGCTGACCATCAAGATCAGCCTGCCGATCCTGATGGTCGGGCTGATTGTCGGTGTGGCGATCGCGCTGGTGCAGGCGCTGACGCAGATTCAGGAAATGACCCTTGTCTTCGTCCCCAAAATTCTGGCCATCTTTCTGGCGCTGTTCCTGATGCTGCCGATGATGGCGACGTCGCTGGTCGAGTTTATGGAACTGCTGGCGGACAAGATGATCGGCCTGCAATAGGGCGGGTGCCATGGACACATTGCAGAATTTTCTCACCGCCGGGGTTTTCGCCTTTATCCTGACTTTCGTCCGGATCGGGACGGCGCTCACCATCATGCCGGGGGTCGGCGACTCCCTGACGCCGCAGACCGTTCGCCTCTATATCGCGCTGGGTCTCTCGCTGGTGCTTGCGCCGCTGGTGGCGCCGATGCTGCCCAGCCCGGTTCCGGGGGGGATGGCGCTGGTCGTCCTGATCGTCATGGAATTCGTCATAGGTCTTTTTATCGGCACGGTGGCGCGGGTGTTCATGATGGCGCTGGATACGGCCGGGATGATCATTTCAATGCAATCCGGCCTTGGCAACGCGCAGCTCCTGAACCCGGCCTTCTCGACCCAAGGGTCGCTTGTCGGCGCGTTTTTATCGATCACGGGCGTTCTGGTGTTCATGGCGACCAACATGCATTACATGCTGTTCTTCGGGTTGCTGGAAAGCTACCGCCAGTTCCCGGTCGGGACGATTCCTGAAACCGGAAATATGGCCGAACTGATGGCGCAGGCGGTCAGCGCCAGTTTCATGATCGGGGTGCAGATCGCCGCGCCGTTTATCGTCGTCGGGATGCTGATTTACATCGGCATGGGCATCCTTTCCCGCCTGATGCCGCAGATTCAGGTGTTCATTCTGGCGGTTCCGGTGCAGATCCTGATTTCCCTTCTGGCGCTGGCGATGGTGGCGTCGGCCATCTTCCTGTTCTGGGTCGGACGGTTTGAGGAGGGCATGTCCTTCCTGTTCCCGCAGGGAAGCGGGGCCATGCCATGAGCGACGGCGACAAACCAGACGATTCCTCAAAAACAGAAGACCCGACACCCAAGCGCCTTGAAGAGGCGCGGCGCAAGGGCCAGATGCCGATGAGTCGCGAGATCAACAGCTGGCTGATGCTGCTGACGGCGACGATTTTGATCATGGCGCTGGCGCATCCGATGCTCTCGCAGATGACGCAGATCCTGCGCAGCTATATCGAGCAGTCCCATGCCCTGCCCGGCGTTCCGGGCGGGTTTTCAGTGATCCTCGGCGGGGCCTTCATGGAGATGATGAAGATTCTCGCCCTGCCGCTGATTATCCTGATGCTGGCGGGGCTGCTGGGGCCGCTCTTGCAAGTCGGGCCGATCTTCGCGCCGGAAGTGATCAAGCCGGATATCAGCAAGATTTCCCCGTTCAAGGGGTTCGGGCGCCTGTTTTCGATGCGCTCGATACTGGAGTTCGTCAAGGGTATCTTCAAAATCGGCATGGTGACGGTGGTCGCGGTGGTGCTGCTCTACCCGTTCTTTAACGGTGTCGAACATCTGGTTGGAATTCCGGTGCCGCTGATGCTGGACGAGATGATGGCGCTGGTCCTGCGCATGATGGCGGGGACGCTGATCGCGTTCCTGATCATTGCCGTGATCGATATCGTCTATCAGCGCATGGAATTCATGAAAAAGATGCGCATGACCAAGCAGGAATTGAAAGACGAATATCGCCAGACAGAAGGCGACCCGCTGGTCAAGGCGAAACTGCGCCAGTTGCGGGCGGAGAAAGCGCGGCAGCGCATGATGCAAAACGTGCCCAAGGCCGATGTCGTCATCACCAACCCGACCCACTTCGCCGTCGCCCTGCAATACGACCCGGATACGATGGAAGCTCCGGTCTGCGTCGCCAAGGGGATGGACAATATCGCTCTTAAAATCCGGGAAATCGCCAAGGAAAACGACGTCGTTGTATACGAAAATCCGCCGCTGGCGCGGGTGCTGTATAATTCCGTTGAAATCGATGAAGTCATCCCGGCCGAGCATTTCAAGGCCGTGGCGCAAGTTATTTCCTATGTCTTCAGGCTGAAAGGCAAGCTGAAGTGACGCGGTCGAATCTGGCGATATTCCATGCCGTGACGGGATTCTTCCTGCTTTTTGCCCTTTTTTCCCAGGCGCGGGTCAGCGTTCCGGGCGATATGGCGTGGCTGGGCATGGCGGCGGAATCGTTTCTGTCGGGCGGGACGATGACGCGGGATTTTCTGGATAACAATCCGCCGCTTTGTTACCTCGTGTATTTGCCTGTTGCGCTTATGGCCCGGGCGGGGGTTCCGCTCTGGGCTGCCGGGTTCATATACGGCGCGGCCCTTTTGCTGATTGCAACCTTCATCATGATGCGGCTGCTCAAGGTTTTTCTTTCGCCGGGGCATTTGGCGGGGTATGCGATCATCTGGTCATGGCTGCTATCGGTGACGGTTTTGTGGCAGATTGAATTCGCCAACAAGGACCATTTGATCGCGCTGATGCTCTTGCCGTTCTTGATGGCGCAATATGCCCTGACTCAGGGAGAGGGAAAATCCGTTTCCGCGCGGGCGGCGCTGGTTCTCGGCACGCCGTTCATTTTGATGAAGCCGCATTACGGTCTTTTATGCGTTTTGATGCTGGCGCATCGTTTCTGGCGCGAGCGCCGCTTTTCGATTGTCTTTGATTTCGATTTCCTGTGTCTTGCCGTCGGCACGGTGCTGTATATCGCCGTTACCTTGATATGGTTCCCGGATTTCATCGCGGAAGTCCTGCCGGCGGTCAGCCTCGGGATGTATTCAACGCTTGTCATGAATAAGGTGCTGGTCAGTTTTGCGGCGATGGCGCTTTTTTCGGGTTGCCTGACCGTTCTGGCGTGGCTTGCGGAAGGAAGCAGGGAGGAGCGGAATTTCACGGTATTTCTTTGCCTGATGGCGCTGGCCGCCGCAATTCCTTTCGTCGTCCAGCTCAAGGGATTCAGTCTGCACATGATCCCGTTCTTCAGCCTGATCGTTCCGGCGGCCGCAATGACGGCCCTGCTGTACCTCAAGGCCGCGCAATCGGAAAACCGGAGGCATGTTGCTCTGATCGCGGTTATTATCGCGCTTCTTTTTTTAGCCTTGCCGCGCTTGCTTGTTGTTGCCACGCATGGGGACTACAGAAAATCGGAGCTTGCGGCCTATATCAGCAGTCATGCCGAAGGGTCGTCTTTCCTGATGCAATCCGTATCCACAAATATCGTCATTCCCCTTTCAGTCTATACGGGGATCCCGCATGCGACGCGGTTTTCCAGTTTTTGGTTCCTTGGCTTCCTGAGCAGCCCGGAGCAGGTATCGTATTTTGCCAATATGGTTGCGGAAGATCTCGATCGCTTCAAACCCGCCATGGTCGCCCTGTATCGCGATCCCGCGCCCGGAGACGATATAAGAATCGTTTTCGCCGGGAATGCCAGCTTTGCCAAAGCCTGGGAAAACTATTACAAAGCCGATGAAATGACGCTCAATAGCCGTGAATTTTACAAAAGAACATTTGCCGCACCCCCGCCCTATGCCGTTTACGACGTTTATCTGCGTAAATAGGCGCTTCAAAATGCCATTTTTATGCTAAAAAGGCATCATGACGACGGATCATCGCGAATTCATTGCCCGGCATCATCGAACAGAAACGCCTGCTGCGAAAAGCGGCGGGCACAGGACGCGTCTGGCTATCGCCATGGCGATTGTCCTGATTTACATTCTGGCCTGTCTTGGGCTGGCGATTGCGTTCAATGTGCAGCGCGAAGCGGTGATCGCCGCCGGGCTTGCCTTTGCGCTGGCGGCCATGATCGCATTTTTCCTGCAACGCGCCCTGCATATCCATAGCGCGCAGGAGAACGAACGCCTGCTGCTGCGCGAGGTTCTGGAGGGAAGCCGGGGCGCGCGGCTGATTACCGACAGCGTCGATCAGCCGATCTACTACAATCATCTGTTCGAGCGGTTGTGCCAGCCTTTCGGGAAGCCGTCTCTTCATGCCCTGACTCAGCTCTTTACCAATGACAGCGAAACGCTGGCGCATTTTCGCCTGCTGGCGGATCAGGCCCATCGCGGCCTGACGGATTCGCTGGAGCTGCGCAGCAATGCGGGCGAGGGCGAAAGCTGGTACATGGTGACGGCGCAGCCTGTTTCGGGCTGGGCCGGGTATATTCACTGGCGCATCGACGATATTACCGACAAGCGCATCGCCGACCGGGCCATCCGCGAAGAGCGCGAAAAGCTGATCGATTTCACCGACAACGCCCCGGTGGGCTTTTTCTCCGTCGATCAGGACGGAAAATTCGTTTTCGTCAACGCGACGCTGGCGCGCTGGCTGGGCGAGGACATCCAGAATCTTCTGGGCAGCGGCCGCTTGCACACCTATCTCGACCAACCGCCGGTAGGAGCGCATCCCTACGATATTTTGCCCGGCGGCGGCGCGAAGCAAATGGCGGAAGTGATGATGAAGGGGCCTGCCGGGAAAACCTTCATGGCGTCGATTTCGCAGGCCGTGGTACACGAAGCCGGAGGCGCTGTACGGACGCGCGGCGTGGTTCACGACCTGACTGCGGAGCGGGCGATGCGGCAAGCGCTCAAGGCGTCCGAAGACCGTTTCCAGAGATTCTTCGAAGAAGCGCCCCTTGGCGTTGCGATGCTGAATTCCGAAGGGGTTCTGGCCGATGTCAATCTCTCGCTTGCCGCCATGCTGGGGACGACAGTGGAGGCGCTCGAAGGGCGGCATTTCGAGGCCGTGATCGAAGAGCACGACCGCGCCCCGATGCTCGGCGCACTGGAGCGCATTCAAAAGGGCCAGCAGGCGGCGACGCCGATGGAAGTGACCCTGATCGGCCATGATCGCAATGTGGCAACGCAGATGTTTGCCCGTAAATTTCGCGGCGATGACGGCATCGTCCTGCATTTCAGCGACCTGACCCAGCAAAAGGCGCTGGAACAGCAATTCGTCCAGTCGCAGAAAATGCAGGCGATCGGCCAGCTGGCCGGCGGTGTTGCGCACGACTTTAATAACCTTCTGACCGCGATGATCGGTTTCTGCGATCTTTTGATGCTGCGGCACAAGGCAGGCGATCCGTCGTTCTCCGACATCATGCAGATCAAGCAGAACGCCAATCGCGCGGCCAATCTCGTGCGGCAATTGCTGGCCTTCTCGCGCCAGCAGACCCTGCGTCCGAAGGTGCAGGATATCGGCGACATTCTTACTGAAGTATCGCATCTCCTGCGCCGCCTGATCGGCGCGAACATTGACCTTGATGTCGTTCACGGCAGCGATCTCGGCCTCGTCAAGGTCGATGTCGGGCAGATGGAGCAGGTGCTGATCAACCTTGCTGTCAATGCACGGGACGCGATGGAGGGCGGCGGGCGCCTGACGATCAGCACCAGCGCCTATGAAAACGCCGAAACGGTCGAATGCACGGGCGACCATATGCCGCCGGGGAAATGGGTACGGCTTGATGTCAGCGATACGGGATCCGGCATTCCGCCGGAGATTATGGGCCGGATTTTCGAGCCGTTCTTTACCACCAAGGCCGTAGGGCAGGGGACGGGGCTTGGCCTTGCCACGGTTTACGGGATTATCCGTCAGACCGGCGGTTATCTGATGGTGGAGAGCGTTGTCGGCAAGGGGACCACGTTCTCGATCTTCCTGCCGCAGGCGGTGGAAACAGAAATCGTCGAGGAAACGGCCAAGAGCGTCGAGGACGACAACACCCGCGATCTGACCGGAACGGCGCGGATCTTGCTGGTGGAAGACGAGGACGCGGTCCGCACCTTCTCCTCCCGCGCGCTGGCGAACAAGGGGTATGAAGTCCTGACGGCGGAAAGCGGGGAGTCGGCGCTGAGCGTCATGGATAATCAGGCCAACAAGCATATCGATCTGATGATCACCGATGTCATCATGCCGAACATGGACGGCCCGACCCTCGCGCAGCGTATGCGCCAGATCAACCCCAATCTGAAAATCATCTTTATTTCCGGCTATACGGAAGAAAAGCTGAAAGACCACATGGGCAAGAACATCTGGTTCCTGCCCAAGCCATTCACGTTGAAGCAGCTGGCGGCGAAGGTGAAAGAGGCGCTGGAGGGGTAGATGACGGCCATCGCGCTCGAACAAAGCTG
>JACPDM010000058.1:9315-20622 GCA_016184045.1 Micavibrio aeruginosavorus | reverse complement strand
GGTCCGCATGGACCGGCGGGACGGTCAATCACGATATTTTCTGGTTTTATACGGGCTATCAGCGCCTGACATCCGGCGGGACGCTGCTGCGCGATTTTTACGAACTCAACCCGCCGCTGACGGTTTTTTTCTATGCCCCCGCCTTTTTTCTGACGGCGCAGGACGTTTTGCCGCTGGAGCGCAGCATCCTGCTTTATGGCCTGGCGTTGATCGGCCTGTCGGTCGCCGCGACTTATCGCATTTTGCGGCGCTGGCCGGATCTGGGCGGGGATCGCGCCGCTCTGGTCTGCCTGCTGCTGTTCTTCGCGGCCACGATCATGGTCGGTCCTGATTTCGGGCAGCGGGATCATTTTGCCGCTCTGGGCGCGGTGCCGCTGGCCTGTCTGCTGGCGGGGCGTAACTGGGGGCATGCCGCGCCGCCGCGCTGGCTCGCCCTTGCGGTGCTGGTGGCCGGGACGCTGACGCTGCTTTTAAAGCCGCATTACGGATTGCTCCCGGCCTTTCTGATGGTCCATCGGGCGTGGGGGCAGCGGCGGCTCTCCGCCCTGTGGGATGGCGATTTTCTGGTGATGGCAGCGACGGCCGGGGTCTATGCACTGACGACGCCGGCCCTGTTCGGGGATTATCTGAAGGTGATCGTTCCGGATGCGATCGCCCTCTATGCCGGGCACGGGGCAAATTTCAATACCCTTGATGTCGTTTTCTATTCCTATCTCGGGCTGTTCCTGATGGCCCTGACGTTTCATCCAAGGCTCAATGGCATGGTCAGGGAAGCCAGAATGTTCGTCATTCTCGGGCTTCTGGCGCTCTGCGCCTATTTCATCATGAACAAGGGTTATACGTACCATCTTATCCCCGCCGAGACGTTTTTCCTTCTGGCGATGGGGCTTCTGGCCTCTCCCATTCTACAGGTTGCGGGATGGCGGGGGCCGGTTTCGCTGGCGTGGCAGGCGGCGGTATTTTCCCTGATCGTGACATTCATGCCGCATCCTTATCTGCCCTCGCCGCAAACGGTCCGGGCGCAGCCGATGACGCGGATGGTGGCTGAATGCGGCGAGAATTGCCGTTTTCTGGTGATGGGCGGAACCGTTCGCATGATCCAGCTTGTTAGCTATTATAGCGGCAAGGAACATGCGTCGCGCTTTGCCAAGTTCTGGTTTCAGGGATTGCGGGCGGAAGAGCGCAAGAGGCCGGGCGACCCGGCGCTTTTGGCGCTGCGCCAGCGTATCGCCGCCATGATTGCGGAAGATCTGGCCCGTTACCGCCCGGATCTCGTTTTCGTCTGCAACGATCATGCCGATTATATCCCGTATTTGTCCGTTCATCCGGGTTTCGCGGAAGAAATGCGGCATTATAAAGCGGCTGGGACCGTAGCGAGCCATAAGGCTGTGTATTTTCTAAGAAAACCGCAGAAGCATGGAGATTTCTATCCCTGCGATCTATATAAACGCAAGGCATCCTGATGCTTCGGGAGGGGTCATGAAGAAAATCATTCTGTTTATTTTTGCTCTGTCTACCCTGCTGTCCGGCCCGGTGTTGGCCGCGGAGGGGGCGCAGAAAATCCCGCCGCAGGACCGGGCTGAAATTTCCCTCTCTTTCGCGCCCGTGGTCAAGATGGTCGCGCCCGCCGTGGTGAATATCTACACCACGCGCACGGTGACGCGGCGCGCCGGGAATCCTTTTATGGACGACCCGTTTTTCAGGCAATTTTTCGGCAATAGTTTCGCCTTTCAGGGCGGCGGGCTGAGCCGCGAACAGGTCGAAGGAGCGCTGGGGTCCGGCGTGATCGTGCAGGCTGACGGGCTGGTCGTCACCAACGCGCATGTGATCAAAGGCGCGGACGCGATTCGCGTCGTTCTGGACGACGGGCGTGAATTCGATGCGGCGCTTGCCCTGATGGACGAGCCCTCGGACCTCGCCTTGCTGCGGATGGAAACGCGCGGCCAGAAAATGCCCTATGCGGAGCTGAAGCCAAGCGAAGGTCTTGAGGTCGGGGATCTTGTCCTCGCCATCGGCAACCCCTTTGGCGTCGGGCAGACGGTGACGAGCGGGATTGTCTCCGCTCTCTCCCGTTCCTCTCTCAATATCAGCGATTACAATTTCTTCATCCAGACCGATGCGGCGGTCAATCCGGGCAATTCCGGCGGGCCGCTCGTTGCCATGGACGGAAGCGTCGTCGGCATCAATACCGCCATCTATTCCCGCAGCGGCGGCAGTCTTGGCATCGGCTTTGCCATCCCGTCGGAAATGGTGCGCACGGTGATTGCGGCGGAGAAAAACGGCGGAAAAGCTGCAATCCAGCGCCCGTGGCTTGGCGTGACGTCCCAGCCCGTGACGGGCGAAATTGCCGACAGCCTTGGCCTCGAGAAGCCTTCCGGAGCCCTTATTGCGGCGCTGCATCCGGCGAGCCCTTTGAAAAAAGCAGGGGCGAAAGTGGGCGATGTGATCGTTTCGATGAACGGCAAGGCCATTCGCGATTCGTCAGAGGTCAAATTTCGCATGGCGACACTGCCGCTGGGCACAGAGGCAAGCCTTGGCATTTTTCGCGACGGGAAAGAACGCGCGCTGACCTTTAAGACCGCTGCCCCGCCGGAAGATCCGGGAGTTTTGCCGGCGCGCGCGTGGCCAATATCAACCCCGCTGTGGCGGCGGAAATCGAAAGCCTTGGACAGACGGAAGGCGGCGTCGTCGTGGTGAAATCGGAACCCGGCACGCCCGCCAGCAGCTTGTTCGCCAAGGGCGATGTGATTTTACAAGTCAACGGAATCGATATCAAAACTGTCGGCAATCTGAAGCGGGTGATTGCTGCGCGCGCGACTGCGTGGCAGGTGATTCTCGATCGCGGCGGCCGGACGCAGCAGATCGTGATCCGCTGATGGCCGACCTGTTCCTGAAAGATCAGCCCCAAGATATGCCGCGTCCTCTGGCCGACCGCCTGCGCCCGCGCAGCATCGATGACGTCGTGGGGCAGGACCATCTGGTCGGGGCAGAAGGAACGCTGCGGCGGATGGTGACGGGCGGGAAACTGGCCTCGATCATCCTCTGGGGGCCGCCGGGCTGCGGCAAGACAACGCTGGCGCGGATTCTGGCCGATCATACGGATTTGCAGTTCGAGCAAATCTCGGCGATTTTCTCGGGCGTCGCCGATCTGCGCAAGGTGTTCGACGCGGCGAAATTGCGGCGGCAACAAGGGCGCGGGACGCTGCTTTTCGTCGATGAAATCCACCGTTTCAATAAATCGCAGCAGGATGCGTTTTTGCCCGTGGTGGAGGACGGAACCATCGTCCTGATCGGGGCGACGACGGAAAATCCATCTTTTGAGCTCAATGCCGCGCTGCTTTCCCGTTGTCAGGTGATGGTGCTGAAGCGCCTTGACGACGCGGCGATTGAAATCCTGTTGCAGCGGGCGGAGGCGGAAGCCGGAAAACCCCTGCCGCTGGACAAGGATGCGCGCCTTGCGCTCAAGGCCATGGCTGACGGCGACGGGCGCTATGCCCTGACCATGGCGGAGCAGGTTTTGAGCGAGGACTCTGTTCTGGATACGGAGAAACTCGCAGCGCTGGCCAATCGCCGCGCTCCGCTCTACGACAAGGCGGATGAGGGGCATTACAACCTGATTTCCGCCCTGCATAAATCGGTGCGCGGGTCGGATGCCGATGCGGCGCTGTACTGGTTTTGCCGGATGCTGAATGGCGGGGAAGACCCGCGTTTCATCGCCCGGCGCATCGTGCGGATGGCGTCAGAGGATATCGGTCTTGCCGATCCGCAGGCGCTCACTATGGCGCTGGCGGCGTGGGAAACCTACGAACGCCTTGGTAGCCCGGAAGGTGAATTGACGCTGGCGCAGGCGCTGATTTATATGGCGACCGCGCCGAAATCCAACGCGGCCTATATGGCCTACAAGGACGCGCAGCGCACGGCGAAGGACACCGGCTCGCTGATGCCGCCCGCGCATATTCTCAACGCGCCGACAAAGATGATGAAAGAAATCGGCTACGGCGCGGGCTACGAATACGATCACGATACGGCGGAAGGATTTTCGGGGCAGAATTACTTCCCCGACGGCATGGCGCGGCGCGAATTCTATCAGCCGGTCGAGCGCGGCTTTGAGCGCGAGATCAGGAAGCGCCTCGATTACTGGCAAAAACTGCGCGATGCGAAGAATGGGTAAGGGCCTGAGGAAGAGCGGTTTTTTCGTCGTGGCGGCAATAATTTTTGTCATAGCGTTGCTGCTGGCGCGGGAGGGTTTGGTTCTGGCGGCGAATGGGCGGGCGGATAACCTTCTTCAATCCAGGCGTTCGGCTACCTCCGTAGACGATGACATTGCTCTTATTGCGAGCCTGTACGCAGCGCGATTTGAACCGCGTGAAAGCGGGTTCCCGCTGCTCTGGCGGCTGCGACCCTATCTGACAAACGCTCTGTTGCCGGGGTTTATCCGCTTGCCGGAAGGCGCGATAGAAACCCTTTATCCGATGGGGTGGTGCGACAATGCCGCGCGGGGGTTGAAATTTGTTCTGGCGCACGGGGGCTATCAATCGGTGCAATGGAACATGATGACGCCAGAGAGTGCTCATAGCGCGCTTTCCGTTTCTTTGCCGGACGGTCGCCGCGGATTGGTCGACCCTTTTTATCAACTTGCGGGGTGGCGCGATGGCCGTCTTGTGAGCGCGGAAGATGTGCAGTCAGCCTTGCGAAGCGGTAAACCGCGCTCCGCTACAATGAAGGCCCTGGGTGCGCGGTATCGTCCTGATTTCTATGATAATATTGCGATGGGGTTCATGGGCGCGTCTGGCGACAAAGTCAGGATTGCGGTGACCTTGCCGGATTTAAACGATGTTATCGAAATCGGCAAGCGGGACGGCGATGCCGATGACGTATCAAGCGCCGCTATGGCGCTCGGCCTTACGCCCTACTGGCACTATCTCGGACATCGCTACAGCCGCGAATGGACGCGCAGCTTCAGCGCGATGCGGCCAGTACAGGTAACGTTTTATCTGACTGAATCGCTGCTTTCAGAAGTTTTTCCGGCGCTGGCGACGCCACCGGAATCGGTTGATGATAAGATGATCGTCTGGGCGATTAAACCGGGCAGACCGCTTGTCATCGAAGACGGGCGGGCCAGGCGATCTTTCACGAAGATGCGGAGCTATAGTCCTGTGGATCAGATCGTCATAACGCCGTTGGCTCCGTAGTGACGCGTTTCCCTTTGTTTCGCAGGCAGGCCGTGGCAGACTGATTTTTATGGTTTTTGCACAGGGGCAAGGCATGATTCAAATTCTGGCGATAGCGGCGGGCGGGGCGACCGGGGCGGTGCTGCGGCATTTCTTTAATAGCGGCGTTCTGGCGGTGACGGGGGCGACGTTTCCGCTCGGCATTCTGGCGATCAATGTGCTGGGCTCTCTGGTTATGGGGCTGCTGGCCGGGTTTTTCGCGCATGTTCATGAGCCGTCGCAAGCGCTCAAGCTTTTTCTCACGGTCGGGGTTTTGGGCGGATTTACCACGTTTTCGGCGTTTTCGCTGGACGCGGTGCTGTTGTGGGAGCGCGGTGAAATTTTACAAAGCCTCGCCTATGTGCTTTGTTCTGTCGTGTTTTCGATTGCCGCGCTGGCGGCAGGGCTTTTTCTGGTCAGGGTGTTGAGTGTATGAGCGGCGTTAAAATCGTTACGGTGGCGCAGGACGACGACGGGCAGCGGCTGGACCGCTGGCTGAAGAAAAACGCGCCCGATCTTCCCTATGCGCTTTTGCAAAAGCTGATGCGAAAGGGGCAGATTCGCGTTGACGGCAAGCGGGCCAAAACCGATACGCGGCTTGCGGCGGGGCAGGAAGTGCGAATCCCGCCATCGTCGGATGAAGGCAAGCAGGATCGTTATTTCCGCGCGCAAAAGGGCGATGCGGAACTGCTCAAATCGATGATTTTGTACGATGACGGCGATCTCATGGTTTTGAACAAGCCCGCCGGGATCGCGGCGCAGGGCGGTCTTCGGGTCGAGCGGCATATCGATGGCCTGCTGGAACACATGGCGGATGCGGAAGGCAGCAAGCCAAAACTCTGCCACCGCCTCGACCGCGACACGTCCGGACTTCTGGTGCTGGCGCGCAGCCGCGAGATGGCGGCGAAGATGGGCAAGGCCTTCGAGAACAAGAACATCCGCAAATATTACTGGGCCCTCGTCGCGCCTGCGCCGGAAGAAAACGAGGGCAGCATCGTCGCGCCGCTGGCCAAGGGCGCGGATTCCTTCAAAGATATGATGGTGGTGGATGAGGAAAACGGAAAATTCGCCCGTACCGAATTCAAGGTGATCGAGCGCGCCGCAAAAAAGGCCGCGTTTCTCGCCCTGTGGCCGCGCACGGGAAGAACCCATCAATTGCGCGTGCATTGCCAGGCGGCCGGGTTTCCGATCATCGGCGATGAAAAATACGGCAATGACGATGCCGCTGCGGACATGGTTCAGGCGCTGGGCCTTGCGCCGCGGCTGCACCTCCACGCGGCGCGGCTGATCCTGCCGCATCCGGGGGGCAAAGGCGTTTTGGATCTGCGCGCGCCGTTGCCGCCGGAATTGCGCAAAAGCTGGGGTGATTTCGGCTTCGATTATGATTTCAGCGGCGATCCTTTCGCCGATGTCAGGCTTTAAAACAGGCAAGGCCCTGATATAATCGGCGGGCGTTGCAGTCCACCCCATACACACTCAAGGGTATTATGACACTGGGTCACGGTCTTTACGGCCTTCCGGAACCTGAACTTCCGAAAAAGCCGCCGTCGAAATGGCGCTGGGCAATTCGCATCCCGCTGATTCTCCTTTGCCTGATGACGGCAAGCCTTTTCACTTTAAGCGTCATGGGCGGGAATTCGCCGGAGCTCCGTGAAAGCCTCGAAGATTATCTTTCGCAGGCGACGGGCATGCAGGCCAGCATCGGCACGCTGGTTTATGCCGGCTTCTATCCGGCGATGGGGATGGCGGCAGAAGATATCCGCTTTGTCCGCAAGGGCGGGGATGCCGCGGGGGAGGAGCTGATCCGCCTTGGCGAGGCACGGTTCGCCATGGCGTTCTGGAGCATTCCCAGCGGCACACCGAAGTTCCGCATGCTGGCCGTCAAGGATGCACGCATCGCCGCCGGGGTTTTTGCGCCCCGCGCGATCATGGTTGAAAAGATAATGATCGATCCGAAGGCCATGGCCTTCGTTGCAGAAGGCGCCTATGGCGGCGAGGATTTTTCTGCGACCGTTCCATTGAAGGGAAAGACGGGCCTTGCGAAGATCCCCGTTTATGTGATGGCGGATGAGGCGCCGTTCACGATGAAGGCGGGCGATATCGCCGCGAAAGGTGTTTTCCGGCCCCTTGGCGGAAAGAGGCTTGGCGTCAGGCTTGAGGAGTTGCGGGCCGGGGCCGCGCACCCGGTCAGCGCCGATCTTGTTATCGGCCGGAATATAAAAGGCACCATCAAAGGCGGCGAGAGTGCCGCCACGGTTGATTTGCGGATAACCCGGAAAGGCCGCTTGCGGCATGTCGGCGGGGAGGTTGTTTTCGGCATCCTGAACCGTGACGATCTTTACGGCAATGCAGGGATTTCGCAAATCTGGCGTGAATTGCAGACGTTTTATTACGGACCCGACCTGTACCGGGAGAAACAGGCCGAGCCTTATGATTTCAGCAGGGCCAGCATCGATACGGGTTTCAGGATTACCGATTTCCGCGTCGGCAAGGCGGCATTGGGGTCGATGGCCGGACGCTTTATTGTCAAAGACAACATCGCCGCGCTGGATTCCCTGTCCGGGGATATGCATGGCGGGACGTTGTCCGGATCGATCAGGCTTGACGCGACGGGAGCCCCCGGAAAGCTTGATGCCGGTCTTACCGTGCGGGGGGTTGATTATGCGCGCCTTTATGGCGGCACGACGGAAGGGCGTGCCGATGTGGTTATCGCGCTCAAGGCCGAGGGCAATAACAGCGCGGCGCTGATCGAATCCTTGAACGGCAAGGCTGTTGTGGCAGCGGGTCCGGGGAATCTTTCCGCAAAGGGGCTTGGCGCAGGTGGCAGGATTGTGCAGGCGATGCTGCCCGCAATCAAGCCGGACGGCGATTTGCATCTTGCCTGCGGGCTCTGGATGCTTGAAATCAAGCGGCAGGAAGCGGCGGTCAAGGCGCTTCTGGTTGAGGCCGACGATCATGTCATCACAGGCGATGGAACGATTGATCTGGAGCGCGGGACGGCTTCATCGCGGTTTGCGCCGGGGCAAGAAACCCCATCACTGTCGGGCCTTGGCATCGGTCAGGGTGATCTTGCCGAGAACCACCCCTGCCGGAAATTTGCAAATCCATGAAGCGTTTTTACAAACTTGTCAGCATCGCCAGACAGGGCAGCGGTTACGCAATTCATCTTGACGGAAAGCCCGTGCGCCTGCCGTCCGGCGGGGAGTTGATTGCGCCGAATGCCGCGCTGGCCGACCTTGTAGCGCAGGAATGGGCGGGGCAAGGCGCAGAAGTCGATCCCGAAACCATGCCGCTGACGCAAATCCTGACCACCGCCGCCAATCAGGATGCGCAGACCCGCGCGGCGGTGCGGGAGGCCGTTCTCGCTTATCTGGATACGGACCTTTTATGTTACCGCGCGGCAACCCCGGAAGAAATAGCCCGGCGTCAGGAGGATATCTGGGGACGCTGGTGCACGTGGTTCGCGCAGGAAAGCGGAATCGCCCTGACAGTCACAACGGGGCTTGCGGCGCTGGAACAGCCGCAGGCGGCGCACGATTTCGCCCTTGCCCGCGTGCAGGCCATGGGCCCGTGGCACTTCAATGCCTTGCAGATGGCAACCGGACTCTCGGGCTCGCTGGTCATGGGGCTGGCGTTCTGCGCCGGGGCGGCAAGCCCGGATGACGTGTACAAGGCGGCGCTGGTCGAAGAACACTATCGCGCCGAAATCTATAATGAAGCCCTGCACGGGCCGGACCCGCATCAGGAAAAGACGCGCAACGCCATGCTGCGCGATTTGCGCGCGCTGCGGCAGTTTTTAGAGACGCTGGACGGGGAATAGGGCGCGAAGATTCGGCTGTTCATGACGTGCGCCCGAACAGGCGTTCAATATCCTTCAAGGTGAGTTTGATCGAGGTCGGGCGGCCATGGTTGCATTGGCCGGAATTGGGCGTTTCCTCCATCTGCCGCAGCAGGGCGTTCATTTCCTCGACATTGAGGCGGCGGCCCGAGCGCACCGATCCGTGACAGGCCATGGTGGAAAGCAGGGCGTTGATCCTTTCGGCAAGGCCGTTGGCGGTGCCGCGGTCAGTGATTTCGTCGGCAAGATCGCGGATCAGGCGCTGCACATCGGCGCGGCCCGACAGCAGGGCGGGGATGGAGCGCACGGCAATCGCGTCAATCCCGAAAGGCTCGATCTCAAGGCCAAGGCCGGAGAGAGTTGCCGTGTGCTCCAGCAGGGCCGAGGCCTCGGTATCGGCCAGAGTCACGATTTCCGGCACCATTTGCGCAAGAATGTAGTTTTCATGGATCTGCGCCCGCGCCGCGCCAAGGGGGTAGTCCGGGGCGGAGTCTTGCTCCGGCGCAGGCGGAATTTCGGCGCGCGCTGACGGAGCCAGAGAGGCTATCGGCGCTGCCGTCATCGCGGCGGGGGCCGGGCGGTAGAAATTGAACGCGGACTCGCCAAGGCCGCTTATGGCCGGGGATGCCGCGGGGGTGTTCCATGCCGGACGCGCGGCGGAAAGGGTGTGGGCGGTCAGGGTGGAGGTGGTCTGGCGGCTGCCGTCATGGATGGCGTGTTGCAGCGCCCCGATCATCATGCCGCGGATCATGGCGGCGTCGCGAAAGCGCACCTCGGCCTTGGCCGGATGGACGTTGATATCGACCTCACCGGAAGGTAGGTCGAGGAACAAGGCCACCACGGCATGACGGTCGCGGGCCAGAACGTCGGCATAGGCCACGCGCACGGCGGCATGGAGCAGCTTGTCCCGCACCGGGCGGCCATTCACGAACAGGTACTGGAACTGCGCCGTGCCGCGGTGATAGGTCGGCAGGCTGATATGTCCGGCCAGCGTGACGGAGTCGCGCGCGGCGTCGATCTTCAGGGCGTTGGCGGTAAAATCGCCGCCGAGCAGAACGCCAAGGCGCTGGCTGCGCATGTCATGGGGATCGTCCTGTGCAATCGCGGGCAGGTTCAGGGACTGAATGCCGTTATTCGTCAGGGTGAAACCGATTTCGGGAAACGCCATGCCAAGGCGCATCAGCACATCCTTGATCGCCCCGTATTCCGCCCGGTCGCCCTTCATGAATTTAAGGCGCGCGGGCGTGGCATAAAACAGGTCGCGCACGTCGATGCGCGTGCCTTCGGGATGCGATGACGGGGCGGGATCCGATTTGCGCCCGCCTTCGATGGCAATCTCCCACGCTTCCGCCGGGGTTTCGCGGGCGCGGCTTGAAAGGCGCATGCGGCTGACCGCGCCGATGGAGGGCAGGGCTTCGCCGCGAAAGCCGAGCGTGCTGATATTCTCAAGGTCGCTGCCGGGAAGTTTCGAGGTGGCATGGCGGTCGAGGGCCGCGACCAGCTCGTCCCGGGTCATGCCGATGCCGTTGTCGCTGACGCGGATCAGGCTTTTGCCGCCGTCGCGAATCTCGACGTCGATGCGCGTCGCGCCCGCGTCGATGGCGTTCTCGACCAGTTCCTTGACGGCGGCGGCGGGGCGTTCGACGACTTCGCCAGCCGCGATCTGGTTGATCAGGGTTTCGGGGAGATGACGGATGCGCATGGGCCAAGACTAGAATATTCCGCGCCGGAAGGAAAACCGGAATTGACGGCCACCGCGCTGCGGCATGGAATTGTCCGGGAAAACTGCGGCATTTTAACAAGTTTGCAAGGATTGGGCGGTTAGGGTAAGGAAAGAAAACAGCCGTTCAAAAGCCACACGCAAGGGGAGCCGCGACGATGCGCCAGGACAAAAAACCGGAAAAGACGAGCGATCTGAAACAGAATTTTGTCGCCTCCGGGGGCTTGTCCGAGATCAGCATCATCCAGATTGGCGACGGGGCTGCCTATGTCGATCCGACCCATCCCGGCCATGATTTCTTCTCCGACCCCGTCGCGCCACGCGGCGGTGCGGGTGACACTGTCCGGAACATGCTGAAAAAACTCGGTCTATAGCCATAATCTATAATAAAATACAATAATATCAAATAGTTAAGCAAATGCTTGCGCCATGCCCCCGGGCGGACTATATCCATTGCGGAAGGTTGGCGCGGGCGGCGCTTTCGCTAATCCGGTCAGGGCCGAAAGGCAGCAGCCGCACCGTTACGCGCCGGGTCGTGT